>JAZQYT010000281.1:0-8852 GCA_045633665.1 Eubacteriales bacterium | reverse complement strand
GTGGAAGTGCCTTGTCTTCCTAAGACCGCTTGGCCTCCGACTTCTGCGAGTGCGTTTACACCTGCTGCGTCGATAACGCCGCCGTCAACGTAACCTGCGAGAATCTCGAAGGAAGGAATCTTTTCAGCGTATTCCTTGAGGATCTTTGCTGCTGCAACGGGATCGTTCTTGCTGATAGCGATTGCAGTCATGCCGTTCAGGTGCTCCTTCAGAGCGCCGTAACCAACTTCATCGCAAGCGCGGCCGGTCAGTGTGTTCTTCATAACAACATACTTAACGCCTGCTTCACGAAGAGCCTTACGCATCTTTGTATCGCTGTCAACGGTGATGCCCTGGTAGTTTACCACTACGCCTGCTGCGGAATCCTTGATGTCTGCAGCCAGTTCAGCAACGATCGTCTTCTTTTGTTCGAGTATTGCATTGCTAGGCATTTTGTGTTTCACCTCCCAGTGAGAATGAGTAATAAAAAAATCTTCCTTCCGTCAAAGCATAGCTTCGCGCGAAGAAAGACTCACAAAGCGACCGCAGTCGCAAATATACTTGTTTGATCTCTCCTCGGCAGGGAAGCGTGGCTTTTACGGAAACCTGCTGTCTTTGGATACGTCCTTGTCGGACACCATGATATTATAGCACGCTTCCACCGAGTTGTCAATAGGTTTTGCAAAAAAAGTTGAAAAATATTTTTTGTTTTGAAAAGTCGGATTTTTTTCGGATTTTTATTGGCGGAATGCCCCGATTTTTCGGGGCATGCAATTTACCATTCAACCTCCGCCAGGATAAGTCCGTTGCCAAGAGGAACGCAGATCACAGAGCCGGCAGGCGCTTCGACGGTCGTGACGTAAGACAAGTCAAGCGTTTGGATTTGCTTACCGGATGCGTCCGTGACACTCAGCGTAAGTCCCTCTTCGGGCAGGCTCAGCGCCACCAGCTTGACTTTGCCGCTCTCGCCTACCGTGATGCTCAGGTTGTGTCCCTGCGCCTTTTGCTGATCGGGGGCGAAGAAGGAAACGTACAGGCCGTCGGTCAGGGCAAGCAGATCGGTACGTGCAATGGCCGTTGTATCAAGGCTCAAAAGCGTGGACACGCGATCCTCGCTCAAAGCAGAGAATTCGGATACGGTTACCCAGTTGGTCTGATCCTTGGTGACCGTGACGCGGATATAGCGAGCGCGGATGTTGACGTCTGCAACGGTATCTCTGCCGGTGATCGCGCAAAGCTTTGTCCAGCTTTGGCCGTCTATCGAATAGGAAAGTTCTGCTGCGCCGATGAAATCGGCAGCATGATCGGGAACACCGTTCTTGAAGGTGATGCGGGATACTGCGGTGATCGCACCGAGATCGATCTGGATAAAGTCGCCCTTCTGCGCACCGCGCGAGGACCAGAAGTAGGTGGTGGGATCGTTATCCGCCATGAATTCGGGCGCGTAGGTGGAGTAGGTGGGCATGCTGGTCGTCCAGGTGGGAACGCCTGCGGGGGTATCGTTGGCAGCGGTACGGGTGGAGTTGACTTCGAACGTGCGTATCTTGATCCAAGTGGTGCTGCCTTTGTCCGCGCTGCGTACGCGCACGTAGCGTGCCTGTACCGAAAGGTTTTGCAGGTAAAGCTCCTCTGCGCATGTGCCTGTGTGGAGCGTGGTCCATTGCTTGGTATCGGTGGAGTATTCCACGATGCAGCTTTGCAGGACGTCACCGCCGCCGACACCTGTTGCGACGTACACGTTTTTGACCTCGATGACTTGGCCGAGATCCACACCGAAGTAGCCTGTTTTATTGCCTGCTGCCGTGTTCAGATCTCCGTGCGTCCAGAAAAAGGTGGAATCGTCACCGTCGGTCATGAGGTCGGGGGTGTAGTTCTCGTAATGGTTACAGTTGGTATAGGGCTTTGCGGGCGCAGCGGAAAGGCCGTCGATCTGCCCGAGCAGTATGCTGAAGCGACTGTTCAGCGTGCTCAGATAGGTGGTCAGAACCGTCGAGGAAACCAGGCGGGGATTCTGACGAATGCTCATTTCCAATGTCTTATATTGACCAAGCAGCTCCAAAAGCCCGGTTTGCTCCTTGCCTGCCGCATAGGCTTCTTCCATTTCGATATACAAAACGCCCATTTGACCGTATACGCGGTATTTAGTCAACCATTCGTTAATTTCTTGTACCAATGATTGATTATTCGCGCTTGCAATGGCGTCCGCGTTGCGGATCATTTCCTCAAAATAAGATTTGAGTGCCGCACGCGTCTGCGGCGTGTTGTCTTTCTTGAATGCGCTAAGAAGCGCGTTAAGCTCTGTACTGTCGATGTTTTTATTGATGCCGGAAGCGCAGGTCATGGAAATAAAGCCCAAAAGAGCCTCGTGCGCGTCGGGCATCAGCGCCTTGCAGGCAGCAACGAGTGACGCGTCCTTATCGTACGCCTCGGGATTCCACAAATAATCGCCCGTGGTAAACAGTGGCACCATGGAGGCGTATCCCTGATTCATGGGATTGGCGGTCAAGCCCGTGATGGATTGATACAGCGTGCTTTCCAGCCCTTGACAGGGACCCATGAACAAGTGGTTGGCCAGCGTGTCATTGACGGGGTAGTTCCACCAGATCAGCACGTTTCTGCCGTAGGTCTTGATGATGTGTGCAAGGGATCGGTTGGTAATGCTCTCGGGGATGACGCCCGGACCTGTCCACATCAGTACCACGTCTTCGTGGATCAGCGGTGCTATCTGATTGGTGTAGTCGGTCAGGAAGGGATCACCGTATTCGGTGGTGATGGCGATCAGATCGCTGACGCCCTCGTGTGTCATAACGAATTTGGTCTGGAAGTCGGAGAGCAGCTTGCCGTGCCCCTTTGCGTCCAGCGTGGGGATGTCGTCAAGGAAAATGGCAAAATCGCGCACGCCCAGATCGTACATTTGCTGGCACTTGGCCATCAACTTTTCAAAATCTGCCTTGTAGCCCGCACCGAGATTGATATCTCCGCCGGGGGAGAGGGCATAGATGAATTTCACGTAATTTTCGTTTGCGGTGTTGATCAGATCGGTCATGCGCTCCAGCTCTGCGCCCGTGTAAAGCACGCGCCATTGTGCGCGGTGCTTTGCGTCGTCTTTGGGTGCGTAGATGTAGGCGTTCATTTTGTTCTGACCCATGAATGCAAAGAGATCCTTGCGGTATTCGTGCGTCCAAGCCGTGCCGTAAAAGCCCTCGATGACGCCGCGGATGGCGTTACGGGGCGCGTCCTTGATTGTGGCACAACAAAAGGAGCCGTCATCCAAAACCAGCTGAACAAGTGTCATGAGGGCGTAGTACGCACCTCTCTCTGTCTGCGCCTCAATCGAAATGCCGTCCTTCTTGACCGAGAGGGTATATGCCTCATCGACACCAAAAGTAAAATCTGCCGAAAGGTCGCGCAGCGTTAGCGTCAAGGGTAGCCCATCTTGTGTGATGGGAATTCCCGCTGCAGTCAGCACGCTTGTATACGCGGCAGCTTCCTCGTCAGGGCAAAAGGCGCTTTTGGCGGTCTTACCCTCGGCAAACGTGATCTCCATAGGCACGGGATAGATATCCACAGCCGCGATCTCGTCAGGCGGCGTTTGCACGGGCTCTGTTTCCGAATCGGGCTCGGTGTCCGCTTCGGGGGCAGAGGAGTCGTCGGTGCTCTCAGGGGCATTGGTCGTTGCGTCTGCTTGGTCGGTCGTGCGTTGCTCCTCTCCCTGCGAAGGGGTGCAGGCAGACAAAATCAACGGCAGCAAGAGTAAAGCGACCAGCATCATCACAAGGGTTCTTTTCATGGTTGGATTCGCTCCTTATGCAATATTCAATTTTTGTGTTTTTATTCTTCCGGATCGGTCAGCTTGTTGGCCTTGAGCACGCGCTCTGCCATGCCGATCAGTCTTTCTCTGATCCAATAGGGGCTCATGATACGAATGGGGGAGTCGAGTGCCATGATCACGCTCAAGAAGCGTTCGACGTTGTGGAATTCGCAAACGTAGCGGTTGCGCGATTCCTTGGAAATGATGAAGGAGCGCAGCTCCAGAACCGAAAGCTTGTCCGGGATCTCGACCACAGCGGTATAGGGCATCTGCATCTGAATGACCGAGCTGTCCGCTGCAAAATCATCATTATTATATATAGAGGATACTACGCCCATGTAAGACTCGTCGTTGTCCGAGGTCAGCAGCACGGGAAGGGAAAAATCTGCGGTGTAATAAAAGCCCTTATGCTCGGGATCGTACTCAATCGGCGCGCCCAGCTGCTTGCGCAGAAAATCCACGTCGCGCTGTGCCTGACGGTGCGATACGTTGAAGCGTTCGGCCAGACGCATGGCGTTGGGATAGCTGAATTCGGTTATTTTTTTATGAAGCCATTGAATTCTGTTATTGGCAGCCATTTTGGTCATCCTTTCCTTGCGTTTGTTCGGGAACGTCGGGGAGATCGGAAGAGTTCGCGGAATCGGTTACTTCGGTTTTGTCGGTTATTTCGGGTTCTTTGCTGTCTTCCGTACTCTCTGCATACTCGATGTCTTCAATAACCTCGAGGGTATCATCGGAAACACTGGAAGAGCAGAAGGACGCAAAGGTGAACAGTCTGAAGCCTATATAGACGCAGTTGCCAAGGCAGAGCAGCGCAAATCCAAGGGTGCGCGTGTTGTGAACCGAATCGGTCATGTGCATCAGAGTGTGGACGGCAGGGGCGCAGGCGCACGCATTGGCAAACAGGGCAAGACCTGCACTTGCAAGGTATCTGCGCGGCTGTGCCTTGTCAAGCGTAACGCGCAGCTCGCCGGTCAAAAACAGCAGGGTGGCGATCCAGGCAAGCTGGAAGCCGATCTTGGAGGGAACGTTCATGTAGTGATCCAGCTCAAAGTAGGTCAGACCGCAAAGGCCTGTCATGAGTGCCACGGGGCCAAGGCCCAAGATCACGCAGGCGCTGTTGAGATTGGATACGTTGATCATGCGGAAGACGTAATAGGTTCCGCAAAGCACAGCACCGGCAACGGCCAGCGCCGAGCAGACGATGGTCACGTCGATCGGGCGCTGCTGCTTGAGCACCGCGATCAGATCTGCGGGCTCGTAGTAGGTAAAGCAGACCGCACCTGCCGCCAGCGTGCCTATCAGAGGGGCAGCGGCTACTGCAAAGGGCTTACCGGTTGCGATCATAAAATCATCCTTGGGCAAGATGTCCTTGGAAATCAGGAACAGTGGACTTGCGAAAAAAATGACCGATGCAATGCACAGCGCATTCGCGAGCATGGGCAGGTAATGCCCCTGGATGAAGTATCCGGATCCGTCACCTGCCAGAAGGTAACAGAGTACGTAAAGCGCAGCACCGACGACTGCCAGTACGGATGCTGCGACTGAATAGACTTTGACTTTTGCGGATTGCACGAACATATATACCAAACTCCCGAAAGGGAACCTCCGAAATGATAGAAATATACAATAATATTATATAACATAAATGTGAACAAATCATCACCAAAACAAACAATTCGTCAATGATTTTTATGTTTTTTATCAATATGCACAAAAAGTCACCAAGGCGGCTGCTTTTGCGGACGTAAAAGCGGTAAAGCGATCGTCTAAAGGGATGTCCGAAGGATGCCGTGCATCGAAAAAACACGCAAAATTGTGCAATATATACAAAACATTCTTGAAAATTTCGTTTATAATCGTCATATAAATTTTTGAAAACCTATTGCAATTTTGGGGCGAATGTTGTATAATGATAGGGCTTGATATGCGATGAAGCGAGAGGTTGCTTTGAGGGGACGCCCTCAAAGGTAATTTTCGCAGAGTATGTCCGAGAATCGGGCGAAGGTATATCCCTGCAAATACACGGTGCAACATGCGGCATAGTGTTGCTCCAATGGGTTGAATTTTACACAAGGTAAACGGAGTTTGTTTGACGCAGATGCTGATGCGCGGACAAAATCCTTTTTTATCGGGTGCAAAAAGAAACACACGGAGCGGTGTAAGGGATTCGCCCCACTTTAACAAATCGCCAAGGGTGGCGGCAAGGCTTCCATTAATATATACGCGTGCGTATAGGGAATGAAAGCGGCGGCGCGGGCTGAAGCGAAATCTTAAAAGGAGGCAAAACAAAATGGCAGTTAAGGAAAAGATCAGAGTTCGTCTGAAGAGCTACGACCACACCCTTATCGATACCGCAGCTGAGAAGATCGTCAAGGTTGCAAAAGATAACGGTTCCCAGGTTTCCGGTCCTATCCCGCTTCCCACTGAGAAGGAGATCATCACGATTCTCCGCGCAGTGCACAAGTACAAGGATAGCCGTGAGCAGTTCGAAATGCGCACTCACAAGAGACTGATCGACATCATGAAGCCGTCTGCAAAGACCATTGACGCGCTGATGAACATCGAGCTCCCTGCAGGCGTTGAGATCGAGGTTAAGCTGTAATAGCTTATATCAAGCACCGCGATATCAAGACTTGCAAAACAAAGATAACAGCCGACGAAGAAAAAACTTCGGCTCGCTAACTTTGTAAATCATGTCGGTCCTCCCGCTTGGCGATCGACCAATAATTTACAGGAGGAAACAAAATGAAAAAGGGTATTATCGGTAAGAAAATCGGTATGACTCAGGTATTCGACGAGAACGGAAACGTTACTCCCGTCACTCTCGTTGAATGCGGTCCGTGCGTAGTCGCACAGAAGAAGACCAAAGAGAATGACGGTTACGAGGCTGTACAGCTTGGCTTTATGGATGCTAAGGAAAAGCACCTGACCAAGCCCCAGCAGGGTCACTTCAACAAGGCAGGCGTTGCTTACAAGAAGTACCTCAAGGAATTCCGTCTGGCTGATTGCTCCGCTTATAACGTAGGCGACGTCATTACAGCCGATACCTTCGCCGCAGGCGAAAAGGTCGACGTTACAGGTATGACGAAGGGCCACGGTTACACCGGCGCTATCAAGAGATGGAACCAGCACAAGCTGCAGGCAACCCACGGCGTAGGTCCTATCCACCGCCAGTCCGGTTCTATGGGTGTTATTGACCCCGCCAGAATCTTCAAGAACAAGCACATGGCAGGCCAGTACGGTAACGAACAGGTCACCGTTCTCAATCTCAAAGTTGTTAAGATCGATAGCGAAAGAAATCTGATCGCCATCAAGGGCGCTATTCCCGGCGCTAAGGACGGCATCGTGTTCATTCGTGACTCGGTAAAAGCATAAGAAAAGGAGGAACTAAACAATGCCGCAGGTAAAAGTATATAACATGGCCGGCAGCGAAGTCGGCACGATGGATCTGTCCGAAAAGATTTTCGGTGCAGACGTCAACGGCGCAGTCCTCCATGCTGCTGTAAGAGCATATCTGCTCAACCAGAGACAGGGCACTCAGTCCACACTGACCCGCACCGAAGTTTCCGGTGGCGGTAAGAAGCCCTGGAGACAGAAGGGCACCGGTCGCGCAAGACAGGGCTCCACTCGTTCTCCTCAGTGGACACACGGCGGCGTAGCACTCGGCCCGAAGCCCAGAAGCTACCGCACCGCAATGAACAGAAAGGCCAAGAGAATTGCACTGTACAGCGCTCTGTCCGCTAAGGTTGCTCAGGGTAACCTGATCGTGGTAGACGACATCAAGTGCGAGGGCTTCAAGACCAAGACCATGGCAACCATGCTGCACAAGCTGGGTGCTGACACCAAGACCATCGTGGTTCTGCCCGAGGTTGATCAGTTCATCATCAAGAGCTGCGCAAACATTCCCGGTGTTGTTACCGCTCAGTACAACAACCTGAACGTTTACGACATTCTCAATGCTAACAAGTTTGTCGTTACCGCTGCAGCAGTCAAGATGCTCGAGGAGGTATATGCATAATGAAAATGATTCAGGATATCATCATTAAGCCCATTATCACAGAAGCGAGCATGGACGGCATGGCTGACAGAAAGTACGCGTTCAAGGTACTGAAGTCCGCAACCAAGCCCGAGATTGCAAACGCTGTTGAAACTATGTTCAAGGGCGTTAAGGTAGCAGACGTCAACACCATCAACATGAAGAGCAAGCCCAAGAGACTTGGCGTTCATGCAGGTCGCACCGCAACCTGGAAGAAGGCAATCGTAACTCTGACGGCTGACTCCAAGCCCATCGAGTTCTTCGAGGGTCTGAACTGAGAAGGAGGTCGAATTAAATGGCAACGATTAAGTATAATCCTACGACGCCCTCTCGCAGACATATGTCCGTTACGGACTATAAGGCTGTTCTGACCAAGAGCACCCCCGAGAAGAGCCTCGTTGTTACCAAGAAGAAGCACGCAGGTCGTAACTCCTACGGCCGCACCACCGTTCGTCACAGAGGCGGCGGTAACAAGATCAAGTACAGAATTATCGATTTCAAGAGAGCAGACACCTCTGCTAACACCGTAATCGGTATCGAGTACGACCCCAACAGAACCGCGTTCATCGCTCTGCTCGAGAACGAGGCAGGCGTCAGAAGCTACATCATCGCTCCCGACGGCCTGAAGGTTGGTGACGTTGTTTACCCCGGCGCTGACGCTGATATCAAGCCCGGCAACACTCTGCCGATCGCGAATATCCCCGTCGGTACCATGATCAACAACATCGAGCTGTATCCCGGCAAGGGCTCTCAGCTGGTTCGTGCAGCAGGCGTTTTCGCACAGCTGATCGCTAAGGAAAACGGCGTTGCACAGGTACGTCTTCCCTCCGGTGAAGTTCGTATCGTTCGTCTGGACTGCAAGGCAACCATCGGCCAGATCGGTAACACCGACCATGACACCGTTAAGGTTGGTAAGGCAGGTAAGACCAGACACAAGGGCATTCGTCCTACCGTCCGCGGTTCTGTCATGAACCCCTGCGACCACCCGCACGGTGGTGGTGAAGGTAGATCTCCTATCGGTCG
>JAZQYT010000280.1:0-9269 GCA_045633665.1 Eubacteriales bacterium | reverse complement strand
GCGCACGCAAAAAATACCGTGCGCGGCCGTCCTTTGCGCTTGACAATCCGTGATGGATATGGTATACTGAAGCTATCAAATAAAAAAGGAAAGCGAGTATATGAAAAAATTTCTGCTGTTGCTTCTTGCCACCGCCACCTTGCTCTCTACCCTTGCCGCGTGTGCTGAAAATGCGCCCGAGATCACGGATCAGACCACCGCTGCAGAGGAGGAAAGCACCGAGATTTTGCAGTATGACAACATTCCTGAGGATCTGAAATACAACGGTGAGGATATCGTGATCCTGAACCGTATGTTTATGGGCTGGACGTGGGATGAGGTTGCCGTGCCGGAACTGACCTCTGAGCCTGTCAACGACGCTATGTTCAACAGAAATCTGGCTGTGACCGACCGTCTTAACGTCAATATCGTGTCCTCTCCCATTGAGGATCCCAGCGAGTATGCCCCCATCGATAAGATCCAGCGTGTGGTCAAAACAGGCTCGGATGAATTTGATCTGGTAGCTGCTCCCGTATATACCACCACGCCTGCTGCGCTGGAGGGAACGTTCTGCGATCTGACAGATCTGGAATATCTGGATCTGGATCAGGAATACTGGATGCAGGAATATAATGAAACCATGTCCTTTGGCGGCTCGCAGCATACCGCAACCGGTATGATCGCGCTGTCTACCTATCGCTTTGCCTTTGTCACCATGTTCAACAAGGATGAATTTGACGACAAGAATGTGCCTTATCCTTACGAGGCGATTGCGGACAATGAGTGGACACTGGACTACCAGGCCTCGCTTGCCAAGGATTTTTACCGCGATACCAACGGCTCGGCCAAGAAGGATGAGGGCGATTTCTTCGGCTTTGCATCCTGCTCGGGCATCAATACCGACGCGTATTGGGCATCCTGCAATCTTCCCATTCTTGCAAAGAATGCGGAGGGGTATTATGAATACGTTTTGGATATCGGTCGCTTCTCGGACGTTATGGATAAGGTCCTGTACTTGTTCTACGACTGCGGCGGTACGTATCTTTTCCCCGTTATGACCAATAACGTGGAGCAGGACGAGCTGCGCGTGATGTTCACCAAGGGCGAGTGTGCCATGATGACCATCCGTCTGGTTGCCGTGGAGCAGCCCGACGTGCGCGATATGGAGATTCAGTACGGTATCGTACCCGTGCCTAAATACGACAAGGCACAGCAGGATTACGGTACCATGCTGCACGACCAGTTCACGGTATTTGCCGTTCCTGCCTCGGCTGCAGAGGAAAAGATGGAAATGATCGGTGCAACGCTTGAGGTCATGGCCTCCGAGTCACTGCGTCAGGTCAAGCCTGCGTATTATGAGATCGCGCTCAAGCGTAAGTATATGAGCGATCCCATCGCATGGGAAATGCTGGATATGATCTTTGCAAGAGTCAAAATTGATGCGGCTGTGACCTACGTCGTTCCTATGAACTGCCCGCACCACAACATGCGTACCATTGTTGCGGGAAAGAAGAACGTCGTATCCTCCAAGTGTGCAAAGCTTGGCAAAAACCTGGATAAACAGCTTGCTAAGGTACATAAAAAGCTTGAAAAATTGTGTGATTGATACAAAAATGAAGTGCCGGATTCGTCTGAATCCGGCATTTTTTTCTTGACAAGCACATATTGACATGGTATAATGAAAATACCAAAATCAGGAAAGAGAGCAATACCATGAAAAAGTTTTTAGCCCTGCTCCTTGTATTTGCCACCATGATCTCGGTGCTGGTTGCCTGCGCTGAGGCCGAAAACGGTGATCCCTCGGATACTACCGCTGCCGAGGAAAACACAGAACCCTCAAAGCTGGATAATATCCCGGACGATCTGAAGTTTGAGGGCGAGGACGTTGTGATCCTCAGCCGCGCGTTCCTTGGTTGGACGTGGGACGAGGTTGCGGTTCCCGAGCTCAATTCCGAGCCGGTCAACGACGCTATCTTTAACCGAAACGTCAAGGTTAGTGACAGACTCAATATCAATATCGTATCCAGTCCCATTGAGGATGCGGACCAGAACAAGCCGATCGAGGAGATCAAGCGTGCCGTGCTGGCAGGCTCGGATGAATACGATCTGATGGCGGGCGCTTGCTATTTGATGCTGACGACCGCGCTGGAGGGGACTTTCCGTGATCTGACGCAGCTGGAGTATCTGGATCTTTCGCAGGATTACTGGACACAGGATTATAACGAAGTCATTTCTTATAATAACAGACAGTATACCGCAACGGGTATGATCGCGCTTTCCATCTATCGCTTCGCCTTTGTTACCATGTTTAATAAGGACGAATTTGATAATAAGAGTGTGCCTTACCTGTACGAGGCAGTCAGCAACAACGAGTGGACGCTGGATTATCAGGCACAGCTCGCCGAGGATTTCTATCAGGATCTGAACGGTAACAGCAAAAAGGACGAGGAGGACTTCTTTGGTCTGATTACCTCTCCGTATATCAGTACCGACCCCTATTGGGCCTCCTGCGGTCTGAGGATCGTAGAGAAGAACGCGGACGGTGAATACGAATACGTATTGGATACCGCAAGACTTTCCAACGTCACGGATAAGGTGCTGCACCTGTTCTATGAGAGCGGCACGCTGGTCTATCCGCACACGGCCCTGGATGCCGAGCAGGACGATATCCGTATTGCGTTTGCAAACGGAAACGGTGCTATGTGTACCACCCGTCTGGTGGCGGCAGAGCAGGGTGATATCCGCGATATGGAGCAGCAATACGGTATCGTACCCATGCCCAAGTACGATGAGGCACAGGCCGAGTACGGTACGCTGCAGCACGACCAGTTTACGGTATATGCCGTTCCTTCCACCGTCAGTGAGGATAAGCTTCCCATGCTCGGTGCGGTGCTGGAGGTCATGGCTTCGGAATCTCTGCGTACGGTCAAGCCTGCGTATTATGAGATCGCGCTCAAGCGTAAGTATATGAGCGATCCCGTGGCGTGGGATATGCTGGATCTGATCTTCAACACGGTCAAGATCGATGCGGGTATCGTATATACTGCCGCGTTGGGGAACCCGCACGACCAGCTGCGTCAGATCATTACCTCCAAGAAAAACACGGTTTCCTCCAAGTTCAAGAAGATGGATAAGACGGTTGCAAAGAACCTTTCGAAAATGGAGAAAAAGCTGGACGCGCTTGAATAACCACGCTTTGAAAGGGCTGCCCAAAGGCTCCTTCTCATAAGGAAGTTTGATTTCTCCTTGTAGGGACCGGCGTCCTCGACGGTCCATCACAATAATTGTATTGCAGAAAACAAAGATTAACCCCAACAGATTTTCAAAGTCTGTTGGGGTTGCTGATTATTTGATATGGTTTCCCTCAAAATCAATTTCATAGTAGTTGTCTTCAAAATCATAAAGACAAATCAACTCATCTTTAATTTCAAACGGCAATTTCCCAGAAACAGATGCAAAAATATCTTTGCCGGAAAAAGCCCATCTTTTGGAAAAATCAAATTTCAACATTGTGATTTCGCATTCACCATATATGATATATCCCTTCTCAACTCTATAGATTGCTAAATTGCAGCCAAAGCAATCAAGTTCGATATGCCGTACAATAGAGCCGTTTAGGATGTTAATTTGAACAATTATTTGATCTAACAATACTGTTAAAATGTCATTTTCGAGAATGGCAC
The DNA here is from genome assembly GCA_045633665.1 of Eubacteriales bacterium. Taxonomy (GTDB): domain Bacteria; phylum Bacillota; class Clostridia; order Oscillospirales; family CAG-272; genus SVQP01. Next base: position 5,607 of record JAZQYT010000280.1, on the reverse strand, counting down.
AATCGGAATCACTTATCAAATAAGAACCAACGAGAGCAATACTGTAATGCTTAGAAGGTAGGGCAATATGTATCGCAAGCGTTTTTGTTAAATCACCATGTTTGTAATTGCAAGGGTTTAGTATTACGTCGTAGTAACGATTATCTGTAGAATCAATCGTGTATGTGTCATCAACATTTATCTTGACAATATAATCATTATGTTTTAGTAGCATATATACCTCCATTAGCTTGCAATTTATCGCCAGTTTCGCCTTTGTATTACAAAGGCTTCGGGCAAAGCCCATACCCCTACAATGTTGAATATATTATAACACAGATCGGCAGAGAAAACAAGAGTGATATTCCGACTTCGTCGGAGTGATATTATTGCTACCGCAATAGTGATATTGAAGCCTTGCGACTTCAGTGATATTTTATTCGCCTCCTAAACTCGCGTAGCGAATACCACTCATCGCAAGATGAATATCACTGCGAAGCAATAGAACTCGCAGCAGGCGAATAAAACTGCCCAACTTCCTTATGAGAAGTTGGGCAAGGGCAGCCCTTTCTTTGCGCTTAGTTTGTCAACCCATATTTGCGCAGCAGATCGACAAGAGTGTGCTTTTGCGCAGGGAGCATGGGGCAGAGCGGCAGGCGGAATTCCTCGCGGCAAAGCCCCATCATGGCGCACATGGTCTTGATGGGAATGGGATTGACCTGCGCCATGGAGGCCTCCATCAGCGCAAGTGCGCCAAGCTGGGCGCGTGCGGCAGATGCGCCATCGCCCGAAAAGTATGCGTGGCAAAGCGTGTGCATGACAGAGGGGATGATATTGCCCACCACCGAGATCACGCCCATCGCTCCCAGCGAGAGCAACGGGAGCGTGAGATTGTCGCAGCCCGAATAGAGCGGCAGATCGTCGCCACACGCTGCCATGATACGCGCGGCGAGGCCTGCGTCACCCGATGCCTCCTTGATCCCGCGGATATTGGGGTGCGCACTGAGCGCGCGGCAGATCTCGGGGGAGAGGGAGCAGCCTGTGCGAGCAGGAACGTTGTAAAGAATGATAGGCTTTTCCGAGGCCTCGGCAATAGCCCCAAAATGCAATTCCATGCCGCGCGGTGTGGCCTTGTTGTAGTAGGGCGTGACGCAAAGAAGACCGTCGCAGCCGGTTCGGCTGATCATGCGCGCCAAGTGGCAGGCGTGCGCGGTGTCGCTCGATCCCGCACCGCCAATGACGGGTACGCGGCCGCTTGTCACCTGCACGGCACATTCGCACAGCGCGGCCTGCTCCTCGGGGGAAAGCGTGGAGGCCTCGCCCGTCGTGCCTGCCACCACCAGCGCGTCCGCACCGCCGCGGATGTTGGTTTCTATCAGATTTGCAAAGCTGTCAAAGTCTATTTTGCCGTCCGAGAACGGTGTGATCAGGGCAGTTGCGCTGCCGCGAAAGAGCAAAGTTGGGGAGTGTGTCATGAAAGTGTCCTCCATGCTTGTGAATTTTCAAAAAAAGAGTTGAAAAAGGAAAAAGTTTATAGTATAATATGCTCTGTATAGGTAGGGGTACTTTGCACCTATATGACAGTATATGACAGAATTTTCGGAAGGATATATATATGAGCGTTATTATCAATAAAAAAGCCCCGACTGATCTGAAAACGGCAGATTTTTATTACGACCTGCCCGAGCGACTGATCGCCCAGCACCCGGCCGAGGTGCGTGATGGCTCGCGCTTGATGGTGCTGAATCGCGAGAAGGGGACGATCGAGCATAAGCATTTTTACGATATCATTGACTATCTGCGTCCCGAGGACGTGCTGGTCATCAACGATTCCAAGGTCATTCCCGCGCGCCTATATGGACACGTGGCAGGCAGAGATGAGGCAAATATCGAGCTGCTGCTCCTGCGCCAGCGAGAGCTGGACACGTGGGAATGCTTGGTCAAGCCGGGCAAACGCGCCAAGATCGGCATGGAGCTGGTGTTTGGCGAGGGGATGCTGCGCGGTAAGGTGGTCGAGATCACCGAGGAGGGCAACAGGATGATCGCGTTTGACTACGACCGCGAGGCGCACGCCAACATTTACGACGTGCTGCATAAGGTGGGCATTCTGCCGCTGCCCCCGTATATCACCGAAAAGCCCAAGGATCAGAGTAGATACCAGACCGTGTACGCGCGTGAGGAAGGCTCGGCAGCCGCACCCACCGCGGGGCTGCATTTTACACCCGAGCTGCTGCAAAAGATCCGCGATAAGGGCGTGGCCATCGCGCCCGTCATGCTGCACGTAGGGCTTGGCACCTTCCGCCCCGTCAAGGCGGAGCGACTTGACGAGCACGTCATGCACACCGAGTTTATTTCGGTGTCGCAGGCAAGCGCGGATCTGATCAATGAGGGCCGCGCCAAGGGCGGCAGAGTCATCTGCGTGGGTACCACCCCCTGCAGAACCTTAGAGAGCGTAGCAAACGAGGATGGCACTATTCCTGCCATTTCGGGAGATACGGGTATTTTCATCTATCCCGGCTACAAATTCAAGGCCATGGACGCGCTGATCACCAACTTCCACCTGCCCGAAAGCACGCTGATCATGCTGGTTTCGGCCTTCTACGATAAAGATAAGGTCATGGAGGCGTATGAAACGGCAGTGGAGGAAGAGTATCGCTTCTTCTCGTTTGGCGACGCGATGCTGATTGTATAAATCGTCCAATACTGCGTTGCTCCTCGCCTACTCCCTCGACGTAGGGAACTACGCCTTCGGGAGGGCGGCTCCGGTGCGCCTTGTCTTGAACGATTTCTCCTAATCAGCATATCCTGCGTCATTAAGCATTGCGGATGTGATGCCGATAGAATTCGTAGGGGAGGAGTATTTGCAAGCAAATACTCCTCCCCTACGAATTATGACGTTATTCCAAATTTTTCTTGACAACCCCACCCATCTATGCTACAATAAAATATGTGATACGGGGACGGCACCCATCAGAAAAAACGGAGATCACAAAATATGCAAAATTGAATACAAAGGGGGCGACACCCATCGAAAAAAACGTGATTGTAGTTGATGAGCAAGGAAAAGTTTATGAAGCGACCTACCCCAAAAGGGCCAAAGGTCTTGTCAAAAACGGCAGGGCACGCTTCGTAGCAGAAAATAAAATATGCCTTGCGTGTCCGCCGAATGAAAATTTGGAGGATAAAAATATGTCAGAGAACATGAACAATATAGCTGCACAAGCAACCGCAGAGATCAAGAATACCGAAATCACCGCAGAGTATGCACTCGCTCAGATCGAAAAGATCCTTGCAGATACGCAACATATTTATGAGGCGCTATACGCACTTAGAGACGTGCAATCCAAAGGCCCCGGCGATCTGGGAGCACAGGGAGTTGCTCAGGGCATTGCAGATGTGATCAGATGCCGCGAAACCACCAATCAGCAGTTAATTGCATTTTATCAAAACATGTATGAGGATTTGAAAAAGGAAAAGGCGAACGTGGAGGTCGATCCCTCTGTGCGCCAGCAGTTTTTGGACTTTGTCATGGCGACCACAACGACTGCCTCTCCTGCATCCGAGCTGCCTGATTTTTCGGAGATCTGGAACACCGTATTTCTTGGCAAATGATCTGACAAAAATAAAATCACACATGATTTTCCCCGAGGGATTTTCCCTCGGGGGTTTTATATGCACGTTATGCGAATTCGTGTGCATAACATGTTGACAAACTGCGCATAATATGCTATACTGTTATTGAAAACAAGCAAATATGAAAGGAGTAATATTATGGCTAAAGTATCTACCAATATCAGCATTGACGCGGAAACCAAGGCACAGGCACAGGAGCTGTTTGCCGATTTTGGCATGGATCTCTCTACTGCGATCAATATTTTTCTTCGTCAGGCAATTCGCGAAAATGCGATTCCGTTTACTATTACGCGCGACGTGCCAAATGATGAAACGATTGCGGCAATGGATGAGTATTATGAAATGAAAGCACATCCCGAAAAATACAAGCGTTATGCAAGCTTCGAGGAAATAATGGACGAGGTATCAAAGGATGCGTGAGATCGTTTTGTCCAGTCGGTTCAAAAGGGATTTGAAGCTGATTGTCAAACGCGGATATGATTTGAATTTACTTGATACGGTTGTGGAAAAGTTGGCGAATGATATTCCGTTGGAGGAAAGACATCGGGACCACGCATTAACCGGTAACTATGTAGGCTTCAGAGAGTGTCACGTTTTGCCGGATTGGTTGTTGATTTATCGCGTGGATGATACAGATCTCATTTTGTTTTTGTCCCGCACCGGAACGCACAGTGATTTATTTTAACTGACCATGGAGGTTATCATGAAAAACACAGTAAGCATGCTTAAATCGATCACAGACATTCAGATGATGAGCTTTGTCATCACCACGGAGGATGACAAGGTCATCGTCATTGACGGCGGCTGGCCGCAGGATATGCCGTATCTTGTGGAATACCTGCAGGGCTTGACCGGTCAGGCACAGCCCACGGTACACGCGTGGATCCTGACGCATCCGCACAACGATCACATCCGCGGCTTTATAGAGCTGACCGAGGGCAATCCCGATGCCTTGAACGTGGAAAAGATCTACTATAATTTCCCCTCGGCGCAGTTTATCGCGCGCGAGGATCTGGACAATTCCGCTGCAGAGCTGTATCGTATTCTGCCTCTGATCGCGCACAAGTGCTGCATCGTGTCGGGAGGTGACGAGATGGATGTGGGCGCGGCTCACTTTGAATTCTACTATTCGCCCGACAGCGAATTTAATCATAACGTGGCAAACAATGCGTCCTTGATCTTCCGCGTCACGCTTGGCGGTAAGACGGTGCTGTTTACGGGCGACGCAGGCGTTGAGGCAGGCAACAAGGTGCTGCGTATGTATGGCGGCACAGGCAAGCTCAAGGCCGATTACGTACAGATGGCGCACCACGGTCAGAACGGCTGCACGCGCGAGTTTTACGAAGAGGTCGCGCCCAAGGGTGCATTCTGGTGCGCGCCCAAGTGGCTGTGGGAAAACGATGCGGGCAAGGGCTTTAACACCCACGTTTTCAAAACGGTCGAGGTGCGCGGCTGGATGGACGAGATCGGTGTGACCGAGAATTACGTCATCATGGACGGCACGCAGGTCGTAGAGCTGTGAGTACAGAGAAAAAAATACCGCGCGTCATTGCGGTCGTGGGCAGCACGGCAAGCGGCAAGAGCGCGCTGGCTATGGAATTGTGCAAGCGTCATAACGGTGAGCTTGTCAGCATGGATTCCATGCAGATCTATCGCGGTATGGATGTCGGCACGGCTAAGCCCACGTCTGATGAGCAAGCAGAGGTCGTGCATCACATGATCGACGTAGTCGCGCCCACCGAGAGCTATTCGAGCGGCGCGTACGTCGAGGCGGCAACCGAGATCATCAAAGACATTCATGCGCGCGGAAAGCTGCCCGTTTTGTGCGGCGGCACGGGGCTGTATTTGGATGGACTGTTGCGCGGGGGCTACGGCGAGAATTATGCCGATCCCGCTGTGCGTGCCGAGCTGGAGAATTTTGCCGACAGAGAGGGCGCGATTGCACTGCATCAGCGTCTTTCGGAGGTCGATCCCGAGAGCGCGGCTGCCACGCAT
>JAZQYT010000279.1:0-1682 GCA_045633665.1 Eubacteriales bacterium | reverse complement strand
TTATCCACAAGCTGCGTAAAATCGGAGGCCGAGATCGGCTTTTTTGACACGGCGGGCGCTGCGAATCGCTCGCACTTGGTATCCAGGTTGAGGATCATGGCACGGTCGTATACCTTATCCGAGATGGCAAAGGTGGAGTCGTCGTTGTTTGCCGTTCCCACGAACCACATGTTCTCGGGCAGCTTGATTCTGCCATCCTTGAACTGTCTGGGATCGCTTGCCCACTTATCCGACACAACGTCGATGTATCTCTCATCGGGATTGGGCAGCTCCAAGAGTGACAGAAACTCCGCAAAGTAATACTCTACTCTTGCGATATTCATCTCGTCCAGCACCGTGATATAAATGTCCTTGCTGTAGTTCGCTTCGTACATCTTTTCCAGCAGCAAAGTTTCGTTGAATCTCTTGGTAAACTCGTTGTAGTAGCCCACAAGGTCAGTTCTCTCTTTCCACATAGGCTGCACGGGAATGACGGTGGATGCGTTATCGGTAAACGAGCCGAACGCGTGCGCCAGCGAGGTCTTACCCGTACCCGACATACCCTGCAATATCACAAGCTTGGATACCGCCATGCCTGCAACAAAGCGTCTGATATCTTCAATATCATAATACAGCCTGAGCTTGCTTGCCGCATAGTTACGAAAATCATCGCAAAAGCTCTCCAGCGTTACCTTTTTTTCATAGGTGGAGTGACCGTAGCTTGTACTGTTGCGGTCGATCTGACTGAGCATGCAAAAACGCTCGGCATGCGTGTCCTGCTCCTGCTCTGTACGATCTGACTCTGACTGAAAGCCAAACCAGACAGGAGAATCGGTTGCGTCCTCCGTGATCAACGTGCCGTCCTCGGAGGCCGCCACGATTTCCTGTGGCTCGGAGCCGCGCTTTTTGGAGAACAGCAGCGCGATCAGCAAGCCTGCCAGCAGCACGGGGATCATCAACAAAAATATCACGATAAAGTAGAATATCTCTGCGCGCAATTTGCCGCCGAACGATAATTCTCCCTCTCTGTTGAAGTAGGTGACGACCGAGAATATTAAAATTGCTCCCAATACCAACGTGGCGATCAGCAAGACCAACCACAGGATTTGTGATTTTTTCATTTTCTTCATATCAATAGTTAAGGCTTATCATTACGCCTGTTCTGCCCCTTGAGTGATTGATAATTCAACAGTTTCTTACGGATCTTCTTTTTCACCTTGCCCCAGCGTTCGTCATAATAATTGACAAGCGCCTCCATCTCGCGCTCCAACTGGTCAAAGGATTCTTTATCGGTAAAGTCATCCTCACCGTACTTGCCGCTCTCTGCATACAAGGCCTTGATTCTTGCTTCGTATACGATCTGTGCATCCTGCAGCGTCTTGTTCTGCGTTTGCAGCACGCCGCACGCAGACTCGCTTTCACGCAGCTTTTGCGCAGTTTGCGAAATCTTCTCCTGCAAAGCGCGCTCCATTTCGTGCATCTGTGCGTTGACTTCCTCCAAATGACGATTGTAGGTTGCCTGCAGCTCGCGCATCTCCTCTTCGTGCTTCAAAAGCATATCGTGAATTCTCTCGTTGAATTCCTGCTTGAGGTTCTCGATCTCCTGCTCGTGGGCGGCGCGCTCCAGCGCGATCTGCTCCTGCAAGCCCGCGCACTCCTCTTCCAAGGAGGCCACGCGCTCGGTCAGATAAGTCGGAGGCCAA
>JAZQYT010000278.1:0-12079 GCA_045633665.1 Eubacteriales bacterium | reverse complement strand
AACAACAACCAGAACCAGAAAAACTACTAAGCAAAGATCATATTTCGGTTGCCGCACTTGTGCGGCAACCGTTTCGGAAAGGACATCATGCAGGACATTTACGATAGATTTCAAAGGGCAAAGCGTGCGTTGTTTGATAAGTATTATCAAAGCCTGAACAGCATGCAGAGAAAGGCGGTCTACACCGTCAACGGCCCGCTGCTCATCCTGGCCGGTGCAGGAAGCGGCAAGACCACCGTGCTGGTCAAAAGAATTGCACATATTATCCGTTTTGGCAACGCGTATCTTTCGGATCGCGTGCCGGGTGGTGTGAATGCCTCTTACGTAGAAGAGCTTGAGCGGGCGATCGACCTACCTGCCGAGCAGATCGGGCAGGTGCTTTGTGAACTTGCCGAGGAGCCCTGTCCGCCTTACAGGATCCTGACCTTTACATTTACCAACAAGGCAGCCAACGAAATGAAGGAGCGTCTTGCACGCACCTTTGACGATCCGGACGTTGCAAAAGACATTTGGGCAGGCACCTTCCACTCGATCTGTTTGCGCATTCTGCGCATTTACGGGGAGAGATTAGGATATCAGAAGGAATTTACCATCTATGACGCGGACGACACAAAAAAGGCGGTCGGCTCTGCCATGAAGGCCTGCAACGTGGACGACAAGCAGTTTCCCATCAAGAGCGTGATCGCAGCTATCAGCTCAGCCAAGGAAAAGCTGCAAACGCCCGAAATGTTTGAGATCGTTTCGGGAAGTGATTTCCGACAGTCACGCATAGCGAAGATCTACAAAAAATATCAGGATCAGCTGCGTGCGTCAAACGCCATGGACTTTGACGACATCATCATGAATACGGTCACGCTTTTGCGTGAGAACGAGGACGTGCGCCTTTCCTACCAGCGTAGATTTTTGTACGTTTGCGTGGACGAGTATCAGGACACCAACACCGCGCAGTTTGCGCTTTGCGCGCTTCTTTCGGGCGGCTACCGCAATATCATGGTGGTGGGTGACGACGACCAAAGCATTTACCGCTTCCGCGGTGCGACCATTGAAAATATTCTGAATTTCGACCGCGTGTATGCCGATGCAAGCGTGATCCGCCTGGAGCAGAACTACCGCAGCACCCAAACCATTCTGGACGCAGCCAACGAGGTCATCTCACACAATACGGGCAGAAAGGGCAAAACGCTTTGGACTGCAGGCGATAAGGGGGACAAGATCTACTTAAAGCAGCTGGAAACCCAGGATTTTGAGGCAAGAGAGATCATTTCAACGGTCAACCGCGGCGTGGCGTCGGGCGAATATCACTACCGTGATTTTGCCGTGCTGTACCGCACCAACGCGCAGGCAAGCAGCATTGAGCGTGCCTTTGCCAAGAGTGCGCTTCCGTACCGCATTTTGGGCGGCGTGCGCTTCTCGGACCGTAAGGAGATCCGTGATATCGTGGCATATCTGCAGCTCTTGGTCAACCACAACGACCGTGAACGCCTTCTGCGTGTGATCAACGAGCCAAGACGTAAGATCGGGGATCGCACCCTGGAGGCGGTGGAAATGATCGCCGAGGAGCAAGGATGCTCCATGTTTGCAATCATGGAACAGGCCAACCGCTATGCAGCGCTTTCGCGCTCGGCTGTGGCGCTGATGAACTTTACCGCCATTATCAACGAGCTGACCGCACTTGTCGGTCACATGCCGCTTGGCGAGCTGTTTGATCAGGTGGCAGACCGCACGGGATACAGGCAGATGCTGATCGACGGCGGTGAGCAGGAAAAGGACAGACTTGACAACTTAAACGAATTCAAATCCGCCATGGTGGAATACGAATCCCGTACCGAGGAGGACGTAGAGCCTACTCTGACAGGCTTTTTGGAAGAAAACGCACTGGTTGCGGACGTGGACAGATATGACGAGAGTGCCGATGCCGTGGTCATGATGACCATTCACAGCGCAAAGGGTCTGGAATTTCCCATTGTCTTCCTGCCCGGCATGGAGGACGGACTTTTCCCTGGTATGCAGACCATCACGGCAGGGAACGACGAGATGGAGGAGGAGCGTAGACTTGCTTACGTGGCCCTGACGCGCGCGAAAAAGAAGATCTATATCTACCACACCAAATCGCGCCTGCTTTACGGCCGTACCACCTACAATCCGCTCTCGCGCTTTGTGTCCGAGATTCCGTCGGGCCTGATCGAAAAGTATGAAGAAAAGCCGATCAGAAATCCGTATAGCCAGCAGCCTACCTTCAAGACCTATTATTCCGAATCGCAGAATAAAGCGCCCGCAAGCGCGCGGCAGACAAACAATGCAGCAACTCCTTATCCCGTGCGAAAGTCCCAGCCCACGCCCGTGCCGAACGGAAAGCGTGAGGTGCTTGCACCGGGTGACCGCGTGTCGCACATGACCTTTGGCGAGGGTGAGATCCTGTCGGTCAAGAATATGGGCGCGGACGTGCTTTACGAGGTCATGTTCGATAAGGTAGGCACCAAAAAGCTGATGGCTACCTACGCAAGACTTAGAAAAATTTAATCAGAAATCAAAACTTTGGAGGCATACATATCATGTTAATTTCCATCACAGGCAAGCTTGGCAGCGGAAAGTCCACCGTCTGCAATCTGCTCAAGGACAGATACGGCTTTGAGATCTACAGCACGGGCGCATTCCAGCGCGAGGTAGCAAGAAGCATGGGCATCACCACGCTGGAGCTGAATAAAAGACTGCGCGAGGATCCTTCCTTGGACTACGTCATTGACGACAAGGTCAAGCAGCTGTCGATCGAAAAGGCAGAGGAAAAGCTGATCTTTGATTCACGCATGGCATGGCATTTTGCGGTCAAGTCGTTCAAGATCTTTTTGACCATCGAGCCTTGCGAGGCGGCAAGACGCGTGATGAAAAACCAGCGCGGCTGCGAGGAATTTTATGCCGACGAAAAGGAAGCGTGCGATAAGCTGATCGAGCGCAGCCAGGTCGAGCAAGCAAGATTCATGCAGATCTACGGTGTGGACTACTATGATTTCAACAACTACGACCTGATCGTGGATACCACCGCGCGCACGCCCGACGAGATCATTGATATCATTGTCGCTGCATACGAAAGCTACGTAACGGACGAGGCAAGCTATTCTCGCCGCGTATTCGATTAACTACATAAGAAAGCTACCCCCGATCAGTATTCCAAACGCGGCAGATCGGGGGTGCTTTGCTCATGCAAAAATATTTTGAATAATTTTTGATTTCGTGTCAAATTTTTGCACAAACGCTGTGTTATATAGTATAAAGGCATTTTTATTTTTGAAAGGAAAACGTAACATGGCAAAAGATCAAAGAACAGAGCTGACGCTTGACTTGGTTACCGACAACATGAAAAAGGATCTCAAAAGACTGTTTTTGGGGTTGCTTGGCCCATATTTGGCCATATTTATTCTCGGAGCATTCATCTCCCTTTTGTTTTTGCTGTTCACGGGGGACATTCTCAGCTCCATTGCGGGAAATCCCATCTTTGTGAGCATGCTGCCGTTTGCAATCGTGCATGCATGGCAACTTATCTATAAGCTGATCATCATCAAAAAGGCGGATTTTACGATCTCCACGCAGGAATTGACACGCACGGAGGAAAAATTCAGTCTTTGGTACTATTTGTTTTCGGTGGAAAGATTTATTTATCCTATGTTTCTGTTTTTTTTGACGCTTTTGCAGCCCAGAATGGACTTTGAGCGGCACGAGCACGTGTTTGTGGATAAAAAGCTGGCCGCTTATTCCAAGGTCGGGGACAAAATGCACCTGATCTTATACAAGGGAAAGGTCGTCGCAGTCTATAACGCGCGCCTCTACCGCCGCACGGACGAAGCGTAAAGAAAGGGGAAGGACTATGAAACGTATCATATGCAAGATCATTTTAGCCGTACTGACGCTTGCGCTGCTTGCGTCGTTTACCTGCTGCAGCCCTGCCAAGGAGCAGCCAACCGAAAAGCAGGTCTGGCTGGCAACCTCTTATATCCATCATAAAGAGGACAGCAAGGGGACTTACACCTATAACGAATACGGCAACATGATAAGTAACGAAAGCTATAACCTGTATGACGTGTATCAGGGTACGTGGCTGTATGAGTACGACGAGCGTCAGAACCATACCAAGCGTTCGGTGGACACAGGGAAGCAAAAACCCTTTGTGCAGCTGATCAATATCTATGACGAAAATGGCAGGCTGATAGAGGAGCAGCAATTCTGGGGCGGTGATGGAGCTACGTATACCTATCGATATGACAAGCAGGGCAGAGTTGCCGCCAAGCTTTCGGACGGCAAAGCGGTGCAGGTCTATATCTATGCCGAGGACGGCAGCTATCGAATGGAATCCGCATCCGATCCCGCGAATTATACGCTGTATGATAAGGACGGACGCATCATGGAGCAGCATATCTCAGGCATCACGGGTATATACGTTTACAATGAGGATGGCAAGCTGATCGAGGTCAAGCAAAGCTCGGATTCCGATGATAAGGTGCTTCGCCATTATCTGTATGAGCTGGACGAGCATGGCAACAATACAAGGATATACGTAGTCGGCTCTGACGGAGAAAAGGAATTGCACAGCGAGTATACTTATGAGCTGTTTACCGTCAAAGTGCTGCCCGAGTCATAAGAGGAAAGTATGAAGAAAACCAAAAAAATAGTGATCGCAAGCATTTCTGCGTTGCTCTGCATCATCACGCTGCTTTTGGTCACCGTCCCGATTGTGCGCTACCGTGCGTATTACAGCGTCGTTCCCGTATTTATGGGAAATCCCTTCATGCAAAGGCTGATCTATCATGATACCGACGTCGTCATGCTGCCCGGTGAGCAGGATACGGTTGTATACAATGGAAACGTCTACGTGGGGGACTATGATACAGACTGGCTTTTTGAAGATGAGAAAATGCAATACGCGGGGAAGATCCACTACCGCAAGATTCTGCATTTTTACTGTAATTACAACGTCCACGTCTCAAAAAACGCTGTGACCGAGCAGGGAATCCCCATTTATCTGAGCCTGCAAGGCGTGTATCCGTTTTATTACGTTTTAGAGGGCTATGAGGCTCCGGATATCATGACTTCCGAGCTGTGTTGGACTGTTTGCGGCCAAAGCCTGCCAGATACAGCCAGGCTTGAAGAGACGGTCGATATGCATGCCGTCGTCTCATACAATGCTGATATGAAAAAGGTCTGCACAGCAACCTTGTCCTTGGCAGAGCTTGATTTTTTGCATGACTATGCAGACGTTTATGCGTACGATGGGCGCTACTATCTGCGTATGGGGACGGATACCCTCTATCCCATCATCAACGAAGACCTGATCGGCTGCATCGAGCAGGCAAGAGCGCAGGAATGATCCTGCCGATATATCTGGAAAAAAGGAGATACATATGATATACAGAAACGGAATCAAGGAGTACGGCCTGATGGGCGTGCTGTTCGGAATACCCATGGGAGCGATGTTCGGTCTGAAATATCTGAGCTTGCTGACCGGCATCATCTCGGGTGTTTTGTGCGGATTTTTGTTCGCGTTTTTGATGTTTCTTTTTGTGAAATATCAAGAAAAAAAGTTTGATAAAAAGCGCGAGCAGATCGCAAAGGAAAGAAAAATTATTTGCGATGGCGGAGCCACAGTCAACGGAAACGGCGGTTGGATGTTTTTTACCGAGCAGGGACTTGAATTCTATCCCCACAAGATCAATCTTTCCACAAAAGAGATCGTCATCCCGATGCATACGATCGCATCGGTCAAAACCTATAGAAATCAGATCCTGGTCAGCACAAACGGCCAAGTTGTTGCAATCGTTGTTTCCCACAACAAGGAGTGGAAAAAACAGATCGACGATGCTATCGCGAAGTAAAGAAGGGCGGTGAGCATATGACAAAGCAAGAGGTTTTGCAAGGCGCACTTGCCTTGAACGGTGACGATAAGAAATATACGGTTACCGTCCAGGGTGACAAAATTATCATACAATCAAAATTTTCCGCAAACGCGACAGGCACGAGAACAGGCACGTTTCGCTGTATTGCGCATCTGCATGACGATCAAACGTACGTGGAAACACACGAATCTCATGACGGTGGCAAATCAATGCTTGGCAAGTCGGTCAAGGTGCAAAAATCCATTTCGTTTACCTTCGGAGGGGACGGTGACGCAATCGAGGTGGAGAAGGAAAGCTTCAATTCCGAGGATCTGAAAAGGGTTTTAAGGGATTATCTAAGCTCATGCGGTTACAGGAGAATCAATAAAGGCTTTTGGAAAAGATTATTTGGGAAATAAATAACACGGGGCTGCGTCAATCACTTGGCGCAGCCCCTATTGTTGCTTATTTCATTATTTTCTCGGGAGTCCGAGGCTTTTTCTGTCCCAGCTTGCCCCAGAATTTAAAGGTGAACGTCCAGGCTGTTGCCGCTACGACAACCAGGAAATAGCGCACGGCACGCGCTGCCATGTGACCGCCGAAGATGGCATCCAGGATCGGCCTTGTGCCTTCCTTGACCAGCATCACGATGCCAAGACCGATGCCCAGCTTGAGCAGCTGCGCCCACCAAACGGCCTTTGTGTCATAGTGCGTGACCTTGTCGTCCACCAAGCGGAACACCAGCACGCCAAGCACACAGCCGAGCATAGTGTAAGCATTTTTGAGCGCGGAATTGTAATTGCCCACGTTTTCCTCGAAAAACACGTCCTCGGGGAAGGGATAGACGTACAAAAAGACCAGAAACGCCACAACCAAGGCGAACATAACGCCAATGACGATGTAGATCACGTAAGGATATTTCTCGTTGAGCCGCAGCAAAAGATCAAAGGCCACGATCAGCACAAGTGCAATGGCCATGGAAACCAATACGTCCTGCGGTGTGTGTACACCCAGATACAGGCGCGAAAAGGGAACTAAAACCACGCCCACCATGCAAAGGATCTTTACCCATAGCTTTTTGGAGGAAACACCGAGCGCGCCGAGCATGCCCACGCTGTTTTGCGTGTGACCGCTGGGGAAGGAATAACCGCTTGCACCCTCTCTTGCCGATTCCACAATGGTAAAATTCGGATCATTTACCCACGGACGCGGAACGCGGAACACCATTTTCAGAAACTGATTGATCACAATGCCCGAAAAACTGACCAGCAGCACAAGATATCCGTCGCGTTTGTTGCAGCACCAGATCAGAAACAGACCAAGCGCCAAGAAAAAGGTCTCCTCGCCCACAAACGTGATGGCCTGCACAATAAAATCAAATACGGGATTGCGGATGCTTTCCAAAAAATACAGAACCTCCATGTAAAGCCCCCTTCATTATGATGCATTCAGTATATCATATCGCTAATGACGTGTCAAGCAAAAAAAGCATGGAAGGGAAAAATCATGTATTCACAAGATTGACAAAGCAAAGACAAAATGATATAATATTCTTACAATATAAGGGAAAATCATGTAACAGAGAACCGTCACCTGTTACATTGGAGGATAATTACATGAATAAGGAAATGAATTGGTTGGTCTTGATACCTGCATGGGGAACTGTTATCTTGTATTTTTGGCTGTTCTTAAAAATGAGAAAAGGGTACATTGATGGAAAGAAATTAAAGCTTTACTTTTTTCTCAGTGGGCTTGTTGGCATTGTTTCCACCTTGCTTTGCGTAATATCGATAGTTTTTTTGAGTTCTTTGATTGATATGACCAATCTCTTATCGGCTACCAGTCCAATTTTCCTGCAGCTCATTACGACAATCGTCGCCGGCTATATCGTAAACATCTTTACGTTTATTTTGATTAACGTCAAATGGTACGAGCTGTAAGATCTATGTAACAGGGGACGGTTCTCTGTTACATCATTTCAAGAGTTCAAGAAAATTTCGCGCGTGTAACAGGAGATATCCAAATGAAAAAAGAATTAAAATTCTATACCGATTTACCATTGTTTATCATGACTGTTTGCTTATTGTAACAGGGGACGGTTCTCTGTTACATCATTTCAAGAGTTCAAGAAAATTTCGTGCGTGTAACAGGAGATATCCAAATGAAAAAAGAATTAAAATTCTACACCGCTTTGCCGTTGTATATCATGACTACTTGCTTGATGTGGGGGACGACATTGGGCATGCTTTACTTCATTGTGATTTCCTATGATGCTTCTTTTGAGTGGTGGTTATTGGTGATTCTCCTATATGGTGGATCAATCGGTTTGTCGATCGGGCTTTATCCCAGACTCATGTCTAAAATACACTTAGACGAAACAGGCATCAGAAAAACAGTTTTCAGAAAAAGTAGAGCACAATTTATAAATTGGGAAGATGTTCAAGACGTGCAAGTTTTGACTCGTCCCAACGGATATGCGTATCTTCTTGTTTCTGACAGAAAAATAGCATGCAAAAGCTTTGAAGAAGTTCTTAAAGAAAAGAATATCATCTATTTTACGTACAATGAAAAAGCCGTAGAATTTATGCATGATCAGATTCCGGATATAGTCCTGAAACTGTAGCCGGTGACGCTTTTCTGTTACAACTCCAATCCAAGCCCCGAGGCAAGCATCCGCTTGCCTTGGGGCATTTTTCTCAAAAACCTTATGACTTAAAACAGCATAACTCTTGACATTCGGGCTTCGAAAAGTTATAATAAACGTATAGAAAATTATGGAGGTATTTACCATGAGAAAATTTCCGATCGGCGTTATCGTCGAATCCTTCAGAACAGATACGGCAACCGCGATCAAGACCGCGGCTGAAATGGGCGTGCAGGGCCTACAGATGTACTGCACCTACGGTGAGCATGCGCCCGAAAATATGAGCAAGCAGCAAAGACGCGAGCTGCTTGATATGGTCAAGTCCTACGGTCTTTGCTTCTCCGCCATCTGCGGTGACCTTGGCATGGGCTTTGGCAATCCCGAAAAGAACCCCGAGTGCATTGAAAAGTCCAAGCGTATTCTGGAGCTTGCAAAGGAGCTGGAGACCGATATCGTGACCACCCACATCGGTGTTGTTCCCGAGGATCCGAATCACCCCAGATATGCCATCATGCAAGCCGCTTGCTCCGAGCTGGCTGCGTTTGCGGACAGCATGGGCTCTCATTTCGCCATTGAAACAGGCCCCGAAACCAGCGCCGTGCTCAAGAAGTTTTTGGATTCTCTGGGCTCTCGCGGTGTTGCAGTTAACCTGGATCCTGCAAATTTGGTCATGGTATCTGCCGACGATCCCGTCGAGGCTGTGCATAACCTCAAGGATTATATCGTACATACCCACGCCAAGGACGGCGTCATGCTGCACCGCGGCAATCCCGAATACATTTACGGTGTGGTGCATCCCGTTCCTCAGGAATTCCAGGGCATTCAGTATTTCGAGGAGGTTCCGCTTGGCACGGGCGGCGTACATTTTGAAACCTACCTGCAGGCGCTGGACGACATCGGCTACAAGGGCTTTTTGACCATTGAGCGCGAGTGCGGTGACAATCCCAGAGGCGATATTCAGACCGCGATCGACCACCTGACAGGCATTATGGGCAAATAAGGAGCGCGACATGAAAATTTCCGTCAGCTCGTATTCCTACTATCAGGCCATTCGTGACGGCCGTCTGACGCTGGAGCAAACCATTGACAAGGCGCACGAAATGGGCTTTGAGGCGATTGAGTTTTTGGATATGCCGGGGGAAACCCAGGCAGATCGCCTTGCTTTTGCAAAGCAGCTCAAGCAAAGAGCCGATGCGCTTGGCATGACCATCAATGCCTATACCATCGGAGCAAATCTGTACCATGACACCGCTGCTGCCAATCAGGCAGAGGTGGATCGCATGAAGGCACAGGTGGACGTTGCTGTCGCGCTTGGCTGCTCGGTCATGCGCCATGACGTTTGCTATGCAACGACCAAGCAGGGCAACGGACGCAGCTTTGGATTGATGCTGCCCACCATTGCGGACAACGCACGCAAGATCACCGAGTACGGCGCAGAGTGCGGCATTATCACCTGTACCGAAAACCACGGCTATATTGCGCAGGATTCCTATCGCGTCGAGCAGCTGTTCAACGCGGTAGCACACGATAACTATGGCCTTCTTGTGGACGTGGGCAACTTTGTCTGCGCGGACGAGGATAACGTGACCGCAGTTTCGCGCGTCGCGCCCTATGCCGTACACGTACACGCCAAGGATATGTATAAATCCACCGAACCCAAGCCCGGCTACGGCAGAACGCGCGCATGCAACTATTTCGCAGGTGCTGCGGTGGGTGAAGGGGACTGCAACGTAGGAAAGTGCATTGAGATCATCAGAAACACAGGCTACGACGGTTATTATTCCATCGAGTTTGAAGGTGCAGAGGATTGCTATGCCGCAATCGCAAGAGGCTATGAAAACCTCAAGCGCTTCCTGTCTTAAATTGTGAGCAGTAAGTTTATCATCGACCACGACCTGCATCTGCACTCGCAGTTCTCGCTCTGTTCAAACGATCCCGAGCAGACCGCCGCGGCACTGCTTGATTACGGTGTGCGCGAAGGGCTTTCTCATATCTGCGTGACCGATCACTACTGGGACGAAAACGTACCGGGTGCGAGCGGTTGGTATGCTGCGCAAAACTATGCGCACGTGTCGCAGATTTTACCGCTGCCCGTGTCGGATGCGTGCAGCTTTCACTTTGGTTGTGAGATCGATATGGATCAGTTTCTTACCCTCGGTATTTCGGACAAGATGCTGGATGCCTTTGCATTTATCATTGTGCCGACAAGCCATCTGCATATGAGCGGCTTTACCATCGCGCCCGAGGATACCTCGGTTGAGCGTCGCGCACAGCTGTATCTGCAGCGCAACCACGCGCTGCTTGACATGGATCTGCCGTTTGAGAAGATCGGACTTGCGCACTTTACTTGCAGCCTGATGGCAAGAAATTGCGAGGGCAGCCGCGACGATATTCTGAATGCGATAACCGATGCGGAATATACCGAGCTGTTTGCCCGTGTGGCAAAATCCGGCATGGGTGTGGAGCTCAATGTGTCGCTGATCGAACCGCAGAGTGCGGATACTATGCGTCCCTATCGTATTGCAAAAGAGCAGGGATGTAAGTTCTATCTCGGCTCGGATGCGCATCATCCCAAGGCACTTGATGCCGCACACGCCCGCTTTGAGGCCGTGATCGATGCGCTGGAGCTTTGCGAGGAGGATAAATTCAGACCTTTCAATTAATGAAATATTGCAAAACGCCACCGGAATCGCGGTGGCGTTTTTGTCGTTATACGTAGGGGAGGATGTCATCCTCTCACTTTTTTACAAAAACTTTTTCAAAAAATCTCTCTTCCCCTCTTGACAAATACAATACTATGTTATATGATGTATTGCGTAAGGAGGAGTATTATATGGATATTCAACTCAAACGAGGCATGCTGGACGTTTGCGTCTTAGCAGCCATCAAAAACGGGGAGTCCTACGGCTACAAGATCATCAAGGATATGGCACCTTATATCACGCTTTCGGAATCCACGCTTTATACCATTCTCAAAAGATTGGAAAATGCGCAAATGCTGACCGTCCGCTCGGCAGAGCACGGTGGCAGGTTGCGTAAATATTATCATATTACCGACAAGGGCAGGGAACGCATTGAGGAATTCAAGAGCGAGTGGTGCGAGGTCATGGTAATGTATCAATTTGTAACCAAGGAGGACAGCGTGAATGACTAAGCAGGAATTTTTGACACAGCTGCAAAACGGGCTTTCGGTATTGACTGAGTCGGACGCACAGGAGCGGCTGAATTTTTACAGCGAGATGATAGATGACCGCATCGAGGAAGGGCTTTCGGAAGAGGAAGCCGTTGTGCAGATCGGTGACGTAAACGAAATTACGGCAAGCATTCTTTCAGAGATTCCGCAAAGAGTCCCCGCAAGCGCGGCCGTCAAGCAAGAAAATCACGCAAATCAACAAGAAACACCCAAAAAGCCGCGCAAAAAGGGCATGGAGCCTTGGCAGATCGTGATGCTGATTTTGGGCGCACCGCTTTGGGTACCGCTGCTGATCGCCGCGTTTTCTGTGGTGATCGCGCTGATCGCGGTGCTTTGGAGCGAAGTCGGATCGTAGCCATGTCGTTCTGTGAGCCAAGGAGT
>JAZQYT010000277.1:0-24904 GCA_045633665.1 Eubacteriales bacterium | reverse complement strand
ACCTTGGTTTTCTTGGAGACCAGCATACCGATCTCACATGCAACGATCACGGAAAAAAACGCGCCTGCAGGCCCTGCGGAATAAAACACGCCCTGCTCTGCCTTGGCGGTGGCTGCCCAGGAAAGGATGGCTCCGTCCTGTATGACCGCGCCCATGGCGTTGGCCATGGCGCCCACGGCAGCAGCCGAGAACATGACCAGCGGGTGCGCGCCGAGCGCGTGCGCGATGGCAACGCCGATGGCCATGCCTGTTGCGCTCTTGGCATAGGTGGCAACCGTGTTCAAAAACGGCAGGTTTGCATAGGTTCCGACCGTGTCGAAAATGGTACCGATCAAAAGTGACGCAAAGAGTCCGAGTGCCATAGCCCCCATTGCCTTGATGAAATACCTGTGTGCGTACTGCTTGACCGTTTGGATAAATTTGTTTTGCCTCAAAGCAATCGCCTTCTTTCGATATTATATTGCTTCCAGTATAACATATATAACAAACGATTGCAAGAAAAATTTGCTTTAGCAGAGTAAATTTTTCAAAAAAAACGAAAATTTATCGGTATGAATACAGAAACAGGCGTCCGCGGCTGTGTGCATATCGCGCAAAGCCCCAACGCCTGTTCCATCGTTCCGTATTATTTCATTTGCAAAAACTTAAATTTGTCGCGCAATCTGACGCGATACGCCGTGATAAATCTGCCTATGACAAAATCGTACAGCACAAAGGCAAGATTGGCCGTGATCCAGACCGCCAGCGAATAGCCCCATTGTGCGCCCTGTCCGCCAAAGAACACGCCAAGCGCGGCAGGATAGCTTTGCGCCGTGGGAAACAGCAGTTTCCAAAGCAGCAGCACGCCAAGTGCGATCACGCCGTTGAACAGCACCTGCTTGATCAGAATACGCAAAGCAAGCGGTACTCTTTCCATAATCACGCGCAGCATGGGATACAGTCCTGCAAACAGCAGATATTCCCAGGCGGCCGTATTATATGGAATCAGCAGCACGGCAAGCAGCGATGTCACAAGCCAGATCAACCAAGGGTAAGGCCCGCCCAGCTCCTCGACTGCCCAAACTGCGATCAGCGAGGTCAGCGCTGCCATGGATAGATCCAGTGTGCCGTCAAACAGCCGACCTGCGCAAAGCAGCACCGCGCCCAGCGCACAAAGCAAAGCGCTTACCGTCAGCTGCTTGGTTTTTTGTATAGAAGCCATGTGCTTCGGTGTTCCCTTTTTCATCACATCCCCCGTCGCATACAGTTGCAGCAAAGATTGGCGCACATCATAGCTGCGCACAAATGGCAGCAATTACAGCCGGAATGCACGCTGGTTTGCTGCGTCCCGAAGGGATTGGCCTGCGCATCAAAGCGCTCGCGTGCCGCGCGGTATTCGGCATTGTGCGGATCCATGCCGCAGGCAATATCAAACTCTCGGCACGCATCCACGCGCCTGCCCATACGAACGTATACGCATCCCGTCAAAAAATGCCACTCGCCGCCGCGCTTTTGTTCCGGCACACCCATCAGCAGCGTATAAGCACGCTCGATCGCACCGTTGTTGATCAAATGACGGATATCGGTATACAAGGCGTCCCCCGTGGGGCTTCCCTGCGCGTGGAAGTCATTTGCACCGTAGCCGCTGCCTCTGTTTTGCTTTTTGCCGCTGCGTATGGCCTGCACTTCCTCGTAAGCCGCGTTGATCTCCTTCATTTTCTGCTCCGCGCCGGCCTGCAGCTCGGGCTTGCCCGCATATCTGTCGGGGTGATATTTTCGCGCCAAGGCGCGGTAGGCCTTTTTTATCTCGTCCTCATCGGCATCGGGGCTGACACCGAGGATCTTATACGGATCATTCATGCTCCGCGCTCTCCTTTATCTTTCTCGCATTTTTTCTTACATTCTCTACAATCATGCTGCGCAAACAGCACCGCTCTCGCCTGCGTGGGCATGCCCAGGCACAGCACGTTATAGATCACGGCACGCAGCTCGTCGCGCCCGTCAAAGTCGATCAGATCGGCTGCCGCCACCGCATCGGAAAGCTCCACGGCGAGCAGCGTATCCAGCGTGTGCCTTTGCTGCTCGGAAAGTGTATCCTCACCGTACAGCTCGTGCAGCGCGTTGAACCTTCCCCTTTTGACGTCCTCGGCATAATCCTCGGCCGCGTCCAAAAGGAATACCCATCTGCCCATAGCGCTACCCAGCTCGTGCAGGATGGCACGCGTCTGCCCCTCTGTGCGGTACGAGAGCAACTCTCCCATCAGCGCGCCAAACGCGTTTGCGGGGATATCCGCAGAGCCGTTGGCATTTGCCTCTGCCTGCGAGAACGCTTGCATGCCCTTGGCGGCAATACGGTCGATCTCGGGCATGCGATGCTTGGCGCGCCTGCGCAGATACGCAAAATACGGATACGAAAGACGCGCACGCAAGCGCCCGGCGCCCTTTTCGTCATGCACGTCGTCCTTACATTTATAATATGCAAGTGCCGCCATGATGCAGGATACCACTTCGGTCTCCTCGCAAGGCACAAGCACGGGCGCTTTGGTCAAGGGATGCAAAAAGCAACGCTTCTGCTCGTACTTTGGTACTGTGCCGCGTGCCGCCATGCGCAAAAGCACCATGGCTGCCGCATCGTAGCGCAAGGTCAGGCGGGAGCATTGCCCCGTGCATTTGCCCATCTGACGGCAAAGACCGCAGTATGCGCCCCTGTAGCATGCATATTCTTTGATTTTGAGCTCGGGCTGCAAAATTTGAATATAACCGAACACGACGCACCTCCCACAATACAAGTGATACTTAAATCATAGCGCAATTTTATGCCCAAAGCAAGACCAATTTGTAAATATTCCCATAACAACCGTTCGACAGTTTGTGACACTTACAAAAACAGCTTGCGCATCTGCTTGCCTGAAAGCGCTCCCTCCAGTGCCTGCGGCACAAGCGAAAACTCGGCCACAAGAGAGTGCGGCTTGCTGGTGGGATCATCCTGCCGCACGGGTACGAAAAAGACGTTTTTGCGGTTGAGCAGCGCGGCAATATTCTGCAGATTGGCCGACATGGCGTCGTTGGAGGCCAGCGCCAGCAGTAAGGGACGATCCGAGCGCAGGTGCGCCTTGGCCGCCATGCACACGGCCGAATCCGTCACACCTGCGGCAAGTTTGGCAAGCGTGTTGCCCGTGCAGGGGCAAATAACCAGCGCCGAGAGCGGCTTGGCAGGCCCCAACGGCTCGGCATCGCGGATGGTGTGAATGACCTCCTTGCCGCACTTGGCTGCAAGGCTTTTGCAAAGCACCTCGGCCGTACCGAAGCGCGTATCGGTCTGCCACACACGCTCGCTGACAATGGGGACAACATCATATCCCTTTTGCAAAAGCGCGTCCAGCTGCGCAAGGGCCGCTGCGTGCGTGCAATACGAGCCGCACAGCGCAAAGCCTATGGTTTGTCTGATCTCGTTCATGGTGTGATCTCCCCTCTCAAAACGTCTTGGGTATAAGCCGCGATCAGCTCGCCCGCTGCACGCGGTGCGTATTTGCCGGGTATGCCCTGCCCGTCGATGACGTGCAGACCGAGTCTTGCAACGGCATCCGCGTCAAAGCCGCCCGGCAAGGAGGCCAGCTCCAGCAGCTGCAGGCTGTGCCGCGCACAGGATAAAAGATTCTTGTCAAACAGCCGATGCGGCACGGTATTGCACACAGCATCGTGCGCCTGCACAACCGACGCGGGCAAAGCATCCGAAAAGCAGACGGTCTTAGCTCCCATGGCGCGTGCGCGTGCAAGGGCCTCGCGCCTTCTGGCATATACGGTCACACGCGCACCCAGTGCATGCAGCACAAGGCATAGGCACTCTGCGATCCTGCCCATGCCGATCACGGCAATATCACGTCCGTAAAGTGTTCCATCCGTGCTTTCTGCCAGCAAAACTGCCGCCCCTTCCGCGGTGATACGGGCGTTCTCAAACAAAAATGCCTCATTTTTCATAAAGTCAAACGCGCCCTCAAGACCATCGGGCAGCATGCCGCCGATCACGCACGCGCCGGCTTGCTGCAACACGCTGACCTGCTCCAGCGCAATCGTCGTGCCGCTGATGCACACACCGTCCGTGCTGCTTTTCACGGGCAGCACCAGTGCATCCACCCAGCCGGGCAACGCATCACGCACCCGTATGGCATCGTAGCCCTCTCTTTGCAAAGCCCGAGCGGCATGGTCCATTCGACCGTCACCACCCGCTACACATATTCGCATCATACTCTCGCCTCCCTTGCATACCCGGCCAAACGAAATTCAGGATCCGGTTTGCTCTTCCCTTATGTCGTTGGCATCATTTTCATAATATGCCATAATGCCCCTGCAAAGTGCATGCGCAAGCTGTTCTCTGTAGGCTTCATCCTCCAGCGCTCTGCATTCGGCAGGGTTGGAAAGAAAGCCGCACTCCACCAGCACGGCAGGCATCTGCAGATGATAAAGCAGATAGATATTGCTGTCCGCCCTTTTGCATTGCCTGTGATTTTCGGGCTGCAGTGTTCCTACCACCTCTGCGCGCAGCGACTCGGCCAAGGCAAGGCTTTGCGGATGATTGCCGCTGTACCAGACCTGCAGACCGTGATAGATCTGCTGCGGAAAGGTGTTTGCGTGAATGCTGACAAAAATACCGTCGGGGTGCGCGTCGCCAATGGCTTGCCGCGCGGCCAGATCCAGCACCTTTTTGCGCCCCTGATAGTCCGTGTTACGGTCGTACAGCAGCACGTCCTCGCTGCGCGTCATGACCACGCGCACCCCCTCCTTTTCAAGGCACGCGGCCAAACGCTTGGCTATATCCAGATTAAGATCCTTTTCCACAAGCCCTGTCACGCCCACAGCACCGCCGTCCTCTCCGCCATGCCCCGCATCGATCACCACCACGCGCAAAGGCTCCTCGGGCTGCTCCTGCGGTTTTTCGGGCAAAGCCTCTTGCGCAGGCGGGATCATACCGCCCGAAAGGAAAAACAACCCCACGATGGAAATACAGATCACTACTCCTATGATCAAAAACGCAACCACAGCCCACAAACGCCCAAGCTTCATATACGCACCTCCCGGGACAAACTCTATTATATATATATGAGCAAAGCGGTTGCTTCATGCAAAAAAGGAGTCGGATCAGCCAATGTGATCCGACTCCTTTTATTTGCTTTTTGCTTGATCAGCGGTTTTCCAGGTAGTTGACAACGTCGCCATCGGTTACGAACTTGTGGATGTCCTCGTCGTCGATCTCAATGTCACACTTCTCTTCGCAAAGCATGACCAGGTCTGCAAGCTCAATAGAGTTGATGCCCAGGTCCTTGATCAGTTCTGCATCCATGGTGATGTCGGCAGCATCGATCTGCAGCTCCTCCACGAACAGGTTCTTGAGTTTTTCAAACATGATATATTCCTCCGAATATAGATTTCTGATTTAAGGCCGCGATTTTTCGCGTGACGCATGTATCATTATAAACGATTTTCCTATATTTGTCAAGTTGTATTTTGAAATTCATGGATTTGCATTGACTTTATTACTGTTTTGGGGTAAAATTAAGGTGAAATTTACATAAAAAGTGAGAATTTTCATGGCCATTTTGAAAAATCGACCGTTATTTTCTGCTTGCTTGTTCTATATTATATGCGTTTTTTGTGCATATTTTTCCACTCCGCACATAAAAATCTGCGTGCTTTTGGCAGGTGCTGCCCTGCTTGTCTTTTGCCTGCTTTTTGCCCTTTTTCGCAAGGTCGGCAAAAAGGCCGCGCTGTGTCTGATCGTTTGCGCGGTCTGCGTGATGGCGGCATTCGGGACATCGTACCTGTGCTTTGATTTGGGAGAGAAAAAGTACGAAAGCATCGCGCAAAGCGAATCCTGTACGGTAACTGCCACAGTCACCGAGAGAAACGTATCCGACGTCATGACCGTTTACCGCATTCGCGTGCAAGAGATCGACGGCCGCTCGCGTCACTTTGATGCAAGACTGGTCTGCGCATTTACTGCCTCCCTGCAGGTGGGGGATACCTTCACGGCAAAGCTCACCCCCTCCACGCTTGCACAAAACGCAACGCTTTACTACAATCCAAGGCAAGCTTTGGCATCGGGCATTCGCATGCAGTTTGACTGCACACAAGAACAGGATATTTACAGCACGTCCGAGGGACCGCGTCTCCCCATGGTTGCGCTTGCCAAGCTCAACCACACACTGTGCCGCACGCTTTGCAAGGTGTGCGGCGAGGAGAGCGGTGGCCTTGTATGCGCACTGCTGCTTGGAAACAAAAGCTTTTTGTCCGATACGCTCTCCCGTGATTTCGAACGCGCAGGTGCGTCACATATGCTGGCACTCTCGGGCATGCACATTTCGATCCTGATCGGTGCCGTGGGTTGGCTACTGGGCAAGCTGCGCGTACACCGTAAGGCACGCGCGGTGGTGCTGGCTGCAGCCTCGGTGGGGTATCTTTTTCTGACGGGTGCTTCGATCTCCGCTGTGCGTGCGGTGGTCATGGTGTGCGTGCTGCAGCTTTCCTATCTGCTGGCTGCGGATAACGACACGCTGACAACCCTGGGACTTGTGGGCGCGGGCATTTTGCTGCTCGATCCCTTCTCGGCATGCGACACCGGATTTATCCTCTCCTTCCTTGCCACTTTCGGCATTGTGGTTTTTGTGCCGCCGCTGCATGGGTATCTGACCGATCGGGCAGAGCGTGCCTGCAAGCCGCCGCATCAAAAGCGCAAGCGCGTGCTGCTTGGCATGGGTACGGCCGTGGGCGAGGCGCTGCTGATCGGCATGATCGCCTGCTTTACCATCATGGTGCCTTCCTGCTATCTGATCGGCCACGTGTCCGTTTTCTCTCCCCTGACCACGCTGCTGCTCTCCCCCGTCGTGGCCGCTATGCTTGTGCTTGGTACGGGAGCCTTGCTGTTTTCCCCCCTTATGCCGATTGCCAATCTTTTTGGCACGCTGATCAGGCTTTTATACGCACTCATGACGCAGTACACACAGAGCATCTCGCAATTCGACGGTGCGCTGGTCCCCTTGACGCACACCGCAGTGCACATCCTCTCGGTGCTATTTTGCTGCGGCCTGCTTTTGCTTTTGATCCTACCGCTCAAAAGGAAGCTACTGCTTGCGCTGCCGCCCGTGCTGCTTGCCGCCTCTCTTTGCATCTTTTTCCCCATTCAAGCGCATGCCGATGCGCAAACGCTGCACGCGGCGTATACGCATCCCTCTTCTATCTCAGAGGCGCTGGTCAGCGTGGAGGGCTACCGCGCGTATATCTGCGACCTCTCCTCCGGCTCGAATACAGCCATGCGCTCGGCAACCTATGCCGCAGGGCAAATGCACGCAACCGAGATCGGTGCGATCCTTTTGACCGATTATCACACGCTGCAGGGCTCGATGCTGACCGACCTTTTCTCGGACGTCAAGACGGATCAGCTTTATATGCCGCGCACCAGTGACGCAGACGATCTGGACACGCAGCGCCACTTGACAGAAATTGCCGCGCGGCACGGCGTTGAGATCGTCCTGTATCAATACGGCTCGCCCATTGCTTGGCACGACGGCACAACGCTAACCGTTCACCGCACAGACCTTGCCCGCTCCGAGCAGCCCGTGCTGGTGATCACGCTGCAAAAGGGTGACGCTTGTATTGGCGCGCTCAGTGCCGCAGCCGAGCCCAGCGAGCTGCAGGCGCAGGCACGGGATGCCGTAGAAAACGCTGACGCGCTGATCTGCATGGAGCGCGGCCCCAAGCCCCGACTGACCTATGCGCTCGACGGCTGCGAGGATGCCGACGTGGTATTTGCCTCGCGCGAGCTGGCGGCATTTTGCGATCCCGTATCGCTTGACGGTGTGCTCAGCATGACCGTTTGTCCCGAAATCGTGTATTTCTCTCTTGCAAGTGCGCAAGTTCCGTGATATAATAGACGTATTATAATGAAAGGTTATCTACTATGAAAGGCTTAAAAACCGTATATATTTGTGAAGAATGTACCTACCGCTCTCCCAAGTGGATGGGCAAATGCCCCTCTTGCGGTGCGTGGAACACCTTTATCGAGGACGTCATTGATACCTCGGGAGCAGATGCAGCCGCAGCGGGCAAGCGCAACGCTGCCTTGACCATGTCGGGAGACCACCACGCCGTGCGCTTTGATCAGCTTGCCCTGCCCACGCATATCCGCTACAACACGGGACTTGACGAGCTTGACCGCGTACTGGGTGGCGGACTTGTGCTTGGCGAGGTGGTGCTGCTTTCGGGTGAGCCGGGCATTGGTAAATCCACGCTGCTTTTGCAGATCTCACAGGCGCTGGGACAAAACCGCAAGGTGCTTTACGTTTCAGGTGAGGAATCGGGCGGACAGCTCAAGCTGCGTGCCGACCGTCTGGGCGTGAGTAGTGACAATCTCTACGTACTGACCGAAACCAACATTGACAGCATCCTGCGCGAGACCGAAAAGCTCTCCCCCGAGATCCTGATCGTGGACTCGATCCAAACCGTGTGGTCGGAAAAGATCAGCTCCGCGCCCGGCAGCATCGCGCAGGTGCGCGAGAATGCCATGGCGTTTATCGGCAAGGCAAAGGGACAGGGCGTGTCGGTATTCTTGGTCGGCCACGTCAACAAGGAGGGCAGCATTGCAGGCCCCAAAATCCTTGAGCATATGGTGGATGCCGTGCTTTGCTTTGAGGGCGAAAAGCAGCAATCCTACCGCATCATCCGCGCAACAAAGAACAGATACGGCTCGACCAACGAGATAGGCGTATTTGAAATGACCGACAAGGGGCTTGAAGAGGCCACCAACCCCTCGGAAATGCTGCTTTCGGGCAGACCGAAGGGCGTTTCGGGCAGCGCAGCCGTTTGCACCGTGCAGGGCACGCGCCCCTTAATCGCAGAGGTGCAGGCGCTGGTATCGCAGACCTACTTTCCCTCGCCGCGCCGCGTGGCCAACGGCATTGACTACAACAGACTTTGCCTGATCATTGACGTGCTGGAAAAGCGCATGGGACTCAAATTCTATCAGAACGACGTATACACCAACGTCGTGGGAGGCCTGCGTCTTGACGAAACCGCAACCGATCTCTCGGTCGCGCTTGCGCTGATCTCCTCGCTGGTGGATCGCGTTGTGCCCGAGGGCATGATCGCTGTGGGAGAGATCGGACTTTCGGGCGAGGTAAGAGCCGTGTCGCACGTGGAAAACCGCGTCAAGGAGGCAGCAAGGCTGGGCTTTACCACCGCGGTCATTCCCTACCGTAACGTAGAAAAGCGTCCGTTTGAATGTCCCGGCATCAAGATCCACGCCATCCGCTCGATCTTCGAGCTGCCAAGCCTTCTTACAGCGGCAAGCGAGAATGGGCAGCAATTCTGAATAAGTTCATCGTTGAAGGATTTCATTTCGTACGCTGCGGGAGCAAGCCCCCGCCCTACATGGTAAACCGCTTCGCAATTCAAGCATGGAGCTTATGCATTGCATCGGTCGTAGGGCGGGGGCTTGCTCCCGCAGTATTGAACAAAAGAAATTTAGATTCGAGTCTTAATTTCCTTTAATTAACGAGATCGTCCTGGCCAGCCACTTGGCCACGTCACCGCGCGTCATGCTGCCGTCAGCATTGACCTCTCCCGTGGGCGTTTGCAAAACACCTAGCGAATACAGCGAGATCACGGCATTCTCTGCAAAGGTGGGGACGGTATCGGTAAAGCTTGTGGGGATCTTTTGGTTGGCATATCCGATCAGCTCTGACAGAATGACCGCCGCCTCGCCGCGCGAAATGCTCTCGTTCGGTCTAAAATACAGCGCACCCTTTTCGCTCACAGCACCCACGTATCCCTTTTCATATGCGGTCTTGACGTACCCCTTCATGGCATCGGGAATGGCAGCGTCATCCGCAAAGCCGGTATCCGATACGGGCGCACAGCTCATGCCCACGGCATTCATGGCGGTGACAAGAAAATCCACGCGGCTGATCTCTCGCTCCGGCTCAAAGCAATACAAGCTTCCCTTTTGCGTGCCGCTCATCAATCCCAGCTCGGTTACGTGCAAGGCTTCGGTCAGACAAGCGTGTCCCTGCAAATCATCATAATTGCGGCTGACCGTGCATGCCTGCACGCTGACGCTGACCGTTCCCGCCGCGCTGTAGTTGCCGTAGCAATCGCGCAGCACGTAAACGAAGCTGTCCTGTCCGACGTAGTCCTTGCCGGGCGTATAGGTATACGCGCCTGTTGCCGTATCGGAAAGGCGCAGAATGCCGCACTTGGGATAGCTGACCACCTCAAAGGTCAGCGCATCACCCTCGGGATCGTATCCGCCAAGCACACCGTGCGCGACCGTGTTGGCATACACCTTGAGCGACATTGCCCCCGACGGCACGGCCGAGGTGGTGGGGGATGCGTTAATGCTTGCCAGCGTGCTGATCACGCACTCGATCTCATACGCGCTGCCGTTGACCGTAAAGGTAAAGCTGCTCTGCCCGACGGTATCGGTTGCGGATTCGTACGTCAGCAAGGAAAGATCGGCAGCACGCAGCGTCTGCCCCGTCACCACACCGTCCGAGCCTACGTACAAGGCACCCTTTTCGGGATCGGGCAGATCGGTGATGGTCACGTACTCCAGGGCCGACAGGTTCATGGCGCGGGCAAAATCATCCTTATCAAAGACGTACTCGTTGCCCACAAGCAGCGCGACGCGCATATCGGTCGCCGCTGCCAACACGTGCAAGGCGGGGCTGAGCGGTGTCGGCTTTTCGGGGGCTGCAGACGTACCCACGCAGCACAGCACCGAAAGAGTACACACAGTCAGCACCGCGACAATCAGAATTTTACATACAAGTTTCATATTCACACTCCCATTTCAAGAATTTCGATACATTCTATGCAAAAGACGCGTGCGGTATGTTTTATTCACACAATACACATTGTAAAATTCACAAATGCATGGTATAATACTAAAAACGGTCAAAAAGGAGGAGCTATGGAATTCATCATCGACGCAGCGCACCATGGCAAAACCGTGCGCTCATACATTCAGCATACCCTTTCCATCTCCTCGCGCATGCTGACCGTTCTCAAGCAGACCGAAAACGGCATTACGGTCAACGGCAGTCACGTCACGGTGCGACGCGTGCTGTGCGAGGGTGACGTGCTGGGGCTTGCCATTGACGACACGCCCGAGCGTGCCTCGCATAATATTCCGCCCGCCAACATCCCCTTGGACGTGTTGTACGAGGACGCGCACATCATCGTGATGAACAAGCCGCCGCATATGCCCACGCACCCCTCACACAATCACCACGACGACACGCTGGCCAATGCGCTCGCCTTTCGATATGCCCAAGATGGCGTTCCCTTTGTGTTCCGCCCCATGGGCAGACTGGATCGCAACACCTCCGGCATCGTGCTTGCCGCCAAGGACAAGGTAGCATCGGGCATGCTGACGAGTGCCATCAAGGCGGGCGAGGTACAAAAGACTTATCTTGCCATCGTCACGGGCGAGCTGCCCGTGGACGGCCTAGTGCATACCATCGATTGCGGCATCCGCAGGCAGGCAGAAAGCGTGATCATGCGCACCACCTGCCCCGACTCCACAGATCCAAGCGAAGCATCGGTCACCGACTACGAGGTGCTTGACACGCAGGGCGGACTCAGCCTTGTGCGCGTTCGTCCGCGCACGGGACGCACCCATCAGATCCGCGTGCATTTTGCTTACATAGGGCATGCGCTGCTGGGGGACGACCTGTACGGCACGACGGACGAGCGCATCGACCGCCACGCGCTGCACGCGCTCTCGCTGGAGTTTCCTCTCCCCTTTACCGATTGCCGCGTCTGCCACGTCGCGCCCGTGGCAAAGGATATGCAACAACTCATCCAACAATATTTCCCGAGGTATTCATGAAAAACAAAAAGATCATACAAACATCCCCTTCCGTGATCACCGCCAAGGAATGGGCTGCGCTTTCCGACCAGGAGCGCAAGGAATGGCGCCCCGTAGATCCCAAGCACGAGCGCTTGCCGATCTGGTGCCTTGTGTGCTACGGCATCGGAGCTTTGGCATTGCTCATTTATCTGACCGCTCGCCTATGGCCCGGCTTTGCGGATTTCTTTAACCAGAACGTCAGCGAGCTGTTTCGCCGCGTGCTGGCCGCGCTGTCCAATCCGATCCCTTTTTCGCTGGGTGAGGCGTGCTTGCTGCTTTTGCCCGTCGTTTTCGGCCTTGCAGTGTGGTACGCAGCCAAGTACCGCTGCGACACCTGGCGCAGCACCTGGAGCTTTGTGGGCATTCTGCTGGCAGTGCTCAGCCTTGCGCTTTCCATGTTTGTCTTCACCTTTGCCACCGGCTACCACGGCAGCTCGCTGGATAAAAAGCTGGAGCTTGACCGTCAAGACGTCAGCGCAGAGGAGCTTTATCAGACCGCGCTTTTGCTGGCAGAAAAGGTCAACGAGGAAAAAGAGAACGTGCAGTTTGACGGGGAGAATTTTTCGGTCATGCCCTACTCGCTGTTTGACATGAACGACAAGCTGCTGGACGCCTACGATGCCTTTTGCGCAAAGCACGACTTTATCGATCACTACGATTCGCGCCTCAAGCCCGTCATGCTCAGCGAGCTGATGAACTACACGCACATCACGGGCGTCTACTCCTACTTCACGGGCGAGGCCAACATTGATATTGCCTTTCCCGATTACACCATCCCCTACACCGCAGCGCACGAGCTTGCCCACCAGCGCGGCATTGCCAAGGAGGACGAGGCCAACATGGTCGCCTTTCTTGTGTGCATGGAATCGGACGATGCCTATATCCGCTACTGCGCTTACCTGAACATGTACGAGTACGTAGCCAACGCGCTGTATCGCGCAGATCCCGATCTTTACGCCAAGGCAAGGGACACGCTGGACATGCAGGTACGCCGCGAAATGATCGCCTACAACGACTTCTTTTCCAAGTATCAGAACAGCAAGGCAAGCTCGGTTTCGGGCGCTGTCAACGATACCTTTCTCAAGTTCCAAGGCACAGAAGGCACCGCCAGCTACGGTATGGTGGTGGATCTGACCGTGGCCTATTACAAGCAGCTCGGCAAAATTTCAAATTGAAGGAACACTCACCCTCACGGTCGCATACAGTGACCGTGAGGGTGTTTTTTGCACGTGCCGACGGCACTCGTCCGCTTGCGTAATTGCCCCTGTTTCCGGGGCTTTTTTTGCGCTTTTTTTGCGCCCGTTTACGCAAGTGTAATGTCGCGGTACGTCGCATAATGTCGTAGTACGACATTTATTATGAACTATGCATTTACCATTTATTCGCATTTTCGACATTATCATATCTTATTCGTTATATTTTATTCTTGTACCGATAACAATAAAGCATAAATGGAACTGTTGTTCTGTCGCTTTGGTACGACATATTATGACAATATCAGATTTATGACTGGAATTAATTTGTTAATATTTTGTAAATAGTGATGATAATATATTTACGAATATTATAATATATGGTATAATATATTCACGCTCACATAAGTGACAGATTACGACCAAAAGCCCCGATTTTCGGCACAGACGCGAACACGACACCCTCTCACTAATCCAAGCTTTTCTGGAGATCATTATGGAAAAAATCATCATCAACGGCGGACTTTCTCTGAACGGCGACGTATATATCGACGGCATGAAAAATGCAGCGCTCCCCATCATTGCTGCAACGCTGCTTTGCGGGGATACCTGTATCATTGACAACGTTCCTGCGGTCAATGATATCGCTATGCTGCTGGACATCATTGCAGGCATGGGTGCAGAGGTAGAGTATCTGGATAAGTGTCGCATCCGCATCAACACGGCTAACGTCAAGCCGGGCTGCTCCCCTTACGATCTGGTCTGCAAGATCAGAGGCTCGGCTTACATCATCGGCGCGGAGATCGGCCGCTTCGGCACGGCGCACGTGGGCTACCCCGGTGGCTGTGACTTTGGCGTCCGTCCGCTTGACTTGCACCTGATGGGCTTTGAAGCACTGGGCGCACATATCTCTGTCGAGAGCGGTTACATCAACGCCGTGTCCCCCATGGGCCTGCACGGCAACGCGATCTACTTCCGTCTTCCCTCCGTGGGCGCTACCGTCAACTGCATCCTGGCCTCCGTTTTTGCCGAGGGCGTGACCACCATTGAGGGTGCTGCACAGGAGCCTCACATTGTTGATATGGCCAACTTCCTCAACGCTTGCGGTGCGGATATCAGCGGCGCGGGTACCCCCAGCATCAAGGTGCGCGGCGTTAAGTCCCTGCACGGTTGCAGCCATACCATCATTCCCGATATGATCGAGGCAGGCACCTACATGGCAGCTGCTGCCATCACGGGCGGCTGCGTTCGCGTACACAACGTCATTCCCAAGCATATGGAATCGGTTTGCTCGGTGCTGTCCAGAATGGGCGTCAAGCTGGACGTTGGCACGGATACCATCACGGTACACAGCGACGGCAAGCTGATTGCAACCGACGTCGTCACCCAGCCCTACCCCGGCTTCCCTACCGACATGCATCCGCAGATCAGCGCGCTGATGTGCGTGGCAGACGGCACCAGCCGCATGAGCGAAATGGTTTGGGATAATCGTTTCAGATACATCAACGAATTCCAAAAAATGGGAACCATGATCTCTGTCGCGGATAGAACCGCATCCTTCACAGGCGGCCAGAAGCTGTCCGGCGCACCTGTGGTTTCCACCGATTTGCGCGCAGGCGCAGCTATGATCATCCTTGCGCTCCGCGCACAAGGCACCTCGCAAATTACCAAGATCTCGCTGATCGAGCGCGGCTACGACAACATCGTGGGCAAGCTGGCAGCGCTTGGTGCGGACATCAAGAAAATTGAGGAGTAACGTCCTTTTATATATAAAAATTCCCCGTCGCCATCATAGCGTCGGGGATTTTTATTATCCAAAATATTCCAATTATTTTGCTAAATCAAACGCAAGCATTCAACAAAAGAAAGAGACGGGGATCGTGCGATTTGCACAATCCCCGTCTCTCGACCGGTCAGCATGATGATATCAGATATAAACGAAGACTTATGTTTCCTGTTTAATAAATGATACGCGCAAAGAGTTTAAATTACTTTGCTCTTCTTGCCTCGAAGCATGCGCTGCAGTAAACAGGTCTGTCGTTGGAAGGCTGGAAGTTGAGCTTTGCCTCGCCGTCGCACTCTGCGCAAACAGCGATGAAATACTGGCGCTCGGGCTTGCCTGCGTTCTTCTTCGCATCACGGCATGCCTTGCAGCTCTTGGGCTTGTTCAAAAAGCCTTTTTCCTTGTAGAAAGCCTGCTCACCTGCTGTAAATACGAACTCGTTGCCGCATTCCTTGCAAACCAGTGTCTCGTCTACAAACTCTTCGACGACTTTTACTTCATCTTCGTACATGTGTTTTTACCTCGCTTGTTGTTGGTATAATTTATTTATGGTAAACCCTTACGGGTTGTCCCCTTTTTCAAGCACCTGCCGCAGCTTCTTTCTGATGCGGTAGATGGCGTTGGAAACGGATTTTTCATCCTTTCCCAGCGTTTGCGCGATATGCGCGGTTCCAAGTCCCGACACGTACATCCACCAAACGCGACTTTCATAAGAGGAAAGATTTTGCTGGATGAGTCTTTGCAGCGCTTCCATGCGCTCCTCGTTGATCAAGGCCTCGGTGACCGAGTCCTCACAGCCGAGCAGCTCGGGATTCTGCTCGATCAGATTTTCGCCCTCCAAGGACAGCACGCCTCTGCTGCAATACTTGCAAAACGTGGTGCGCGCCGAGGAAAGACGATGCCCGATGCAGATCTTGGCATACAGGCCGAATTCCACGCCCTGGCGTGCGGGATCGTACGTTTTGGCTGCACTGCAGAACGCCACGCTGGCCTCCTGCCGCAGATCCTCCAGGTCGGCCTCGCTCATGCCGTAAGCGGCATACTTGCTGACCATGGATTGCAACATGGGTGCATAGCGCTCCAGCAGTACGGCGTAAGCTGTCTGATCCCCTTCCCGCGCAGCGCAAAGCAGATCGGCAAGATCTGCGTTCTGCTGTGTTTTCAGATTGGAATTACTCATGCTTTCACCGCCATTGATAGAGTGCTACTTACTACCATTATATCACAATTTTGCCCTTTGTCAAGAGATATTTTTGTCGAATTATCACATCATGCAAGAATTTTACACAGAATTTTGTAAATATTGCACAATAGCAAAAGCCCCCGTTTGAGCATTGTGCAATGCTTGCGGAAGCTTTTTTGTGACTTTTGTCATTTTCGAGCCGAAAGTTTGTGACTATTCACAATTTATTCACTTAAACTAAAGTGCAAAAACCCTTATGAGAAAAGGTAATTTACGTTCCCGGCCACCAGCGCGGTCACACCTTTGTAAATATTTTCGGGGTTTTCACGGAAATTATCCGCCATTCGCTCAGCACGCAATCTGCTGTCCACGGTCAGCATCACGGACATGATGACCTCTTCCTTTTCATACATTCTGCACTCCAAGTCATACATCTTGTCAGGACGCTGTGTAATATTGGTAGAAATACGCACACCGCGCTTTTGGAAATCCAAATAGCGCAAGGCACAACGCAAGGACTGATCCAGGATACTGGGCAAGAGATCGCTCTTGAGTTCCTGCGCCACGCATCTGCCCTTAAAGGTCACAGCGTACAGATCGTCCCCTGCCTCGTTCTGTCCGACGCAGGCGATCAGGTCGTTATCCAGCATATCGTAAAACGCCTCTGCAAAATCCAGGTACATCACGTAATCGTTTTGCAGCGTGACGTCGTTGATCGTGACAAAGCTCATGGGATATCCGATGTTCTCCATCAGATACAGCACGAATATTTTGACATTTTTCATATCTCCGATAGGTGAAGCCATACTCATCCCTCCTTTAACACAAAGATTATATCACAAAATTTGTAAATTATCAACTCCCTTTCTTGCAATTATCAAAAAAATGTGGTATGATATAAATTGGTATTTTATTTCAACCCTTCCGGAGGTACTTTCCCATGGTAAAAATGGCTATTTTGGGCTTTGGCGTAGTCGGCAGCGGCTGTGCCGAGGTTCTGACGCAAAATAAGGATCTGATCCGCGAAAGCTGCGGCAGCGATATTGAGATCAAATACATTCTTGATCTGCGCGATTTCCCCGGCAGTCCCTTTGCTGACCGCGTTGTGCATGATTTCAATATCATTGCAAACGATCCTGAGATCTCGTTGGTTGCTGAAATGATGGGCGGCTCACACCCCGCTTATGAATTCACCAAGACCTGCCTGTGCGCCGGCAAGAGCGTTGTGACATCCAATAAAGAGGTAGTTGCCAACTTCGGTACGGAGCTGCTGGCTCTGGCTGAGCAGAACGGTGTGTCGTACCTGTTCGAGGCGAGCGTGGGCGGCGGTATTCCCGTGCTGCGCTCGATCTACGTGGATCTTGCCTCTAACCGCATCAATTCGGTCAACGGCATTCTCAACGGCACCACCAACTATATCCTGACCAGCATGAAGGAGCATGGCGCAAGCTTTGACGATGCGCTCAAAAACGCACAGCAGCTTGGCTATGCCGAGGCCAATCCCGCGGCTGACGTAGAGGGACTGGACGCAGCGCGTAAGATTTCCATTCTGTGCGGCCTTTGCTTTGGTAAGCTGATCGCTCCTACCGAAATCCACACCGAGGGCATTACCGCCATTACGGACAAGGACGTATCCGACGCAGCACAGATGGGATATGCCATCAAACTGATCGGACACGCTGACGTTGATCGAAACGGAAAGATCGCCGCACTGGTCAGCCCCCGCATGGTACCCTTGAGCAATCCCCTTTCGGGCATATCCGACGTATTCAACGGCGTGCTGCTCAACGGTAACATGGTAGGCGATGTGATGTTCTACGGCCCCGGTGCAGGCAAGCTGCCTACCGCAAGCGCGGTCGTAGCGGATATCATTGACATTGTTTCGGGCAAAGGCGGTGCTGTCAAAAAGCCGCGCTTCGTCGATGCCGCCCCCGAGGATCTTGCAGACTTTACGTCTTACTCCTGCATGCGTTATTTCAGATTTGCCAATCCCCTTTCCGAGGTCAGTGCAGTAATGGGCAACAACGTGCTGCATCTGCTTGCCGAAGAAGACTACGTGTCCGTCATCACCGCTGCTCCCATGAGTGAAAGTGAGGCTGCCAAGATCAGCGCCAAGCTCAACGTCTGCTCGGCTATGCGCGTATTATGATGAAAAAGAAAACGAAAGTCTTTGCCAAGCGCGGCAGCCTTGGTTACATTTTGATAGGCACGTTGGTTGTGATGGTCGCGCTGCTATGCGTGCTGGTGATCACGGGCAGCCTTGCGCCCGTCGTGCTGCGCATTCACGCAGGCAACGCGCCCGCGATGATGACTATGCCGCTGTTTGTATACTGCGCATTTGCAGACTTTATTTTGCTGGAGGTCGTGTTTCTGGTTTTCCAGCCCGGTGCCAAGGCATTCTCTGAGGCAGAGCAAGCAGCCCCCGGCGAGAAAAAGAAAATGCCGCTGCGTAACGTGGTAGGCATCGTATGCTGCGCGCTGCTGTTGTGCAGCGTCATCATAGCCCCTTTCGTTTGCAACGTCATGACCGAAGAGGGCGTGGACACCTACGTTTTCTTCAAGACCTCCTCTACCAAATGGGAGGATCTGCCGCTCTATGAGCTGACCTTCAGTCAGGAAAACGGCTTGGAGCTTTACCTGTATTTTTCAAGGGAGAGCAAGATCCCCATGTTTGGCGCGGTCAATTCGTTAAACCCCGCATTCATTGAAAAATACGGCAGCGTTTACGACTTCGCATGTTATCTCAAAGAGCAGGCCGTGGAGAACGGCCAAAGCTTCAAGGTGCAAAGCCCCGAGGCCATCGCAGCCTATTTCAAGGATTCTGCGTATTGGCCGCAGATCGAGGCTTTGATTCAATAATATCTACAAGGAGAACCGCGCATGAAATATCTTCCCCTTGTCAACGCAAAAATGGGTACGGCATCGCATCCGCGCAGGTCGTACGGAAATACCCTGCCCTTGACGCAAATGCCCTTCGGTATGGCATCGTTTTGCCTGCAGACCGAGGTGACGCGCGCGTGGTTTTACCATCCCGCACATGAATTTGCCGAGGGCGTGCGCCTGACACACCAATTCAGCCCCTGGATCGGTGATTTTGGCGCGTTCTTGCTCATGCCGCAAAACGATTGCGTAGCAAACACAGGCGCGGGGGCGTGGTCGGGGATCCGAAAGCAGGACTGCATAGAAGCACCGCACTATCTGCGCACGCATTTCCTGCGCTCAGATTGCACGCTTGAAATGACTCCCACCGAGCGTAGCGCAGCTTTGCGTCTGACCTTTGGCGACAGCCGTCCTTCTTTTCTTTCCTTTTTGCCGATCAGCGGCAATTACTCCTACCGTTTCGATCCCAATACCTGCACGCTGTACGGCAGCGCAGACGGGATCAGTCAGGGCGATGCCAAGAATTTCCGCGCCTATATTGCCGTGCGCTTTTTGCACGGATGCGCAGATGCCGCACGCACGTATAGCGCAGGAGAAGGCGGCACGGCTTGCATACACGTCGCGCTTACGGGCGGGGTGTGCGAGGCACGCATCGGTCTTTCCTATATCAGCGAGCAAATGGCTGATGCAGCCATTGACCGCGAGTGCGGTGAACGCTCCTTTGACGAGCTGAAGGCTTGTGCCGAGGACGCGTGGGAGCAAAAGCTTTCCCGCATTGAGATCGAAGACGAGGATAAGCAGATGCTGCGCACCTTCTATTCCTGCATGTACCGCGTTTTTCTCTTCCCGCAAAAGGCTTATGAGATCGCCTCTGACGGAAGCTGCGTACACTACGTACCGCGCGACGGAAGCGTCAAAGAAGGCGTTCGATACACGAATAATTGCTTTTGGGACACCTATCGCACCGAGTTTCCTTTGCTTTCCATGATCGCAAGGGAGGAATATGCCGAGATTCTGGCAGGATTGGTGACCGATTATACCGACGGAGGCTGGCTGCCGCGTTGCACCGCTATGGGCGAGGTGGGCTGCATGCCCAGTACACTG
The DNA here is from genome assembly GCA_045633665.1 of Eubacteriales bacterium. Taxonomy (GTDB): domain Bacteria; phylum Bacillota; class Clostridia; order Oscillospirales; family CAG-272; genus SVQP01. The sequence continues at coordinate 4,880 of JAZQYT010000277.1, read as the reverse complement.
ATCGACGCTGTGATCGCAGAGGCTGCCGTGGAGGGCATCGGCTCGCGCGATCTTTTGGAGGCCGCGCTGGATGGCATGCTATACCACGCAAATCACGAGGCGGACGATCCCCGATACGGACGCAACGGCGCACTTGCATACGTCAAATACGGCTACGTGCCGCGCGAGATGCACCGCGAGTCGGTCAATCTGACCGAGGATTTTGCCTATGGGGACTGGTGCATCGCCCGTGTGGCAGAGGTGCTTGGCAAGACGGATATCGTCAAAGAGTACGACCGACGCGCCAAGTATTACAAGAATTTGTTTGATCCCCAAAGCGGCTTTATGCGCGGCAAGGATCAAGACGGCAACATGGCGGAGGGCTTCGATCCCTGCACGTGGGGCGGTGAGTACACCGAGGGCTCTGCTTGGCAGAATTCCTTTGCAGTCCCCCACGACGTGCAAGGGCTGGCCGCGCTGTACGGCGGCAAGGATGCGCTGATTGCCAAGCTGGACGAGCTGTTTGCAACGCCTCCGCGCTATCGCGTCATGGGCTACGGCTTTGAGATCCACGAAATGACCGAAATGGCGCTTGTGGACTTCGGACAGATGGCCATATCCAATCAGCCCTCGTTCCATCTTCCCTTTTTGTACGCGGCACTTGGCGAGGTTGAAAAGACCGAGTATTGGGTGCAAAAGCTGACAAAGGAAGCGTTTGATCCCACCGAAAAGGGCTTCCCCGGTGACGAGGATACCGGCACGACAGCGGCATGGTACATCCTGTGTCTGCTCGGCCGCTACCGCCTTTGCCCCGGCAGCGGAGAATGGATCACCTTTGGTCCGCAGGTCAAGAGCGCAAGGGTGCTGGGCAAGACGTTGCTTGAATGGAAAGAAAATGCCCGATAAGCGGCACAATCAAGAAATGGCAGGAGTTTGTTCAAAAATGAGCAGATTCCTGCTTTTTTTATATACAGTGATGAAAGAGCGCTGGAACGGAAACCCCTACCGGCGCTCTTTTACCAAGAGCAGAGCGAAAAAAAGCCCCTGCTTTTGTGGCGGCTCGTTTCAAATTTGCCGTTAATCCCGCAGCCCCATGGCCGCCGTTTTGCATACCAAAAGCAGTATTTATTCAAATCATCTTGAAGTGTCCCCCGAGTGTCATCCTGAGCGAATGCCGCAAAGCGGCAGAGTCGAAGTTTTGCGGAACGAAATGCCCGCAAGCGGACATGGAGTGCAGCAAAACCGCAAGCGCGTAAGCGCGCAGCGGGATCTGCACAGGTTTCTGACACGCCGCCTGCTGAAGTCACATTCGATATGTGATCGGCAAAGGAAATGTAAACCGTCCATCCGTAGGGGCTGACGTCCTCGACAGCCCGTCCTACATAAACAAATCTTTTCGCAATATAACAATATAATAAGTTCTTTGTGCCTGCTCGGGCTGTCGAGGACGTCAGCCCCTACCGATGAACAGATTGCATTTCTATAACCCGTTACATCAAAAACAGTACAAAGGCTAAACAAACATTGAGCGAACCCATCGCAGATCCCGCCTACGGCGGTTTTGGATCGGCTCGTGCGCGGTGCGCACTCCCTCACCAAAACTTCGACTCGGCTGCCATACAGCCTCGCTCAGGATGACACTTGGGGTGGTGCGCCACTCGGGACGTCGAGGGCGCCGTCCCCTGCAGGATGACACTCGGGGTGGTGCGCCCACTCGGGACGTCGAGGGCGCCGTCCCCTGCAGGATGACACTCGGGGTGGTTCGCCACTCGGGACGTCGAGGGCGCCGTCCCCTGCAGGATGACACTCGGGGGATATGTCAGTATGGTAATCGGACATGTCCGCGATGATTTCTATTCGTTTTACCCCATTCTCTATGAAATTCCGAATAATCAACGCCTTTTTTGTCAACACTCTCCATACCCAAATTTATATATATGGAGGAAATTATGACACTTACACCCAAGGAATCGAGTTTACTCAAGGATCTGAAAGGCGAGGAGCAGTTATGCGTTGCCAAGTATCAGAAATACGCAGGCGAGGCCAAAGCCCCCGAGCTGCAGGCGCTGCTTTCAGGCATTGCGACCACCGAGCAATCTCATCTCAAAACCATCAATGACATGGAAAGCGGCAAGCTGGGCGCTGTTCCCTCACAGATCCCCGCGCCCGATAAGTCTAACTGCTGTGCCGTTTCTTACGCAAGCCCTGCGGACAAGGATGCAGATGCGTTTCTTTGCAAGGATCTGCTTGCCACCGAAAAGCACGCGTCGGCTCTTTACAACACCTGCGTGTTTGAATTCACCTACCCCGATGCAAGAAAAATGCTCAACCACATCCAGGCCGAGGAGCAGCAGCACGGTGAGATGCTGTATGCCTATATGAACGCCAACGGCATGTACAATTAACGCGAGAAATAGTCCACCGTCAAGCGTCTGACCTCGCCTTGCATCAGCACAAGCACGCCAAGGTTAAGCAAGGTCATCAGACCGATGGCGAGATCGGCAATGCTCCACAAAAGGGTGGGTGCGGCCACCGTACCCACCGCTGCGCCAATCGCGAAAATACAGATAAAGCCCAGGCGCACGCCCTTGCTTTGCGTCAGGTACGACAAGGCCTCCAGCGCGTAATGCCCCCAGCACACAACGGTTGCAAACCCGAAAAACAGCACGGCCGCGCACAAAAAGTACCCTGCCCAGCCCCCCAGCACCTCGGTGTATGCGCGCACGGTCATCATGATCGAATTTTCACCGTAGCACGCGACCTTGTCGTAGCTGACAAGAATAACAAGCGCGGTCATGCTGCACAACACCAGCGTATCGGCAAACACCTCAAAAATGCCCCAAAAGCCTTGCTTAGCGGGGTGGTCGGTATCGGCACAGGCGTGCGCGATGGGGGCTGTGCCGCAGCCTGCCTCGTTGGAAACAAGGCCGCGCATGGTGCCGTAGCGCAAGGCCCTTGCCATAGCAAAGCCGCCCACGCCGCCGAGTGCGCTTTTGGGAGTAAATACCGCAGAAAAAATACTATGCAGTGCCGAAGGGATCTCCTCTACACGCAGCACCAGTACTGCCAAGGACAACAGCATAAAGCCGCCCGTCATGACGGGGACGAGCAGGTCGGTCGCGCGCATGATACGCGAGGATCCCCCCAGCATGACGATGGCGGTCACAACCCCGAGCACGATCCCCGTCCAGATCCCCGGAATACCGCAGATCCCCTCAAACACGCCGCCGATCGCGTTGGTCTGAATAATACAACCCATGCTGATGCCGTCTATGACGCACAATACGGCAAAGGCTGCCGCCAACAATTTTCCAAGCTTACCGCAGCCAAGCGATGTAAAGCAATCTACAATATAGTACATAGCACCGCCACGGTGCTTGCCTTCCCTATCCGTTCTTCTGTGCGAGATAGCCAGCACCACCTCGGCATATTTGAGAAACATGGCCATAAGTGCGCTTACCCACATCCAGAACACCGCGCCCGCCCCGCCGTAATAGATGGCCGAAGCAACCCCCACCAAATTTCCTACGCCAAGCGTACCTGCCAAGGCAAGCGTCAAGGCGCGCACGGGAGAGGTGCCGCTCCCCGTGCGCGACAGCATGCCGCCAAGCATTTTCCCGGGATGAAAAACGCATAAAAATCCCACGCGCACGCAAAAAAACACACCGATCAGCACAAGCGCGATGGGTACGCCCACCCCCAAAAGTTTGCCGTTGATCCATTCCATCAAAAACCCTCACCCCTTTGCTGCTTCAATATATGCGCCCGTAAGGGCTTTTTTGTCGTGGCGGGCGAATTTTAGCAGACGCGCACCCACCCTGAACAATAAAATTGTTAATTATATGTGAATTATGGGCGCAAGGGGTTGATATTTCCTGAAATTGGTGTACAATATGTACTGTGGTTTGGCACTCGCAAAGAAGGAGTGCTAAATTCCGACAACTAAAAATTGTATCAATTACGCGGCAATCGCCGCATCAATATGTAAGGAGGAACAAATCATGACTCTCAAGCCCCTTTCCAACCGCGTCGTTATCAAGTTTGTCGAGGCGGAAGAAAAGACCAAGACAGGTATTATTCTCACAGCATCCGCACAGGAAAAGCCCCAGATCGCAGAGGTTCTGGCAGTTGGCCCCGGTAAGCCCTCCGAAAACGGCGGCTTTACCGCTATGACCGTCAAGGTCGGTGTCAAGGTCATCGCAAGCAAGTATGCAGGCACTTCCGTCAAGCTGGACGGCACCGAATACGTCATCGTTTCCGAGGACGACGTGCTGGCTGTTGTAGACTGATTATTAATAAAGGAGAACAAGACAAATGGCAAAGGATATTCTGTACGGAATTGAAGCAAGAAACGCCCTGGTTCGCGGCGTTGACAAGCTGGCTGACACAGTCAAGATCACGCTCGGCCCCAAGGGCAGAAACGTCGTGCTTGACAAGAAATACGGCTCTCCCCTGATCACCAACGACGGTGTGACCATCGCCAAGGAGATCGAGCTGGAGGATGCGGCAGAAAACATGGGTGCTTCCCTTGTTAAAGAGGTGGCTACCAAAACCAACGATGCAGCAGGTGACGGTACTACTACCGCAACGCTCTTGGCACAGGCTTTTGTGCGCGAGGGCATGAAGAACGTGACCGCGGGTGCTAACCCCATGGTGCTGCGCAAGGGCATTAAGAAGGCAGTTGACGCAGCGGTTGACGCGCTGGCAGCAAGTGCAAAGAAGGTCAACGGCAAGGAAGATATCGCACGCGTCGGCACTATCTCCGCAGGTGACGAGGTCATCGGTGAGCTGATCGCTGACGCTATGGAAAAGGTTACCTCGGACGGTGTCATCACCATCGAGGAATCCAAGAGTGCCGAGACCTACTCCGAGGTTGTGGAGGGCATGCAGTTTGACCGCGG
>JAZQYT010000276.1:0-10768 GCA_045633665.1 Eubacteriales bacterium | reverse complement strand
AAGTCCCTTATGCAGCCCCTCAAAGAGCTGACGCGCGCGGTATTTTGGCTCCCCGATCTGCGCCATTAAGGCTTCCAGCTCCTCGGGAAGCAGGGAGAGAATGTTTTGCATGTTTTTTCCTTGTATGTGTTTTCAATCGTGTATGGCATTCCTATCGTAGGGGATGATATCATCCTCCCGCACGCGATGAAAAATGAGAGCGTGCGGGGATTTTGATTGCAAACCGCTTTCGTGCGGGAGGATGATATCCTCCCCTACAGTAGAGGTGTTTTTGATGTATTTACGCCCGTTTGACCAGCTTGGCAATAAAGAACCCATCTGTGCCATGCTCGTCGGGGGTGAGCGTCAGCATACCGTCCTTGGAGCAAATGCCGCCGAAGCTGAAATCCTCGGGCGCAAATTCGGGATGCGCGGCCAGGAAACGCGCTACGTTCTGCTCGTTTTCTTCGGGGAAAATGGTGCAGGTGGAGTAGACCAACACACCGCCGTCCTTGACGTAGCGGCAGCAATTCTGCAAAATAGCAAATTGAATATCGGGCAGCGCAGCCGCGTCGGAAAGATCCTTATAGCGGATCTCGGGCTTCTTTCCAAGCACGCCAAAGCCGGAGCAGGGAACGTCGCAAAGCACGCGGTCGGCAAAATTACGCAGATCGGGATCGTGCAAACGCGCATCGCGCTCGCGCACCTCAATGATGTTGATGCCCAAGCGTTCGGCACCGCTTTCGATCAGCGAAAGCTTGCTTTTGTGCAGGTCGTATGCCAAAATCTGCCCCTCGTTGTGCATGCGGATGGCTGTGCCGAATGTTTTGGAGCCGGGGCAGGCGCAAGCGTCGATCACGCGCTCCCCGGGGCAAGCGCCCAAGGCTTCCACGCAGATCTGCGAGGCAAGATCCTGCACGAATACGCGCCCCTCGGTCAGCTGCGGAGAGCCGGAGGGAATAAAATCGGGTACGCGCAGCGCGGTGGGCAACACGTCCGAGGCCTGCACGCGATAACCAAGCTCGCAAAGCTCGCTCGTCATCTGCTCGGGCGAGGTCTTGAGTGTGTTGACGCGCAGCGTCACGGGCGGTGCGTGTCCAAAGGCTTCAAGAATAGTTTCTCCGCGCTCGTTGCCGAATATCTCTGTCAGTTTTTTGCAAAGCGGAACGGGGACGGAGTAAGTAACCGACAGGTAACGGTACAGGTCAGTTTGTCTGTCGGGGAAAGCAACGTCCTTTCCGCGGCGCGTATATTCGCGCAAAACGGCGTTGACAAAGCCGCGTGCGCGTTTGGGAGCAAGGGCGACCGTTTCACTCACGGCTGCATGCGCGGGAATGCGATCCAGGTAGCGCAGCTGGTAAAGTCCCATGCGCAAAAGGTTGCGCACCGTGCCGTCCAAGGATTCGGTCGGACGCGAGGAAAGCGCGTCCGCGATATAGTCAAGCGTCAGTCTGCGCTCGGTCACACCGTAAACGAGTACGGTCACAAGGGCCTTGTCGGGCGCGGAAAGCGCGCTTTTTTTGAGCGCGGAATCAAGCGCTAAGTTGGTGTATTGCCCTTGTGAGTCGGTGCGGTTGAGGATCTGCAGCGCAAGTGCGCGTGCAGGATTTTGCATCTGCTCCATCAGCGACGTCCTCTTCTTGAGCCAAAGATCGCAAGCAAGCGCAAAAGCTGCGCAAGCGAGGTGGCAAGTGCTGCCACGTAGGTCAGAGCTGCAGCGCTGAGTACGTTCTTTGCAGCCTGCTGCTCACCCACCGTCAGCGTACCCCATTCCTCCAAGATCACCAAAGCGCGACGGGATGCATTGAACTCCACGGGCAGCGTGATCAGCTGGAAGATGGTACTGAAGGAGAAGAGCGCAATGCCGCCCACCATGAAAAGGTCGGAGATGGGGGAGACTGTCTGCAGATAGAAATACGAAATGAACAGACCGATCAAAAACAGGGGCATAGCCAAAACAGAGCCGAATCGCGTCACGGGAATGATGGCAGCACGCACGCGAATGGGGAAGTAATTGGTTGCATACTGCACAGCATGGCCTGCTTCGTGCGCGGCAACACCGACTGCTGCAGCACTCGTGCTGTCATAAACGCTCTCGGAAAGGCGGATCACGCCCATCTTGGGATCGTAGTGGTCGGTCAGATGGCCGCCCACGCGCTCGATGGAAATGTCGTAAAGACCGTGATCGTCCAAGATCTTGCGCGCCGCCTTTGCACCGGTAATATTGTGCGCGGTCTTGATCCTGTTGCCTGCCTCAAACGCGCTCTTGACGCGTATCTGCGCAATAAATGCAAAGATGAGCGCAGGGATCAGGATGATATACGTCCAGTCAAAAAAGGAAAAATAAAACATAAATAGCCTCCGTTGGAGCAGAAAACCTGCCTTTTTGGGATTGTTTGCACTAGAAAAATTTTCTGACGCATATGCGGGAATCATGCTTGCTTGCGTTACAGAATTTTGCTCTGCATCAAGCCAGTAAATCTCCCACGCTGAGCTTTCTGCCGCGGATGTAATCGGCGGCGGGCATGCGCTTTTTTCCCTCGGGGATGACAGAAGTCAGGGCAAGCGTACCCTTGCCGCAGGCAACAAGAATTTCATTGTCCAGGCTTACCACCGTACCGGGCGCTACGTCGTGCAACTTATCCTCGTCGTATACGCGTGCGGCGTACACCTTGAGCAAAGAGCCGTTCGGCAGGTGCGTAAAGGAAAGGGGAATGGGAGAGGTACCGCGAATGTGATTGTGCAGCGTGCGTGCGTCAAGCGAAAAATCGAGGAGCAGATCGCTCTTCTGAATTTTTTCAGCGTAATTTGCAAGGCTGTCGTCCTGCACCTCGGGGACAAGCGTGCCTTGGCGAAGTGCGTCCAGCGTGTCAAGCATGGTCTGTGCGCCCAGTGCGCCCAGCTTGTCGTGTATGGTTTCAAAATTGTCGGTGTCCTCGATCGGCAGCGCTGCCTTGAGCAGCATATCGCCCGTGTCCAGTCCCTCTGCCATGTACATGGTGGTAATACCGGTGGTGGCACAGCCGTCCATAATGGCCCTTTGCATGGGAGCGGCACCGCGGTAGGCGGGCAGCAGCGAGCCGTGTACGTTGATGCAGCCGTATTTTGGGTATTCCAAAACGTTGACGGGCAAGATTTTGCCATAAGCGACCACAATGATCAGTTCGGGATCAATCTGTGCAAGAAGTGCGGCAAATTCCTCACCGCGCAGCGTTTTGGGCTGATAGACGGGGATATCGTGCTCTTGCGCATACACCTTGACAGGCGTGGGCAAAAGCTCGTAGCCGCGTCCGCGCGGCTTGTCGGTCTGGGTGACCACACCGATCACGTTCTCACCGCGCTCGACCAGCTCCCTTAACGTAAAGACCGCGAAATCGGGCGTACCCATAAAGAGTATTTTCATAGTCGGCACCTCCTATGAAGTCTTATTCTTCCATTACTTCCAGCGCCTCATCGATAAAGAGAACGCCGTCCAGATGATCCAGCTCGTGGCAGAATGCGCGAGCCAAAAGGCCGCTGCCCGAGACCTCAACCACCTCACCGTTGCGGTTGGTGTAGCGCACCGTGACGTGCATAGGTCTGCGCGTCGTCCCCCACTTACCGGGCAGGGAAAGGCAGCCCTCGGTATCCTCCTGCGTGCCTGCACGTGCGATGATCTTGGGATTGATCATTTCGTAAACCTCACCGGGCTCTACCTCGACGACAGCAATGCGGCGCAGAACGCCCACCTGGGGCGCTGCCAGGCCGCAGCCGTCGGCTGCGCGCATGGTTTCTACCATGTCGTCGATCAAGGTCAGGGTACGGGGGGTGATGGTTTCCACGGGGCGACAGGTCTTGCGAAGCACGTCGTCGCCGTATTTTACAATTCTCAATTTAGCCATGAGTCAAACTCCTTAATATTATAGTGAAGATGGGTTGAAATCTATACCCAGGACGGGCTTTTTTGCACCGTCCTTGCCAAAACGGATCAAAATTTTGGAAAAAAGCTCGCGGGAGCGCTTGTCCAGCCTGCATTTGATGACCAGCCGCATGCGATATTTTTCTTCCACGCGGTACACAGGGGCTTCAAAAGGCCCGAAGATCATCATAGGCACGTCGCAAAAGTCACCCGAGCCAAGGCGCTCCAGCTCCTCGCGCAAGCGCACGGCATGGATCATCAGCTCCTTTTCGTCGGATGCGGTCAGCGTCATCAGCACAATGTCGCAATAGGGCGGGAAGGTCAACAGACGGCGCAGCTTGATCTCGCGCTCATAAAAGGTGTGGTAGTCCTGCGCACAGGCCAGCGTGATCACGTCGCTGTCGGGGTTGTTGGTCTGAATGATGGCGCGGCCTTGCACGTCACCGCGTCCTGCGCGGCCGATGACTTGTGTCAGCATGGCAAAGGTGCGCTCGGCTGCGCGGTAGTCGTCTACGTAAAGCGAGGCGTCCGCCAAAAGCACGCCCACAAGCGTGACGTCGGGAAAGTTGTGTCCCTTTGTCACCATCTGTGTGCCGATCATCACGTCGGCCTTGCCGTCGCGGAAATCGCCCAGCAGCTTGTCCATAGAAAATTTAGCTGAGGTGGTGTCCGCGTCCAGGCGCATCACGCGTGCGTCCGGGAGCAGCATTTCCAGCTCCTGCTGTACGCGCTGTGTGCCAAAGCCCGTATGCCGCAGGTGCGGAGAATCACAGGAAGGGCATTTTTGCGGTACTTGCATGCGCGTGCCGCACCAGTGGCAGACCAGCTCGCCGTCCGAGTACGTGCCGTTTTTGACGTGATACGTCATGGCCACCGAGCAGTGCGGACAGGTAATGGCCGTACCGCAAGAGGCACAGGAGATAAAGCGGTGGTATCCGCGCCTGTTGAGAAACAGCACGGCCTGTCTGCCCGATTCCACCGTTTGGTTCAACGCGTCGGTCAAAAGCGTACCGAGCGGAGAGGTCAGCCCCTTGGCTGCGCCCTCGCGCATATCGGCAACCGTGACCTCGGGCAGGTTGGTTTTATTGTAACGCTCACTAAGCGTCAGCAGTGTATAAGTCCCTGCCTGCGCCTTGGCGTAGCTTTCAAGCGAAGGGGTAGCCGAGGCCAGCAGCAAGAGCGCTTTGTTGTGTGCGCATCTCCAGCGGGCCACGTCACGCGCGTGGTATTTGGGATCCTGGTCGGATTTATAGGTATGCTCCTGCTCCTCGTCCATAATGATCAGGCCAAGGTTTGGCACGGGGGCAAACACAGCCGAGCGCGTACCGATCACAAGTCTGGCCTGTCCTGCGCTGATGCGCGCGTAAGCGTCTTGCCGCTCTCCTGCGGAAAGCCCGGAATGGATCACGGCCACCGTGTTGCCGTATCTTGCGCAGAAAAGCGCCACCGATTGCGGTGTCAGCGAGATCTCGGGCAGCATTAAGATCGCACCCTTACCGTCGGCCAAGATCTTGTCCAACAGCTTGGCCATGACGTAGGTTTTGCCGCTGCCCGTCACGCCGAACAAAAGTGCCGCGCGCGCCTGCCCGCTGTCTGCAAGCTCGATCAGCGTGCTGACCGCAGCAGATTGCTGCTCGTTTAGCACGGGATCGGGCGCAGGGGTAAAGTCTGCGGGAATGGCATACGGATTGCGGTATATTTGCTTTTTTTCGGTGGAAAGCAGTCCCTTTTCCACCAAAGCCTTGAGCTGCGCAGGACCTGCATCGGTGTCCTTGCAAAGCTCGTCCTTATCTGCGGGGCGGTCAAGCAAAAGTGCGCGTAAAAGCAGCGCCTTCTGCTTTTGCGAGGTCAGGCGCACGGAGGCAGTTTTGTCACCGTCAGCCGATCTTTGCGCCTCTTCTCTGGAAGCGCAGAGCGAATACAGCGTGGTAAAAACCCCGTCCGAGCCTTGCTTTTCCTCTGCGACCTTTTGCACAAAGCCCTTGTCGGTCAGCGCACAAACGATCTCCTCAACACCCGCGCCAAAGCGTGCGCGAAGCGCGTTGATGCTGACGTTGCCGCGTGCTATGATGTAATTGAATACCAAAAGGTGCGCTGCGTCCAGCGTCTTGTCAAGATCCTCAGGCGTGACGTCGGGCGCGGGACGAAAATAGTCCACGATATGCGACATGGAAGCCGAGGGAAGCACGCACCGAACCGCCTCGCCCACGGTGCAGAGCGTTTGCTCATGCAGCCAAAGGCAAAGGGCCAGCATTTCCGCAGATAAGGAAATCCGCTCGGAGCACAGTCCAGCAATGCTTTTGATGCGCTTTGCCGTGGCACTGCTGTGTACCTTGGCAACCACGCCGATCTGCTTGCGGTTTCCGTGTCCGAACGGTACAGTGACAAACACGCCGGGGGATACCGCGGCGCGCATGTCTTGGGGGATATAGTAATCGTAGGAGGCATCAATGCAGTAGGGGTTGTCTAAAATATAGACACCTGCGTATTCTGGTGCGCCTTCGTTACGGTTCACAAAAATTCACTCCTTTGGAAAGGGGGGATCAGACCTGCTCCTCGGCAGGCTCTTCTTGCTCTCTGACGATCTTGTACTCGCCCTTGTGGATGCGGCCGATGGCGATCTTAACAGCCTTTTCATCTCTGACTTCCTTGTCGATCAGAGCGTTCAGGGGCTTGTCGGTTTCCTTATTACCGGTCATGGAAGCCTCAGCCTGCTCGCGCTGCTTGACGTATTCGCCGGTGATGATGCGCGCGCACTTTGCGGTAGCGATAGCCAGCTCATAGCGGTTGAATTCGTTCTTTGTCAAATCGTTAATGGTAGGATAAAGCATAATGAATTCCTTTCAAAAATTCGATATATTTAGATAAATTTTTATTATTCTTCCTCTTCTTCGCCGCCGTCGTAATCCTGGTCGGTGGTCAGGCGGTTGGCAATGGTTTCGGCCTGCAGAGCCGAGAGAATGACGTGCTCGGAGTCGGTGATGATCACGGCACGCGTTTTTCTGCCGCAGGTGACGTCAATGACGCGGCCTGCGTCCTTTGCGTCCTGAATCAGACGCTTGATGGGAGCGGAGTCGGGGGCGGCCAGCGTCACGATGCGCTCCACCGCTACCATATTTCCGTAGCCTACGTTAATAAAGTTCATACTCTAAACTCCTTAATATCATTCAATGTTCTGAATTTGTTCGCGGATCTTTTCAAGCTCGGTCTTGACCTCAACCACCAGCTTTGCAATGGCAGCGTTGGTGCATTTGGAGCCTGTGGTGTTGATCTCGCGGTTGATCTCCTGCAAAAGGAAATCAATGCTGCGGCCAACGGGCTGATCGCCCTGTAAGTATTGCTCAAAGGCCACGAAATGCGAGCGCAGGCGAACCAGCTCCTCATCAATGGCAACCTTGTCTGCATAAATGGCACATTCGGTCAAAAGTCTGTTTTCGTCCACGGTGATCACAGCATCCGCAAGCACCGCGCGGATCTTTTCCTCCAGGCGGTCGCGGTAGGTCACAATGTCGTCACCGGAGAGAAGCTCAATGGTGTCCACGCGGCTCATAATGGCCTGCATCTTGCCGCGCAGGTCGGCTTCAATGCGTGCGCCCTCGGCGCGGCGCGCGTCAAGGAAACGGTCGGTGGCAACAGAGAGCACCTGCAAAAGTGCCTGCCAGTCGCGCTCGGTGTCCTCCTCGGGCTTCTTGACCTTAAAAATGTCCTGGTTGCGAGCCACGGTCATCACGCTGATGTCGTCTGCAAGGCCAAACGTGTCGCGCAAAGCGTAAAGCGCGTCCAAATAGCCCTTGGCATAGCCCTCGTCAAGCACGATGGAAACGCCCTGCGTGTCCAACACGTCGATCGAGATGTTCACGTCCACCTTGCCGCGTGCAATACCGCGGCTTTGCAGGTAGGGCTTGATCTTTTCCTCAAGGTACGAAAATGCGCGGGGCATGCGTACCGAGCAATCAAAAAATCGGTTGTTGACCGAGCGGATCTCGACAGTAATGTCCTTGCCTGCAACGGTCTGCTTGTCACGCCCAAAGGCGGTCATGCTGAAGATCAAAGTCACTTCCTCCGAATTCCGCCGTTTTTCTCCGCACAGAGCAGGGCAAAAAACGGCATATATAATTATTGTACCCGATTTGCGACCAAATGTCAACAGCACAGCGCAAAAAAGTGAAAAACAAATTCATCAAATTCATCCGTACTGCGTCAGATTCGCAAAATTCTTTACGGTGTTGCAAATCGGCAAGCCATGTGCTATAATGGTGATGAAAACAGCGTGACGTGTCCGCGCGTAACAGGGAGCCGAGCCACTCATGCTGCATTCGTACGTTAGGAGAACTCAATCATGGTCAAGACTTACTGGTCACTGTTTTACTTATCCTTAGCCGGGATAATTGTCTTCGTATCTTTGTTTGTTTTGGGATTTGTTTTCATGAAAAGAGTTTCAGGCAAAAAATATGGGGGTCTTCTGTTGATTGTCTGTTCCTGCATTACCGTATCATTGGTCGCAATCTCTGCTGTTAACTTTGCGCAATGCTTGAAGGATTATCACTATATTTCCGATAACACGTTCGTTGAAGAGAAGGCGGTAGTTGTAGAATTCACGGTTTCAAGAATTGATTACGATGGGAATGGACAACAAGTAAACAGTAACCCGAAATTTTATCTGATCGAAAAAGATCAATATATTATTTTACACGTAAAAAATGTCGAGATAGGTGAAACGTACGTGATCCGGTATTATCCTAACACCCAAATTTGTGAGGTGGTAGAAAAAGTGAGCAAGTGACACTTCTCTGTTACAACATGCGAAAATTTCGCAAAACTTATAAAGAAAAAATCATGTAACAGAGAACCGTCCCCTGTTACATGGAGCATTCCTGCCATAAAAGCAGGTGGCATTAGATTTATTAGTGGAACACTGGGATCTGTCATGAATGATTTTTAGGAGGCAATATAACATGTGGGATTTTTTAAAGTATTGTCTGTATTGTTTAGGTATCGTAATAAGCGGTGCTTTTGGAAACAATCCTGATGGACTGTCGGTAAAGACCGCAATTATCGGAAGTGTTACGATGTATACATTACTGGGATTATCATTAGGCATCTTATGGTTGATTGCCACCATAGTTAATAAATTCAGGTAAAATGTATAAAATTATGTAATAGTTCCAAAATCCACACCCCGAGGCAAGTGTCCGCTCGCCTCGGGGCAATTTTTCTGTTTTTTTGCGAAAAAACCTTGCATTCCCCGCAAAAAATGTGCAAAACCCCCTTGAAAAACGCGCGGGATTGGTGTATAATAAAATGAACTGTATAATCAGACCAAAATTATTAACGGTTAATATTGGAGGACAAACAAAATGGTAGTAGCTGGCGATTTTAAGAACGGCATCACTTTTGATATGGACGGTAACGTATTCCAGGTTATCGAATTCCAGCACGTAAAGCCCGGTAAGGGTGCAGCATTCGTGCGCACCAAGATCAAGAACGTCATTACCGGCACTGTTGTGGAAAGAACCTTCTCTCCCACAGATAAGTTCGAGAACGCGTACATCGACAGAAAGGATATGCAGTATTCTTACGACGATGGCGACCTGTACCACTTTATGGACACCGAGACCTGGGAAGAAACCCTGGTTGCTCACGACAAGGTTGGCGATTCCTTTAAGTTCGTAAAGGAAGAGATGTTCTGCAAGATCATGTCCTACAAGGGCAACATCTTCGCAGTAGAGCCCCCCACATTCGTAGAGCTGCAGGTTACCGACACCGATCCCGGCTTTGCAGGTAACACCGCAACCAACACCCTCAAGCCCGCAACTCTGGAAACCGGCGCAGAGATCAAGGTTCCCCTGTTCATCAACGTGGGCGATATGCTCAAGATCGACACCAGAACCGGCGAGTATCTGTCCAGAGCATAAGCTTTTCTGCAGCGAGGGCTGCGAATTCACAGAAAGGAAAAGAGTATCATGACCATTACCGAAAAGGCTGCTTACCTCAAGGGCTTGGCAGACGGCTTGAATTACGATAAGGAGAGCGCAGAGGGCAAGCTGATCACTGCGCTGATCGAACTGACCTCGGATCTTGCTGACCTGGTCGACGAGCTCGACGAGGATCTTGCTGATCTGGAGGAATACGTAGACGAGATCGATACCGATCTTGGCGATGTTGAGGATTACCTCTTGGACGAAGGCGATTATGACTTCGACGAGGACGACGAGGACTGGGATGACGAGGATTGGGAAGAGTGCGACGGCGACTGCGAAAGCTGCGGCCTGGAGTGCGACATTCCTTTCGACGAGGATCTGGAGGATCTTGAAGACGAGTTCGAGGAAATCTTCGAGGTTGAATGCCCCTCTTGCGGCGAGATTATCTGCTTTGAGGGCGATATCGATGAGGAAAACCTCCGTTGCCCCGCATGCGGCGAAAAGTTCGCTTGCATCATCGACGAGGATGACATCGAGGATCTCGAAGCCATCGACGGTGAGGACAAGGAGTAATCTCAAAAGAGGGAACAACCCATACAGATTCAGGGTGCTGCGAATGCGGCACCCTGAAATACCGAGGTGTGTGCGCAAGAATTTCGCCGAAGTCGAAATAATAGCTCGCTAGCTTTGGGAGCATGCAGGCGGGTTTCGCTTCTTGATTTTTCAAACGCTCGAAAACCCTTGTAAACATTGACTTTTTCGGCGGTTTGCCTTTTCAAAAAAACACCGACAAAATGTTTTGACCACAGATTTGACCACTTACGGAAAATGACCTAAAAATCGAATATTTTTCACACTTCGGGGTGTGGCGCAGTTGGTAGCGCGCGACGTTTGGGACGTCGATGCCGCAGGTTCGAATCCTGTCACTCCGACCATTTTGGCTCTGAAAAGTATTTTTCAGAGCCTTTTT
>JAZQYT010000275.1:0-20536 GCA_045633665.1 Eubacteriales bacterium | reverse complement strand
GCCAGGGTCGTTACCGAAGGATCGGGAGAGAACCTCCTCGCATTCGTGGTTATAGAGAATGTCCACAACGGGCGCGAACGCCATGTTGCAGCCGGTTGCTGCGATCTGCGCGCCCGAGACCTCGCCCATTGCATAGGCGTATTCGGTCTTGCCGGTTGCGCCAACCTTGATGCCCGCCCCGACTGCCGTGCCGTCGGGGCAAACGCCATCGCCGCCCTTTTCGGGGTTGCACGCGATGAATACGGGGATCTTTGCATACTTTTGCAGAATCTTGTTTTGCTCAAGCACCTTCGCACCGGGCATGCCGTTATAGCGGCAGCCGCCCAGGTGGAACTTTTCCATGAGCTCCTTGAGATACTCCTCGTCCTGGCTTGCGGTCAGCTGGAAGAACAGCTGGCCAACCTTTTCCTCGGGAGTCATGCCCGCGATGGTGTCCTGTACCCATGCGACGTCCTCGTCGGACAGATAATAGGGTTTTGCTTTCAGATCGATCATTTTTATATCTCCTTCAAATTAATTTTCACCTAAATTGCTGTAGAAATCGCGCTTTTTTTGGTCTGCGTAGTCACCGCCGTACGTGCCGTTTTGCAGCTTGGCAGAGGCCGTCTCTATAAATTCCTCCCAGCTTTGCTTTTCGGCCTTAACTAAGATGGGGTAGAAGTACACTCCGTTTTTCTCGGCAGCCGCCAGGTCACCCGGTGCATCGCCGCACATGATCACGCATGCGGGATCGTAGCCGCGCTCCAGCAGCTTGGAGATGCAATGCGCCTTGCTGCCGTCGTTTTGTGAGGTGACCACGTCCACGTGCGCAAGAAGTCCGTGCTCCTGCCACTCTGCCAGCACCGCGTCAAGGTTCGCGCTGGAAACGATGGCCACGTCGGCAAAGGTGTGCGCGTGCGCAAGTGCCTCTTTTGCAAGCGGGAAGGGCTGCTTGACCTCGTCGGGCAGGGCGGTAATGGCCTTGTTGACCGCCACGCTCCATGCAAGTGCCTTGGCAAAGATCTTTTCTTCGGGGTATTGCTCGATCATGCGGCCAAGCGCTGCGTTTGAAAGCTCGGGGCTGTGCTCGGCCCAATCGATCAGATCGTCGATGCCGTCGATGGGAGTGTAGCGCGTATGGATCTCGCCAAGCGCTGCGGCAAGGCCCTTGAAGCGGTTGATGCCGCGCGTAACGGTGTACAGATTGATCTCGTTCCAGCGTGCAAGGATCTCGTCGCGCCACGTGTCAAGTCCCCATTCGTCCACCATGCATGGGCCAAAGCAGCGGAAATGCTTGACGTCCATGGTGTCCATGGCGCAGCCGTCGCTGTCCACGCAGATCAGGTAGGGGCGTTTTTTTTCAAATTCTGTCAAGGTCATATAAATCGTCCTTTCATATGCACATACTACATTCATTATACACGAAGATTGAGCAATATGCAAGAGGAAATGAGGAGATCTTTGTAAAACTTTTTACAAAACGACCAAAAAAACAGGCGACAAAGCGCGAGATTCTTCGCGTTACCGATTGACAGGGATGGAAAAATCATGTACAATATATATAACCTATTACCCAGCGGAAAGGAATTTGTATTATGAAGCTGAAACGGATTCTTCTTTTGATCTTGTCCTTCGTTTTGCTTTCGAGCGCATGCATGACGTCATGCAAGGGGCGCGATCCCCAAACGGACGATCCCGAGAAACAGACAGGTGCCACCACCGATCAGGGCACAGCTCCCGGTACCGAGCCGGGGCCGGATGATCCCGGTTACGTTGAGCCGGTGCTGACGGGGCCGTATGCCAACACCATCATGCAGGCCAACCGCCTGGCCGACGGCGTGCAGGCGTATTATGCAAATCCCGCCCGCACGACCTATCGCATAGAAAATCAGAATATGCACCTGAATTACAACCTTTCGCCCGCAAGCGATATGCTGGTCACCTCGCTGACCAACGCTAAGGGCGGTGTTTATCTGGAAAACACTATGGACGTTTTTATTACCATGGAGGACGGCAAGACCTACCTTGCCTCCGAATCCACTGCTACACCGTACACCAACATTTACCGCTTGAGCTATTACTACTACGATACGCACGTCATGGGACAAAACTTTATGGGCGGTGCTGCTGTGACCGATCAGATGGAGTTTTCCATCACCAAAGGGAACATGAGAGATCACGACGTAGCCGATTTCAAGGTTTCGGACGGTGTGATCTCCTATACGGCAGACGGCTTTGATCCTTACGTTTATACTGTGAAGAACACCCACAGGAAGGGGCTTTTCTATCAGGCAGAGCAGTACAACGCCGTGCAATTCTCGGTCAAGACCGCTGCCACCTCGGGTGAGCTGTACTTTATTGCCGGAGACAGCACGGGGCATAACGCAGAGCAAAGTGTGCGCTTTAACCTTTTGGGAAACGGTGAATGGAACACGTATACGCTGGTGCTGAGTGATACTGCTGACTATACGGGGGCTGTTACCTCTTTGCGCTTTGATATCGGTGGCACCGGCCAGACGGTACAGATCAAGGACATCAAGGCGATTGCGTTGGATATGTCGGCTCCCGCAGTTCTGCTTGATCGAACCTTCCATACCTATTCCGATAAAATGAATCAGGTGCTGCACTTTGTTGCTACCGAAAAGGTGACCGGCATTGAAAGCCTTGGTATGATCACCAATATCCCTGCGGACGGCGTGGATAAGCTGATCGTCAAGGATAAGAACGGTACACACGACTCCTTGGACGGCGTGGACTTTGACAGCTGCGAGTACGTGGGCTTTGACGTTAAGGACGCGGGCATTCTCGGCTTTATCCTGCTGCCGCACGAGAACAGCGGCAAGCTGACGGTCACGCTTGCGAACGGCATTTATACCGTGACGCAAAGCGCATGCCCTAAGGGCGGTGAGCTGTGGGCTAACCCCGACTCCACCGGTGACGATTTCTATATGGGCCACCGTCTGTATACAGACGAGAGCCACAGCTTTGATGCGTTCCTGATCGAGGCGGAATATGAGCGCAATCCCTTGCAGAGCATAGAGGGCTCTGCGTATATCGGCTACGATGCGCTCAGAGGCGCGTACCGCTACAGTATTGGTGGCAGCGCGGGCTTTAACGATCCCTTCTTTACCGAGCAAAATCGCCACTATTCCGCCGATATTTCGATCACGGCAGAGAGTGACCGCACCGTTTACGTATACACCACCACCTCCAGTGGCTGCGGTGAAAACGCGTTGATCTTGGACAAGAACGACATGCTTCTGCCCATTCCCGTTATGATCTGCAAGAACTTCAAGGGCGAAAATGAAGAGCCTGTGTTCGATCCGGGTGATCCTTCCTATTCTGAAACTTATTTCCCCATTTCTCTCAAAGCGGGCGAAACGGTTGATCTGACCGTGTTGAATCTGTACATGAACTGGGGACAGATCCCGCTCAAGCAGCTTTCCTCCATTCAGTACTTCTGGCCTTACTATCACCTCTCGCTGGGTACGACAGAGACCAGCTGCATCAGCCCCTGGTACGGTGCGCGCGATCTGTGGACCTTGCCCGACTTCCGTTCCATGTCCATGCCTTATTGGTTTGAATTGCCCGAGGGGCAGGGATACGGAAATCAGCCGCAGCATACTCACGGCGGCTTCCAGTATTTCCTGCAATATACCGATGCCCAGGGCAATCACGTAGCAACAGAGAACTATCATAATAACATCATTTCCTCCGGCCCGACCTACACCGACGTCAAGATGGATTATATCTCGGACGACGGCAAGATCAAGGTTTCGTACAATCACGTAGAGTTGCCCGAGACCGACGAGCTGCGCGCTTACTACGAGATCAACTACGAGGTGCTTGCGGATATCAGCATCGCTGATTTTGCCAAGGATTTCTCGTTCTATTCCCTGGAGGGCTATGCGGGCGCTTACAAAAAGATCGGCTATCTCGGTACGGGCAACAAGGTCGTGCAGGGCACGGTCAACGCATCATCTACCCCCGAGGTGCTCAAGCTTGGTGATCAGTATCCTTACGTGGCGCTTTACGATCTGGAAGCTACGTCAGAGGACTGGGTATACAATAACGTCAACCTGGGCTTTGTGATCTATGGTTCGGAAATGACCGTTGGCGGGCAGAAGTGTGACGCGGGCTTCGTCCTGGTGGGGCAGAACTCCAAGTACAGCCTGTCCTTGGATCTTGCAGACGTGACGCTCAAGGCGGGAGATACCATGAAGCTGTGCCTGATCATCTCGCCCTGGGGCTTCTATACCTCCACCGATGATTCCAATATGCAGGAAATTCGTCGCAACACCTGCTTGGAGGGTGTTAAGCTGACCGTACAGGACGGCAAGGCGTTGGATAGCGTATACGTACCCATGGTGCAGTCAACGAACGGCAAGAGTGCCGAATTTACCGTCACGGGCGGCTCGAACAATAAGGCGGTCCGCATCTACGGCTTTGATAAGCTGACCGTTCCCGTAATCTATGAAAAGGTTGGCGGCGAATGGGTAGAGCTGACCGTCAATTCCTCCAAGACGCCCGATAGTAAGGGATATTCGCACTACTACGACGGCTATACCGTATATTATGACCGCAACGGTACCTACTCTTATGCATTTGCGTTCAGCATGGAAGATGCCGAAAGCCGCACCTTCAAAATCGTATGCGATAAGGATTTCGCAGGCTGGCCCGATAGTGAGCAAAAACCGGAAGAGGGTACTGAGCCCGATCAGCCCTCCGCGCCTCCCACCT
Organism: Eubacteriales bacterium; assembly: GCA_045633665.1. Lineage (GTDB taxonomy): Bacteria > Bacillota > Clostridia > Oscillospirales > CAG-272 > SVQP01. The sequence goes on along the minus strand of JAZQYT010000275.1, from coordinate 15,817 downwards.
TCTCCGACTGCGTGGATGCTTCGAGCGGCTACAGCGTCTCCGACGTTCGCTTCACCGCGTTTATTGACTTTATCAACGGCGCAGGCGACGGTGACGGCCCGTACAATTCGCGCGGCAGCAGCTCGGATAAGGGCTTGGATATCATTGATTACAATGCCTCCACCGTGGATGGCGGCAAGCTGGCTATTGCAGGATGGGCTGTGGCACGCGGCGGTATTGAAAAGTATATGTGGTCGGCCGACGGCGGCAAGACCTGGCAGGAATGCTCGCTGTACGGACGCGCGGCCTTTGATCCGCTGACACCCTCAAACGGCATTACCAATGCAGGCAACAGCTTTTTGGCCGGTACGGGCTATGACGTGCTGGAGCATCCCGATAAGATCGTGTTCCAAGGTGTTGAGGGAGCACCCTCCGGTGTGTGTGCCGAACTGGCGGCGTATGCCGGACAGACGGTGGACGTGATCTTTGCCATCGTGCCAAACGACCAACCCCAAGGACTTTGCCCGATCGTTTTGATCACGGGAGTCAGCGTGGAATAAAAAAAGAAAACCGCTCGCATGAGCGGTTTTTCTTTCATGATTTGTTACGCATTCTTCAAAAATTCGTCCACTTCCTCGGCGGAGGGAACGCTGGGAGCGGCACCCGGACGGGAAACGGCAATCGCGCTTGCCGCGCTTGCGCGGCGAATGGCCTGCGCACCGTCAGCACCCGTGCTGATCGCTTGAATGAAAAATCCTGTAAAGGTGTCGCCTGCAGCGGTGGTGTCCACGGCCTTGACGGGATAGATGCCGTGCGAGATGCGTTGTGTGCCGTCATCGTAAATGCAACCGTCCTTGCCAAGCGTCAAAACTACGCGCATGTCGGGGTAGGCTGCGCGAATGGCGTGGAGAATGTTGTCGGGCGCGTCGTAGCCGGTCAGCTGCTTGCCCTCGGTTTCGTTGAGCAAAAGGTAATCCACCTTGCCAAGCCCCGCTGCCACCAGACTCAGATCAAAGGGGGAGGGGTTGAGCACAACGGTCATGCCCTTGGCCTTGGCAGAGGAAATGAGGTGCGCAAGACCGGAGATCTCGTTTTGCAGTACCAGCCAGTCGCCTGCTTCAAAGTCGGAAAGCACATGGTCGATATAGTCTTGATCGTTGCAACGGTTTGCACCTCCGAACAGCAGAATGCAGTTGCGTCCCTTGGGATCCACCTGAATGATGGCGTGTCCTGTGGGAGTGTCCACCTGTCTTGTGTACGTCACGTCCACGCCCGCGCTTTGTAACATATCGGTCAGCATGCCGCCCTCAGGGCCTACGCTGCCCGCATGGTATACGCACGCACCGGCACGTGCAAGCGCGACCGACTGGTTGAGTCCCTTACCGCCGCAAAAGGTGTTGCGCACCGAGGATGCCAGCGTTTCGCCCTCGGCAACGAAATGGTCAACGGAATATACGTAGTCTAAATTCAAAGAACCGAAATTGAGGATCTTCATGGCAATTCTCCTTTATGTTTTGATTTATGAGCAGATCAGTTTTTCAAGCGGTGCATAGCCTTTGGCACCCGATTTCAGCTCAATATCGGCAAGTGCCGCTGCGCGAACGGCAGCGTGTACGCGCTCTGTCGGGGTACTGCGCAGGCTTTTGAGGTAACGGGCCAATTTGTATTCGTTCATTTTCAGCTCTGCCGAGATCTCGGGAGCGGAATATCCCTTGTCGGCAAGCGTTTTGATCGAAAGCAGCTCGCTGTAAATGCCGATCACCTCGCCAAGAATGATCATAGGCTCAATGCGGCGGAATTTCATGTCGTCAAGGATCTGCAAAGCGTCCGCGCGACGTCCCTCGGTAATGGCATTGGCAAAGGCAAAGGCTCCGTATTCGGTTGCTGGCGTGGCCACCAGCTCCACATCCCCCTGCGTCACCTCGGTTCGCCCCTGCGAAAGGGCGTAGCATGCGATCTTATCTATCTCGGAAACCAGCGCAAACATGTCGCGTCCACACAGGTCCACGGTGTATGCCGCTATCTGTGCTGAGGCACTTGCACCGTGTGAGGCGTAATGCTTTTGCGCCCAGGCTGCAAGCTTTGCGGGGGTGGAGCGCTCAAATTGCACGGGAACTGCAAGCTCTGCAAGTGCGCTGAGCTGTGCGGAGGGCCTTTTGGGAAGATTGCCCGGTGCAAAGCCGTCCGCGGCCGTGGTAATGATCAGCGTGTTGTAATCGTAGTCCTCCAGCGCGGTCAACACCTGGCAAAGCTCGGTAAAGTCGCTTTGCTTGATGCCCACAAGGTCAAGGTTTTGCAAAATGATCAGCTTGCGATCTGCCATCATGGGCGGAGGAGCCAGCGCGTCTAACAGCTTGTCTGCGGTGTATTCGCGGCCGTCTATGATCACGTAATTGAAAATGTCAAAGGCGGGATCCCCACCAAGTGCTGCACGCGCCTGCTTAAGCGCCGCGTTTTTGAGGTAATCCTCCTCACCGAAAAAGAAATAGCAGGAGCGCACCTCACCCTTGATTTCACGGCGAAAATCCGCTTCCTTGATGATCGGATTCACTTCATCCCCTCCTTCTTGACAGATTTTACATTATTATAGCATCTTTTGCGCGTCAAGTCAATGAAAAATGTGAAAAGGAAAACGCAAAAAGCGTCGCATTTTGTCCAAAAGGTGCGCGGGGGGAGGGGGAGGAGTCATTCGTTTCGCCAAAATTCGCGAATGGCGGTTGACCTTACGCGCAAGATATGGTATAATGAAATTTAGTGTGAAATTGAAAGAAAGAAGAAGGAAAGAAAGATTTGGCGGAAAACATCGTAAAAGAAAATAAAATGGGTACAATGCCCGTCACAAAGCTGCTTTTGACCATGGCGCTGCCCATGATCGCATCCATGCTGGTGCAGGCGCTTTACAACGTGGTGGATACCATGTTCGTGTCGTATATTCCTTATGCGGGCGAGGGAGATTCTCCCGCTATTGCAGCGCTGAGCATTGCGTTCATCGTGCAGAATCTGATGATCGCGGTCACGGTGGGTACGGGCGTGGGTATCAACGCGTTGATCTCGCGCAACCTGGGCATGAAGGATCAAAAAACAGCAAACGCCATCGCGGCAAACGGCATGTTTTTGGCCGGCTGCAGCTATATCGTCTTTTTGCTGATCGGTTTGTTTCTGACAAAGCCGTTTATGCAGATCATGAATCAGTCTGACGCTGCCGTTGTGACCGAGGGTACGACCTATCTTAGCATTTGCCTTGTTTGCTCGTTTGGTATGTGTGCGCAGGTCACGGTGGAAAAGCTGATGCAATCGTCGGGCAATACCATGCTGTCCATGTATACCCAGGGCTTGGGTGCCATTATCAATATCGTGCTGGATCCGTTTTTGATCCTGGAGGGCGGCACGCCCTTGTTTGGCGGTGCCATTACCATGCCGTTTGGCTTTGGCTGGGGCGTTGCGGGTGCTGCGATCGCTACGGTGCTCGGACAGATCGCATCGGCCATTTTCGGTATCATTCTCAATCACAAGTGCAATAAAGAGGTGCATCTGACCTTCCGCGGTTTCAAGCCGGACCTCAAGCTGATCAAGGAAATCTACGTTATCGGTATTCCGTCCATCATCATGGGTTCGATCGGCTCGGTCATGACAGGCGGCTTGAATTTGATCTTCAACAGCTTTGGCGCGCTGACCACCACCGCACAAAACGTGCTGGGTATTTATTTCAAGCTGCAAAGCTTTGTGTTTATGCCGGTGTTTGGGCTCAATAACGGACTGATCCCCATTGTGGGCTATAACTACGGTGCGCAAAAGAGAAAGAGAATCGTGCGCGTGGTGTGCGTATCCTGCGTGTTTGCGGTTAGCTTTATGCTGGTGGGGATGGTACTCATGCAGCTGTTCCCGGCACAGATGCTGGGGATCTTCAACGTCACCGAGGGCTCGGATGCCATGTATTACGGGGAGATTGCTCTGCGCACCATTTCGCTCAGCTTTATTTTAGCGGGATTCTCAATCACCATTTCGGCCGTGTTTCAGGCGTTTGGCAAGAGCCTGTTTTCCATGTTCGTATCCATCGCGCGTCAGTTGGTGGTGCTTTTGCCTGCAGCATTTGTCCTGGCGAAGGTCGGCGGATTGGATATTATCTGGTGGGCGTTCCCCATCGCGGAGCTGATGTCAATCGCCATGAGCATCATTTTCCTGATGGTTTTGTGGAATAAAATCATCAAAAAGCTCCCCGCGGACGGTGCTGTGGTGCGCGTGGAGGATATGTAAAGGATTTTTTTGCGAAAAATCTTTTGAAATTTTCAAAAAACACTTGACAATTCAGGGGTTTTGTGTATATAATATATGATGTCATTGTGTAAAAGCGAAAATGTCGGCTGTGAAACGATACGCTTCCGATATTGATCAGCAAGGAGGTGCCAAACATGCTTAGAACTTATCAACCTAAAAAGCGTCAGAGAAAGAAGGAGCACGGTTTTAGAAAGAGAATGAAGACCGCTGACGGCAGAAACGTTCTCAAGAGACGTCGTGCAAAGGGCAGAAAGAGACTGACATACTGATTTTCGCCAGAAAGAAAATCACACATAAAAACCGCCGGTGACCTACTACACATCGCTATTCGTTGTTAAAAGTCATCGGGGTTTTTTTGCGAAGTAAAACAAACGCATTATCATCAAAAAACTTACGGAAAAACGATCGGCACAAAAGACAAAAGGACAAGGGGGCATACAGGGTGAAGGAAACCGCAATCAAAGAAAATCACCTGTATCTGAAGGCATTCAGACAAGGCGGACGCTTTGTGGGCAAGACTGTCGCAGTCTACGTCCTCAAGGATTATGCTGCAAAAAGGCTGATGCTGGCACATCCCGAAAAGAAATACGTCAACAGGCTGGGGCTCTCGGTCACCAAAAAGGTGGGCGGGGCTGTGCAGCGCAACCGCGCCAAGCGCATCATTCGCGCAGCGTACAGAGAAATGGTCAAGCGAAAGCCGCTCAAGACCGGGTATCTGATCGTGATCAGCGCAAAGCCCGAGATCGCGGGCAAATCCTCGCGTGACGTATATGCGGATCTTTCTCGTGCCATGCAAAAGCTGGATATGTATACCAAGGAAAATACCCCATGAATTATTTATGTAAACTGCTCATACGCTTTTACAGGAAGTTTTTATCCCCGCTCAAGCCGCATCCCACATGTAGGTTTACCCCTACGTGTTCTGCCTACGCTCTTGAAGCGTATACACATCGTGGCTTTGTTGTTGCCTCGTTATTGACTGCGTGGCGCATTCTGCGGTGCAATCCGTGTTGCCCTGCGGGATACGATCCCGTGCCGATGACAGGGTTTAAAACTATGGGATGGCGGTATAAAAAAAACGAAAAAATCTGACGGAGATAGCAGTGACAACGCGTCCGACTGAGCGTCGGGCAGCCCCGCTTTGTTCGGTTCCGACAAGGTATGAGGGCGCATTTCCCAAGACAGGCCATAGGGCCTGAAAAATACGTGAGAGGAATTCTTTACCCTTTGAGGTAAGGATCTTTGCCCTTTGGGGCAAGGAGAGGAAAAACATGACTATGCACAATCAGGACGTAAAGTCTGTGTTTGTAAAACTGATTGCAGGATTGATGCTGGTATTTGTGCTGATGGGCGTTGCTGCTCCCGTGGCTTTTGCAGAGGAGAGCACCGTAGCCGACACCGAGGCAACCACTGAAGCGACCACCGAGGAGGAAGTGACCGCCCCTGCGGCTACGCTTGACGATGACTCCATCGAGGATATTGCCGGGATGCTGAGCGCAAACGACGCGGCTCGTCAGCTGTTTTTGGCAGCGTGCGGCAAGAATGCAGTCGGTAAGTATCTCAAGTACAAAGAGAGCTATTTGAACGACAAGGACGAATTTTCGTTTGACAGCACGCTGTCCATCGAGGAAGGCTTTGTCGAAATGACAAGCTGGGATGAGGCAAGTGCGTATGCGCTGCAGATCCTGCGTGACGCAAGTGAGCTGTCCAAGGATGACGTAAACGTTCCCACCGCGCTGACTGAGGCTGATGCGAACGCCATCATCGAGGAAATGCAGACTGCGGTTGACCTTGAGAACAACGGTAATTTCCTGGATAAGATTCTCAGAGCCATTGGCAGCGGTCTGAATTGGGCAACCAAGTATCTGACCTTTGGTACCAACAACTATATTCTGTCGCTTTTGTATTTCGGTCTGATCATCGAGATTTTGATGCTGCCGTTTGCAATTTCGCAGCAGAAGAACTCGATCAAGCAGGCAAAGCTGCGTCCCAAGGAAATGGCCATCCGCAATCGCTATAAGGGCAGAAACGACCAGGCGACCATGCAAAAGGTCAACCAGGAGATCCAGGAGCTGTACCAGAAGGAGAACTTCAACCCCATGAGCGGTTGTCTGCCTTTGTTGATCCAGCTTCCCATCGTCATGGCGCTGTATTACGTGGTCATTGACCCTGCATTCTACGTGCTGGGCCAGGCCAAGGCATTCTCTACTGCCATTGCGCAGTATTTTACCACCTCTGCAGCAGCAGGCGGCTTTGGCGGCACGCTGAATTCGGACAGAGGTACCATCGAGATCCTTTCCAAGCTCGGTGAGCTGGGTATTGACGATTTCGCGAGCTTGAAGAATTTTGCTTACTTCTCCAATGCGGAGGAATGCTTTGAGGCACTGCAGGAGATCGTAAACGCAGGCATTCCCAGCTTCAATATCGGCAGCTGGAATATGGGCCTGACTCCTTGGAGTGCGGTAACGGGCGGCGGCGAATTCTTTGCAGGCCACTGGTGGCTACTTCTGGTTCCCGTGCTGACCTTTGCGGTCTACTTCGGCTCCATGAAGATCAATAGAAAGCTGACCTATCAGCCCACCACCGCAGCAAACGACAAGGCAACCGGCTGCTCCAACAACATGATGGATATCATGATGCCCATGATGAGCGTTTATATCGCGTTTATCGTACCCGCAGCAGTTGGCCTGTACTGGATGTTCAAGAGCGTGCTTGGCACCGTCAAGCAGCTGATCATGAAGAAGGCGATGCCTATCCCAGTATTTACTGAGGAGGACTATAAGGCAGCTGAAAAGGAGATGTACGGTAAGAACCCCAAGCCCGTCAAGACGAGCAACAGCGGTACCGGAAACCCCAACGTGCGCTCGCTGCACCACATCGATGACGACGAATACGATGCTAAGGGCAACTATATCGGCCGTCCCGAGGTGAAGGAAGAGAACGAGGAAAAGTCCGAGCCCGAGACCAAGGGCAAAAACAAGAAGGCTCCCGCCATGGCAGAGCCGCTCAAGGACGAATCGGACAAGAACGCACCTGCCGAAGAGCAAGATAAAAATCAAAAAGACTGACAAGAGGATAAAAACGTGAGAAAAGAAACAGTTGTAAGCGCAAAGACCATTGAGGAGGCCGTTGCCAAGGCAGTTGCCGAGCTTGGTGCAAACAGCGCAGAAGATATTGAATATACCGTTCTGGAGGAGCCCAAGAAGGGCCTGTTCGGCATCGGTGCAGTTCCCGCAAAGATCAGCGCAAGCTACACCGTGGGCGGTGAGTACCTGGCACTCGAATTCTTGACCAAGCTGGTTTCCAACATGGGCCTGAATCTGACCGTTTCGCTGGCTGAAGGCACCAATGATGATAAGGTCGTCAACATTGACGGTGAGAACGCAGGCGTTCTGATCGGTCACCATGGCGATACGCTGGATTCTCTGCAGTATCTGGCAAACCTGGCTGCCAATAAGAAAGAGGCCGGCGTGAAGAGAGAGTATGTCAAGATCACCGTTGACGTAGAGGGCTACCGTGCAAAGCGCGAAATGACGCTGCGCAATCTGGCAAGAAGAATGGCAGAAAAGGTACTCAAGTACAAGAAGAGCGTTATGCTTGAGCCCATGAATCCTTATGAGAGAAGAATCATTCACTCCGAGATTCAGCACATTGAAGGTGTTTCCACCAACTCGATCGGCTCGGAAAACAACCGTAAGATTGTGATCTACCTGGAGGAAAAGCAGGCAAAGAAGGGCAAGAGCGAGGAATTCGCATCCTTTAGCGAGGAATATTAATGATAGTGATAAGGGGGCTGAGGCAAATCAGCCCCTTTTATTTATTGACAAACGCGATGCAATGATGTATAATTAAAATGATATATTATGCAAGGTTGAGGGATGGATATGATTACGGATACCATAGCGGCGATCAGCACGCCGTACGGCAAGGGAGGCGTTGCGCTCATCCGCGTCAGCGGAGAGAGAGCGGTGGAAATTGCCGCGCGTGTGTTTTTGCCCATGAGCGGCAAAAGTCTTGCAGCGCTGGATGCCAACTATATGACCTACGGCCGCATCGTGGATGCTGCGGACGGGAGCGTTCCCATCGATGACGGCATGGCGGTGGTGTTCCGCGCACCGCACTCGTTTACGGGTGAGGATACGGTGGAGATCACCTGCCACGGCGGTATTCTGGTCACGCAAAGCGTACTGACCTGCCTGCTTGCTGCAGGCGCAAGACCTGCCGAGGCGGGCGAATTTACCAAGCGCGCATTTATTAACGGCAAGCTGGGGCTTTCGGCAGCCGAGGCGCTGGGAAATTTACTGGAGGCAGGCACGCGCGAGCAAATGCTGCTTTCGGGCGCAGGTATGCGCGGAGGACTTAGCAAGAAAACCAATGAAATATACGAAGGCCTTTGCATGGTGCTTTCCAGCATTTTTGCACGCATCGATTATCCGGACGAGGATCTGGCGGACATGAGCCGCGAGCAGATGCGGCAGTCGCTGATCATAGCGCAGCAAAGGACGCAGGCCTTGATCGACACCTATCGCACGGGGCATGCGGTGGCCGAGGGCATTCCCACGGTCATCTGCGGACGTGCCAACAGCGGAAAAAGCTCGCTTTATAATCGCATCGTGGGCAGGGAAGCGGCCATTGTGACCGATATTGCAGGCACGACGCGTGACGTGCTGAGCGAAACGGCGGCCATCGGACGCGTGACGGTCAGACTGCACGACACAGCGGGGCTGCGCGAGTCGGATGACGTGGTGGAGCAGATCGGTGTGCAAAGAGCGCTTACGCACCTGGAGAGTGCTGAGCTGGTGCTGGCGGTATTTGATGCTTGCATCGATCTTGCGGACGAGGACAACGACCTTTTGCAAAAGCTCAAGGCGCATGGTGGCTGTGTGATCGGTGTGATCAATAAGACCGATGCTGCAAGTCCTGAGCAGGTCAGGGCGCTGACCGAGCGGTTGCGTGCGTTCGTATCCTGCACGGTATGCCTGTCTGCCAAAACGGGGGAGGGCTTTGATGCCTTGATCCGGACGGTGGACGAGCAATTCATAGACGGTGCGATCGATCTTTCGCACGATGCCGTGGTGGCAAACGCGCGCCAGCATGCAGCCCTTTTGCTCTGTTCCGAGAGGATCGCACAGGCCGTTGCCGCCATTGATATGGGGCTTCCTTTCGACCTTTGCTGCTCGGACGTGGAGCAGGCGGCAGCAGCCGTGGCCGAGGTGGACGGCAGAGAAGTGTCCGAGGACGTCGTCGCGGGAATCTTTGCACATTTTTGCGTAGGAAAATAAAAAATATCATTTGTAGGGACCGGCGTCCCCGACGGTCCGCAAAAAAAACGAAAAGAAAAATTTAATTATACAGGAGATGCGTTATGAATCAACAAACTGATCCCAAGTACCAAGCGTTATTTACGCCTTGGAAGATCGGCAACGTCGAGATCAAAAACCGCATTGTGATGTGTCCCATGGGCGGCACGTCGCTGTTCGGTTGGTTTGAGCTGACAGGCTGCCACTTCGACAAGGAAGCAGCAAAGCTGTTTTTGGAAAGAGCCGACAACAACGTCGGTCTGATCATCCCCGGCATCGCGCCTGTGCGCGACACCTTCTGGGGGAAGTGGCTGTGGCAGAATCCCAAGATGTTTGAGGATCTCAAGGAATTTATGGAAGAGATCCACAAGTCGGGCGCAAAGCTATTCATCCAGCTGACCGCAGGCATGGGACGCTCCTGGGCGATCACCGACCTGATCGCGCCCTTGCACAAGAACAAGTTTACCCGTGCCGTGATCAAGCCCGTGATCGATACCTCGCACGAGCTTGCCAGCCCCAGCCCTCAGCCGTCGAGATGGGCGCACGATATCATCTGCCCCGAGATCACGGTTGAGCAGATCCATGAGATCATCGAGGCCTTTGCCAAGACCGCAAAGCTTTGCAAGGATGCAGGCGTGGACGGCGTGGAGGTACATGCGGTGCATGAGGGCTATCTGTTAGACCAGTTTGCAATTGAATTTTTTAATAAGCGTACCGATGAATACGGCGGCAGCTTTGAAAACCGCTATCGCTTTGCGGCCGAGATCGTCAAGGCGATCAAGGAAAAATGCGGTGCGGATTATCCCGTTTCTCTGCGTTATTCGGTTGAGTCCAAGATGAAGGGCTTTTGCGAGGGTGCGATGCCCGGCGAGGACTACGTAGAGGTAGGCCGCAGTATGGAAGAGAGCGAAAAGGCAGTTAAGTTCCTGCAGGATGCGGGCTATGATATGCTCAACGCGGATAACGGTACATATGACTCCTGGTACTGGGCGCATCCGCCGATGTATATGCCCGAAAACTGCAATCTGGACGACGTGGCGCACATCAAGCAGTTTGTGGACATTCCCGTGGTCTGTGCCGGCAGAATGGATCCTGAGGTGGGTGCAAAGGCAATTGCCGCGGGTAGAATCGACGGTATGGGCGTGGCACGTCAGTTCTTGGTCGATCCCGAATGGGTGACCAAGCTGATCGAGGACAGACTCGAGGATATCAAGCCCTGTATCTGCTGTCATGCGGGCTGCTTCAATTTCTCCCGCTCCAAGGGACATGCAAACACGCAGGATCTGACCGATACCATGGGACTTTCCCGTTGTGCGCTCAATCCCGAAACCATGCAGTCCAAAAAATATCACATTGAGCCTGCCAAGAAGCAAAAGAAGATCGCTGTTATCGGTGGCGGTATTGGCGGTATGGAGGCGGCTTTGGTTTGCGCAAAGCGCGGACACAAGGTCACGCTGTACGAAAAGAGCGATAAGCTGGGCGGTGTGTTCATCGCGGCAGCTGCGCCCTCCTTTAAGGAAAAGGATCGCGATCTGATCGCGTGGTATATCCGTGAGATGGCAAAGCATCCCATCGAGGTTAAGTTCAACACCGAGGTAAAGGACGTCAAGTCCTTGGATGCCGATGAAGTCATCGTGGCAACCGGTGCTGTGGCAAAAAAGATTCCGATCCCCGGTGTGGAGCGTTCGATCGAGGCGGTCGATTTCCTCTTGGGCAACAAGGTCGTGGGCGATAAGGTCGTTGTCATCGGTGGTGGACTTACGGGCTGTGAGATCGCATACGAGCTGTACCTCTCGGGCAAAAAGCCCACCATCGTGGAAATGCAGGACGACCTGATCACCGCCAAGGGTATTTGCCTTGCAAACACCTCTTATCTGCGTGATTTCTTCAAGACCAACCAAGTACCCGTACTGCTGGAGACCGGTGTGAGCGAGATTACCGACAAGGGCGTTGTAGTAAAGCATAAGGATGGCTCTACCGAGGCCATTGAGGCCGATTCGGTCATTCTTTCTGTAGGTTATAATCCCGCACCCGTGGCTACCAAGGGCGTACACGTGATCGGTGACGCCAAGGCTGTGGGCAATCTGCGTACCGTTATCTGGGGCGCGTGGGATGTGGCAATGAAGCTGTAAACAGCTTCATTGCAGTGATATTCGTGCTTCGCACGAGTGTTATTGCGCCTGCGGCGCAGTGATATTGCGGCAGAGCCGCAGTGATATGTTCACCTGCGGTGAACGTTGCGGTAGATTTTCCTCGCACCGCGAGGAAAATCATATTGATATTGTATTTGAAAGGATATACGTCTATGATACTGACAAAAGAACAACAGGCAATTCTGGACGGTGAGAAAGGCGAGACCATGGCCAAGGTCATGAAAACGCTGGTCATGTACGGTGACGCGTTTGAGGCCGAAAAGCTGGTGCCTATTACCTCCAAGTATAACCATCTTGTGACCTCGTTTGGCCTGAAGGTCATGTCCCCCGTGTACGATCTGATGCAGCAGCTGCTGGATGCAGGCGTGGTATCGGATCAGAAATTCTCGGTGGATCCCAGACCTCTGGATAAGAACGTCCCTGCAAACGTGCTGCAGAATTTTGTGTTTAACAAGTTCATGTACACCAAGCAGGATTTCTATGAGGATCAGCTGCACAAGCTGGGACTGATGGATGATAACGCATTCTCTTGCACCTGCTACATGGATGAGGTAGGTAACAGACCAGGCAAGGGCGACGTGCTGTCTTGGGCAGAGTCCTCGGCAGTCGTGTATGCAAACTCGGTGCTGGGTGCAAGATGCAACCGTAACTCGGGCATTATCGACATCATGGGCTCGATCGTGGGCTACGTGCCTTACTTCGGCCTTCTGACCGACGAGGGCAGACGCGCAACGTGGGTAATCAAGGTGCAGACCACCAAAAAGCCCGAGGCGCAGCTGCTTGGCTCGGCCATCGGTATGAAGGTCATGGAAGACGTGCCTTACGTCGTCGGTCTTGACCGCTGGATTGGCACAGAGCTTGACGATGCTGCATGCTCTTACCTCAAGGATTTCGGTGCGGCAACCGCCTCCAACGGTGCGGTTGGTCTTTACCATATCGCAAACCTGACGCCCGAGGCCAAGGAGTTGGGTGAATCGCTGATCGTCGAGGGTGCGAAAGAATACATCATTGACGACGCTGAGCTGCAGCGCGTACAGGACAATTACCCCGTGATGTGGAAAAACGAGGATGCCACGCCCAAGCTTTGCTTCGTGGGCTGTCCGCACCTCTCGCTTGAGCAGCTCAAGACATGGACGGATAACATTGAAACTGCTCTGGCGGCAAACGGCAAAAAGAAGGTGGTCATTCCCACCGTGCTGACCGCTGCTCCCGCCGTGCTGGAAAAGTTCAATAAGACCGAGTACGCGGCAAGACTCAAGGCAACAGGCGTGATCACGTCCTACATTTGTCCTTTGATGTACATGAACAATCCGCTTTGCAAAAAAATGCCGGTCATCACCTCGTCCAACAAGCTGCGCACCTACACCAGCTCGAGATATTACAGAGATGAGGAGATCTTACAGGCGATTACGGGAGGTAAAAAGGCATGAGAGAATTCAAGGGTAGAGTCGTCACCCCCGGCCAGGTCACTGCAGAAGCACTTGTGACCACGCAGGGATTTAACACGCTGGCATCCTTCCAGATGGCGCTGCAGTTTGGCGATAAGCAGGTCAAGTGCGGTGACCAAAATAACGCAGAGATCCATGGCAAGCCCATGATCGGCAAGGCACTTTGCCTGCCGCAGACCATCGGCTCCACCACGGGCGGGCTTGTGCTGTATTGCGCGTGCGCCATGGAAAAGAGCCCGGCTTGTATGCTGTTTGCAAACCACATCGACTCGCTGGCAGCCGCAGGCGCGGTGCTTGCCGACGTTTGGGTGGACGGCGTGAGCATGCCCGTTGTGGATTGCCTTGGCGATGAGTTCCTCTCCTACGTCAAGGACGGCATGACCGTGACTGTCAAGCAAGACGGTGTGGTCGTGGTGGAATAAGAGTTGAATGAAAAAAACGCAGGAGCTGATCTATGGTCAGCTCCTGCGATTTTTTCGTTTGATAAGGATATTATGCAAACACCAGCATGGAAAAGTAGGTCACGGTCAAGGGGCCGTTGTTGTAGCGCAGGCCGCAGGCGCGTGAAAGCGCACCCACGTCAATGCCGCAGGCTTCCATGGAGCGATGCACGCGATCGGGAAAGCGACAGGGGGCATCGGGATAGGTGCAGGTTTTGCAGATGCTGCAGCCGCCTGCGCTGTAAAGCAGGTGGGGGATGCCCGCTGCGTCAAGCGCGGATGCAAGCGCGCGATCCAGCTGCTTGTGGTGTGTGCCTGCGTCTGTAATGCCCTCAAAATCAAAATCGTCGTCCAGTACGTGCTTGGTGGTATAGACCAGCGCGTGCGCATAGCCGTGGCATTCATCGCGCAAGGCCTCCCAGTCGCCCACGGCGGGCGGACAGGTCCATGTCTTGCCGTAAAGACCGCAGCGGTTGCTTTTGCACATATCGCGCACGCGCGCGTCAAAGGGAACGTCGCAAGGAGAGATCCATGCAAGCTCATGCACCGCATATGGCAGCGTGTCTGCACGCAAGATCTGCTCTATTTGATTCTTTCTTTGATCATCCATTTATTCATCCTCGTAAGGGAACATCATATGCTCCATAAATGCTTGAGTCCACACGGTATCTGTGCTAAGCTCCAGCGTGCTGCACTGTTTGGCCTCGCGCTCGATCTTTGCAAGCAGCGCAGGATCGCACAACACGCGCACGCAACCGCCAAGAGCAGCGTTGCCAAGGCTTTGTACGGGTACACCCTGCGGCAAAAGCCCGATTTTGACTGCAGATTCTACGTTCATATAGTATCCAAGGCCGCCCGCAAGGTAGATGCGGTCAAGCTGCGTGGGAGAAATACCCGCGTGCGCACAGATCGCCTCGATCCCCGCGCGAATGGCACTTTTACAAAGTTGCAGAGCGCGGATATCTGCCTGCGTCAGCGAAAGCGGTGTGCCGTCGCTTGTGGTGGCGTAAACGTATTGTTCGCCTTGTGCAAACGCACCGGTTTCGTCAATGATCTCGTTTTGATAAAGCGCGGCTGCAAGGTCGATCAGACCGCTTCCGCAAATGCCCTTGGCCGGCACATCGCCCACCGTGGAGCAGATAGGGGAGGGGCGTCCTTGCTGCAAACGCACAGCGCAAACTGCACCGGAAATACCGCCCATACCTGTGGAAATGCCTGCGCCTTCCATAGCGGGGCCTGCCGCAGCCGATGCGGCATACAGGCGGCTGCCACCGTTTTTACCGGTAAAGAGCAGGATCTCCCCGTTTGTGCCAACGTCCACCAAAAGCACGGGAGTGGGGGAGTTGGTCAGAGAGCTGTGCGCCATACCGGCCGTGATATCACCGCCCACAAAGGCGGAAATGCTTGGCAAAAGAGTCACGGTGTCAACGGGCAGCTCCAGATCCGGGCCGCAAAGCTGACGTGATTCAGTAAAGACGGGGGTAAAGGGATACGTGCCCATGGATACAGGCGAGATACCGCAAAGGATGTGCAGCATGGTAGGGTTGCCCGCCACGACCATGCGCTGCGCACTTTTGCCCGAAAGCAAGGTGTCTGCCATATGGCGCACCTCGTCCAGCAGCAGGCGCTGCATGCTTACAAGCGCTTTGGGATGCTGCATGATGGCTTCAATGCGGCTGATCACGTCCGCACCATAAGATACTTGCGGATTGAGCGCAGAGGTTGTGGAAATCACGTTGCCGTTTGCGGTGTCCACCAAGGCCATAGCCAGCGTGGTGGTACCAACGTCCAGGGCAAGCCCGAGGGCGGTATCGGAAGCATCGGAGGTCTTGCTCTGCCCTGCAAAATCGGTCAGCCCCTCGCCCTGAAGGGTGGGAAACGCAATGATCGCGCCGCCGCAGCACCAAGTCCGGCAGGCAAGCACGTAGCCGTCCTTGTCCGGTACGGCAAATTTTGTACACGCTGCATTTGCATACAAATATCCCGTTACAAGCCGCACGCGGCATTTGCCGCACTTTCCTTTGCCACCGCAATCGGCATGCAAGGGGTGGCCGGTGCGTGCCAGATAGTCGGATAGATTTTGCCCAACCGAGGAAGAACCCAGTCGGATGCGTATTTCTTGACTCATATGCGTATCTCTTTGATCTTTTCGGCGTAGTATTGCACCAGCTCAAATTTTGTGCCGGGCATGAGTCTGTGGTCGGGAAGTCGGAGGCCAAGCG
>JAZQYT010000274.1:0-4037 GCA_045633665.1 Eubacteriales bacterium | reverse complement strand
CATGGGGAGATACTCCAAGCGGAGTATCTCCCCAGTTCTATTCGCCTTGGGCGAGTGATATTGCTACGCAGTGATATTTGGACTTCGTCCAAGTGATATTTGCTTCGCAAGTTTTCATGGCGAATAGAATATCACTGAAGCCGCAAGGCTTCAATATCACTATCGCGGCAGCGATAATACCACTCCGACGCAGTCGGAATATCACTCATATCACAAAAAGAGAGAGCTTTGCAAAATTGTTTTTCGCATTACTCTCTCTTTTTACCGCTTATTCCTCAGCCCCATGGGGCAACACCTTTATTTATTGAGAATCATTTTGAGCCACGGGCAGAATGATCTGCACGCCAAACATATCGTACTCCTCAAAATACTCGATCATACCGTGATAATCCGACACGATCCTTTCCACGATCTGATGTCCCATGCCGTGTGCATCCCCCGAGGTCTTGGTCGATTTCAGCTTTCGGTTATGCTTCAGCACCGAATCCTTGACGGTGTTCTTACAAATAATGACGCGGTTTGCATTTTGCTTGGAAAACAAAAGCTCGATCCGCTTCTCCTGCACCTGCTCGGTCGCCTCGATCGCATTATCCAGAATATTGCCGATCAGGCATGCAAGATCTGCATCGCGAATATCCGAAAGATCCCCGATCGAGCCTGAAATGATCACGTGCGTATTTTCCAGCGGACACAGCTTGGAATTGATCAGATAATCCAAGGTGGTATTTCCCGATCTGATCAGCTTACCCATATGATCCACCTGTGGCAAAAGCTCATGGATATATTGGAGGCACTGCTCGTTCCCCTCTTGCTCCAGATATCCCGACATGACAGTCAGATGCTGCTTCATATCATGCTGCACCTTGCGCACGTTATCCCAAACAGCGGCAGCATCGTTGTGTCGCGCTTGCTCAAACGCCATTTTTTCTTCCATCAGCTTGAGCGCATACCTTGTCTTTTGCAGCGTTTGTATCTGATACAGCAGCACGTACAAAAACACGTTGACCAAAATGAACGCCAGCACAACGATCAGAATCTGCGTCTGATATTTGGCTGCATCCGGAGAGATTGCCACAGTCATCACAGCACCAAGGCCGAGAATGGTAGTCAGGGACAAAAGACTGGTCAGAATGCCGTTCCATACGTTCATGACCTCACCCGAACGGAACACATGCAAAATCAGACGCAGTACGGTAAACAAGGAAAGCTTGTGCAAAAAAATATAGATCAGTCGAGCTGCCCCCATCGATCCCGGCAGCAGGATATCAAAGTCCTTGATCAGCATGGTCATGCTCATGTACAAAAGACTGCTCAACAGAATAAACGCAATCTCAAAGATGCACCCAGCCATAATAGCACGGAACGGATGCTTCCAGGACACGGACAGCGAAAATGCAATGCTAACCAGAAACAGCGCGACCGAAATCACGGTGATTTTTTCCGGAATCAGATAATCACCGATCAACGTAATACCAAACAGCAGCAAAACCGTGGGGATCGCCCATTTGGCGACCTTGAAGCTGACGCGGTTGAAGCGGAGAATGAACCATACCCACAGAATGCTGTCGAACAACGAGGTTCCCAGCTCCAACAAAGCAGAGGCGACTGGTGTCATTTTGCGAACCTCCTTCTGGTAAATTGCATGTAGGCTTGCTTGAAGGCAACGATCTTGCGCCTGCTGATGGGTACGCGCACCCCGTTTTTCATGTGCAGCATTCCCTGCTCATGAATACTCTGAATATGCTCCAGATTGACGATAAACGCCGCGTGAACACGGAAAAAGTCATATTCCGAGATGCCTTCTTCCACCGATGCGATGGTTCCGCGGCAGCGGTAATCCTTCCCCGACACGGTTTTGACCACGTAATAGTTCTTCTCGCCCTCAATGCAGTTGATATCACGCAAGCGCAAAAGGATCTCGCCGTCAACCGTATCAAACGACATGGATTCATGATCAAACATGCATTTTTCAACCACCTTCTCCAAGGTTCCGGGCAATTCCTCCTCCAGATGCGTTTTGCGCAAAAAGCGGAACGGTGCATATTCAAACGAGCTGTAAACGAATTCATCGTATGCAGACACGAATACGATCACCGTATCAGGCGATTTTCTCGCAAGCTCGGATGCCAATGCAAAGCCGCTCATCCCGGGCATATCAATATCCAAAAATAACACGTTGATCACGTGCTGCTCGGCATACACCAGCACGTCGCGGCCACAGGTGAAGGCAGGAACGATCCTACACTCGATCCGCTCAGGCACGCGGACAACACACAGCTCACGCAATTTCTGCTCCAGCTGCTTGGCAAAGCGTACGTTATCGTCACATACCGCAATATTCAACATAGCCCTTCTCCTTTTTGCATCGTTTTCTCTTGTCATTATTATACCATATTCCGATGCCGATGTCAAACCCCTGCTGCTACCGTTTATCCCTGATTTGCTACCACTTATCCCAAAATCGGTTTTGCGGACACGTACGTGCTATAATCCAATCAGCAAATCGAGAAAGGAGCAGTATATTATGAAAATTCTGCAAAAGGGATTGAGATTTTTGGCGTCGTATATCATATCCGGTGCGGCTTTGTATCTCAGCGGCTACGGAAACCTGGTGGAAAATGTAGCGCCCCCAAAAGGAGAGATAACTTTCTATCTCTTTTCGCTGATCATTGCCGTGATCGTGACGCTGATATGGGAAATGTATCTGAAAATCATTGATCTCTCAAAAAGGCTCGAAGAAATGGAGGAGAGGGATTCTATATGATGCAAGATCATGCATTCCAGTCGCAATACGGTCAAGTTTAGTCAGTGACGTTTGATGAGGATTATCAAAAATAGAAACCTACGCAAAGATAGTCGGATCGGAGATGCGTTTTCGAAGGCGCGGACGTTCACGAAATGTTTACAAATATTTGTAAAAAAACGCAAGACTTTCGGACTGCATTTTGCGACTATATAAATAGAGGAAGAATTATAAGTGAGGTATATGCAATATGAAACGACATATCAAAATAAGCGCGTTGATACTTACTGTGCTTGCAGCGCTCCTGCTCTTCTCGGCCTGCAGGGCGCTGACACCAAGCCTTGAAGGCAAGCAGCAGGTGCTGGATCAATTCATGCAGCAGGTCATTGCCAAGGACAAGGACGCTGCGTTTGACGCAATCGGGTACACGGGTGGCGCAGAGCAAACCGCCATGGATGCATTCTGGTACGAGCTTTTGCGCATCTACGACGGAGCCGAATCCTACAAGATCGAGTTTGTTTCCTGGAACACGACCTACTCGGCAGGCAAGCAAGTCACCACCGTGCAATACAAGGTGAGTGCCGACAACGACGGCACGGGGCAATTCTCGCTGACCTTTGACGGCGCGGACAATATGACGGGCATTTACGTCACGGACGTGACCGTGCAAAAGGGGCCGCTCATTCTTTGCGCACAGATCGCGCTGTTTATCTGGTCGATCCTTTCGCTGGCGTTTACGATCTGGATGATCGTGGACTGCATCAAGCGTCCGATCCGTCTCAAGGTGCTTTGGATCCTTGCCATCTGCATTTCCTTTGTGCTGACGCTCACGGTGGCAGGTGCATCGTTCAACACCAACTTCAACATCGGCTGGCTGTTCAGCTTTGCAAACCTGTACGTCACGGCCTCTTACTTTATGCTCAAGCTGACGCTGCCGCTGGGTGCGCTGCTCTATTTCTTTGTTCGCAAAAAGCTCAAGACCAAGCCGGACAAGAATGCGCCGATCCCGCAAGAGGGGATCACGGCGGTCATAGAGGATCAACCCGAAGCCACCGCAGCAGAGCAAACGGCCAACGACGCAGAAAGCGATCAGGCCAACGATCAATCCGACGAGAAAACCGACATTTAAGGAGGACTAGCGTGAAAGTTCACGTTACATTCCCGTTCGGCTAACCATTCACGCCTAAACTTCACCTAAAAATGGGGCCCAACCCATTTTTGGAGCAAAGCTCCGCGGTGAAGTCGGATCGTAGCCATGTCGTTCTGTGAGCCAAGGAGTTGTGGAAGTGCCTTG
>JAZQYT010000273.1:0-9225 GCA_045633665.1 Eubacteriales bacterium | reverse complement strand
GAGCGGTATGCCGCTGTCAATGGCAACCTCGACCAAAGCAAGCGGCAGAGTGACGCGTACGTGATCGCCGTCGGCCGACTCAACGACAATGCGCAGCATCATATCCCCTATATCCTTGCGCTCGGCCTCGGGCTGCATGCGCACGGTGGGCGTCGGTTCCACTTTGCCAGAAAGCAGCTCGTCCACGCTGACGCCAAGGATCTTGGCAAGCGAGGGAAGAAGCGAGATGTCGGGGCAGGTCTGGTCGGTCTCCCACTTGCTCACGGCTTGAGGGCTGATGCCCAACTTTTCCGCAAGCTCATCCTGCTTGAGTCCTTTTTCGCGGCGCAAAGCACCGATTCTCTTACCTAAAGTCTGATTCATAAGTAAAGCTCCTTTCGTTTGATGCGTCCATTATAGCATCGGGAACGGAAAAAATGAATATAACAGGAGTTGATTGGACCGGAAATCAATCAACCAAATTGCGTTTTTTCACTCAACCCACAGTTGTTTGGCGCATTTTGGGTGAAAATCGGGGTATTTTATCCGAAAATCGTAAACAGAATAAAGCCGACAAAGGGGAGCAGGGCCAAAATGACCGCCCAGATCAGCAAGTCCCGTTTGCAATCCTTGCTAAGTCCCATGGGAATTTCGGGATGCAGCTTGTGCGCGAAAAAGAGCAGACAGAGAGGAGCGTGATCGATCCCGATCTGTCCCGCACCCGTGAAAATGACAGCGCGGCAATACTCCCGGTAGTAGTACTGGCGTTTGCTTGGCAGATGGATCTCGTATTCGATCCGTTTGATCCGATTCCAACGAATAAATCCTTTTTTGTGGGCAATGCCGTCCTTGCCAAGCACGCAGATGATCCTGCCGAAAAAGTAATGGTTCAGCACAAGCAAAGCAGCACAGAGCAGCACGACAGGAACGCAAAGCACGGCAACCAGCAGCGTCAGCTTCAATGCCTCAAAGAAGGAAAACTCGTCCAAAAGGAGCATGGCGATCCATGCCATGTAAAGGATAAAGAGATAAAAGCCGGGGATGAGGACCAAGGGGAAGGTAAAGAATTGCATGCGCAGCTTTTTGCCGGGCATGGCGGCAAGATCGTTGTTTTGAGCCATTTCCTCGGGCTCTAACATGCGGTATTTCATTGGCATCTCCTCCTTTCCTCTTATATAACGATCGAAAATGCGAAAAATTCGCGCACGCGACAAAAAAGCGCAAAAGCGGCGTTTTTCAGATCTTGTCGATATAGGTCTGATAGTCCACAGGCTCAAGCCCTGCCTTTTCGATCAGAAAGGGGTTGATCAGATAGGGAAGCGGACTTTTGCCCGTGATCAGCTCGTTTTTGCAAAGGCGCACGTAGCAAGCCCCCTCGTATTCGTACACCGAAACGAGAAAGGATAGGTTTGCTTTGCGATAGTGAAAGACTATGCGCATGGTATTGGCAAAAAAGTCGCAGGTCACCTTATCCTTGGGCGCTGCTGTCAGACGCTCCAACCGATCCAAAAGCGCTTCTTTGGAAAGCGAGGTTTTGAAGAGGTAGTTTTGCATCAGCGCATCGTAATTGCGCACGTTGCCCGTGCTTTGCATGTTTTTGATGACGGGGGCATAAACACAATACAGGACGATCATTGCCACGACAGGGATGACAAACGCAAAAAGCGGTAAGAGCGCAAATATGACGTCAAAGAACAAAGACATAAAAGACCGCCTCCTTTCATGCATTTATTATAGCACAAGCAGGCCTGCGTGTCAAATAAATGCAGAATATTTTAAAAAATAGCAGAAAGAAAATAAGTTTTCGAAAAAAACGAAAGTTTTTTCAAAGAATTTTTCAAAAAAGGCTTGCAAAATGCGAAATGATGTGTTATAATACACCTTGTGCATAGGGGTATAGCTCAGTTGGTAGAGTACTGGTCTCCAAAACCAAGGGTCGTGGGTTCGAGTCCTTCTGCCCCTGCCAGAAAAAAGCCGTTTGCGAAAGCAAACGGCTTTTTTCAATGATGTTTGCCTTCGGCAAATGATGTTGGCTTCGCCAATGATGACGGCTTCGCCTGATGATGTGTGGCTTCGCCACATTTTGGGGCAAACATCGCATCATTGCGAAACGAAGTGGAGCAACATCATTTTGAGCGAAGCGAAAAACATCATATCGCCGTAAGGCGAATATTTCACTTGATTAAATATCGAATTTATGATATAATAACAGCAGAAAGGCGGTGGCACTATGGATATGGCATCAATATACGAATACGTTTTGTCAAGAATCGCCCAAGATCTGCTTGTGTACGGTTACAAAAGAAGCGGAAAAGGAACGCTTTTTTATAAATATTCAGATGACAAAAAAGTAGCTTGCGTATTCGAAATGCAAAAGTCGATGTTCAACTCTTCCGACGATTATTCCTTCACCTTTAATCTTGGGTGCATCGCTCTTTATGATCTGAACGGATATTACAAAGATAAACTGACGCTGGAAGCAGCCAAGCTTGCATTAAGATATGACGCGGGCTGTATGCGTCTGGGACATTTGTGCAGAGGTCGTGATTATTGGTGGAATATGACCAATGAAATATTAAATGATTATTCGCCGGAAGAATACTACGATCGGTTTCTCCGTCCTGATATTATAAAAGGCGCGGAATACTTAAACGAGCAGGCGCGCAAGAAGGAAAGAGGGAGGTGAAGGGATGCAATACTATGATTTATCCCCCAAAAAGCTTCATTTCATCGTGACTCCCGACGAGCTTCGACAGATCCTGCAAGGCTTTCACCACGTCGTGGTAGACACGGGTGTGCGGAGAAATTACGTAGAAAGCAACCCGAACGATTTTCTTTTGACCTACGATGCCTTATTCGAAAAACTGAAAAACGGTGAAAGACTGATCTGGGACACCGATTACGATATCGTCAGCTTTTCCACGGGCATCACCGCGCATCTTGGGAATTGCACGTATCGACCTTCCAGCAGATTGAGTGTGCCGGATTTCAGCGAGCCTTGCCCATATTTGGATACGTTTTGCTTTGTGCCGTACAAGGATCAGCTCTCCACATCTTTTGGGGTGACGCAATTTCCAGAATCCGTATGCGGATTGTATTTGTATTTCCCCGCGAAGGTTGAATATGAAAAAGATACCGAAAAACATTCTGCGGGGATCGTGGAATGTACGGATTTGGACGATTTTGAAACGTATGAAACACTGGTTGCGCGCATCCGAGCCTTGACCAAGCCGTTGAAATTGGACTGGGGCGGTAAGGTGCGCCGCACGGCCGTCAGGATCAGCGATCGGGCAAAGCAGGATCTTTGTCATTTCTATTTTATGTCCCTTTATCAT
The DNA here is from genome assembly GCA_045633665.1 of Eubacteriales bacterium. Lineage (GTDB taxonomy): Bacteria > Bacillota > Clostridia > Oscillospirales > CAG-272 > SVQP01. The sequence goes on along the minus strand of JAZQYT010000273.1, from coordinate 5,911 downwards.
ATCGAGGTGCTGTGATGCGCGTGATCCGACCGAGAAAAACAGTTGAAACCATCAAGAATCTATGTTATAATAAATAAAAGCTTCGCGATAGCAGAAAAGAGGTAACATATGAACACGTTCAGAAATCCCATTTCTCCATTCGACGCGCCCGATCCTTTTATGACGTATGATCCCGTCACAGGCTATTACTACGCGCTTTTCACGCGCGGCACAAGGCTTGAATTGTTCCGCAGCCGACGCGCGGCATGCATTGTTACCGACGGGGATTCCCGCATCATTTACACCCCGAACGGTGAGCGCGACGGCATCTGGGGAGATATCTGGGCGCCCGAGATGCATCGCGGATCCAACGGAAAGTGGTATATTTATACCAGCGGCAGAATGAATCCCGAGCCCAGCCAGAAGCGCATTTTCGTCATGGAAGGGCCGTCGGACGATCCCTTCGAGGGCGAATGGATCTTTCGCGGCAAGCCTTTTTCCGAGATTTTCTCGATCGATCCCACCGTGTATACCGCCCCTGACGGTGTGCAGTATCTCTGCTCCTCGCGCGTGGATCCCGTCTTTGGGCAGGTGTTGGATATCTGCGACCTTGAAAATCCCTACACCTGCGGCAAAAATTATGCAACGATCGCACGCGCAGAGCTGGATTGGGAGCTTGTCAAACCTTACGTGGGCGGCAGCGCTATTGTGGAAGGCGCGTTCTTCCTTGAACGAAACGATCGGCTGTTTATCATCTATTCGGCAAACGGCTGCTGGTCGGACTATTACTGCCTTGGCGTGCTGGAGCATACGGGCGGCTCTCTTTGCGATGCCGCAAATTGGAAAAAGCATCCCGAGCCGCTGTTGGTTCACGGAAACGGCCTTTACGGCCCGGGACACGCATCCTTCTTTGCATCTCCCGACGGCAGCGAGATCTGGTGCGCGTATCACGGCATGAAGGAGCATAACGAGAAGGTTACCCCCGCAGCGCGCTTCTTTAACATTCAAAAGGTCGATTTCACCGATGACGGTTATCCCGTTATGGGACTGCCGACGGGATATGAAGCGGATCTGACACCACCTTCGGGTGAGATAGAATAAGATAATCTCGGAATTATCAAGAAAGGAGATCGCTTATGAAAAAGATTTTGATTTGGGTGCTTTTATGCAGCACGCTGATCAGCCTTTGCAGCTGTGCTGCAGACACCCCCATCGAAAGGCCAACCGATACCTCGGACAAAGCTACACAAGCTGATACACAAGCCGACACACAGGTTGACACACAGGCCACGACGGCAGTTGACACGACCGCGTCTGTGGAAACCGCCCCGGAGGAGAAAAAAGATATGCAGATCATTCCCGACCTTGCTTTTATCGACGGTATAAAGCTGATCTCTCAAAAGGATCACGCAAACGGTGACGTTTTTTCGGTTTTGGATGAGCATAGTTTTTACGGTGGACAGGCGAACGATCCCGTCTGGAGACTTGTGCAGTGGGATTCGGGGCCTTGCCTTGTGGAAAGCCGCATAGAGAGTGAGCCGACAGTGATCACAGATGGTGTGGGCAGAAGCTTTGGGTACGATCCCGAGCAAAACGTGATGACCTTTGAGCTTGATACAAGCCTGTATTATCGCGGAAAGCCTGCGGTCGAGGGAGATTACTGGCCGCATCTTTTGATCGAGCAGGATAATTTCAAGCAGTCGCTTGTGTCAAAAGAGATGCCCTTTCTGAGCTGCGATGCGGATCGCTTAGTGCTTTCCATGGATATTCGCCTGCTTGATCTTGTGGATACCCCGATTGAGGGCGACTGGGTACGCGCAGCGCAGTTTTTGATGTACTTTTACGTAAAAGGCACCGATACCCACGACTTTTGCTGGTTTGGCGTGCAGCTTTTTGACAGCCGTCAGGACAAGACCAATCATTATATCGGCTATGACGGCGGTAAGGCAGACGCTTCTGGCGCGATGATCTATTCGATCGGATCTAAATACGTCTACAGAAACAGCGGCAGAACGCTGTACGAAAAAAAGAAGCCCGACACAAGCGGCGAGTGGGTACACGTAGAGATCGACCTTGCGCCGTATCTGGAGGACATGCTGGAAAAGGGCTTGGCCGACGGATATTTTACTGTGGATTCGCTTTCTGAGCTTTATATCGGTGGCATGAACGTGGGTTGGGAGACCATTGGAACGTTCTATCACACCATGGAGATCAGAAATCTGCAGTTGGTGTCTTACGTAGAGGAAGAGCCATCATAAACCAAAACAAGGAGAAAAAATCATGACACCCAAGAATGCGTGTGAGCGCTTACTTGATACATTGCTCCCCTTTGGAGAAGAGCAGCTGAAAAAATATCGTGAATTTTATCCGTATGCAGCGGTGATTCGTATGGATGATTCCATTGAATTGACCGCAAGCTACGACGGAAACGAGCATCCCGAATCGAATGCCGTGCTGGCGGATCTGAGAAAGATCCACAGACAATTAGCAGCCGAAGGAAAAATCAAGGCCAGCGGCATTGCATGGAATGCGACCATCTCTTCTGCAGACGGCAAGCCTGTGGATGCGATAGTGGTCAGTCTGGAGCATAAGGATGCATATTCCGTGATCGTGTGCGAGCCTTACAAGATGGGCTTGTTCAAGAAGGTCAAGTTCGGGGAACTGTTCGCGATGCCGGGAAGAAACGATATTTTCGATGCTGCAGAGGCGCAAGCTGCACCAAATGCACAGGCTGCAACTGCGGATATGCAGCAATACAAGGATCAGCTGCAAGAAACTGTGATCGCACCCATGACGAGATATTTGCAAGGCTGCAAGACCTGTGGCTTTTCGGAACAGGACGTTGCCAAGTGCAACGAATTGATCCTTGCATATCTGGATGCGCTGGAGGGTATCGACGCGCCTGCAAACCAAGAGATCATGGAGCAGGTAAGGGTGCTGGTGCTGGCGCTCAATGAACTCAATGAAAAAACAGATTTCTGTCTTTTGGAAACAGACGAGCGCGAGGCTATTTGCGAGATCATTCAAAGCAGCGCCGTGGCTTGCGGATTGACCGATCCCGAGGACGACGTGACCGAGGAATGGCGCGAGTGGTGAAAGGAGGCTTCTATGAAAGACATTTCCCAAATTGACCGGAATTTTGAGGTAAAAACCAATATTGCCAAACAAGACCTGCGGTTTTACTCGGCGCTTGACGCGCCCTTTGAGATTTGCGGCGTGTTCTATGAGAACGGCAAGTTCCGTAGGATGCCCGAGCAAGTGGCGCGCAGCGTCAGCGAGGGTGTGTATGTCCTGCATACCCACACCGCAGGCGGTAGGGTGCGTTTTCGGACGGATTCGCCCTACGTTGCCATTCACGCCAAAATGTCGGGTGTGGGCAAGATGCCGCACTTTGCGCTTTGCGGCTCTGCCGGGTTTGATATGTATATCGGGGATCGCTACGTTGCGTCCTATATTCCGCCCTTTGATATTTCGGACGGGTTTGAGGGCGTGATCGACCTTGGCCATGGCGGGATGCGCGAGATCACTATAAATTTTCCGCTGTACAGCAACGTGGACGCGTTGTATATCGGTCTTGCAGAGGGAGCTTGGATCCAAGCACCCGTGCCGTATGCCATCCAAAAGCCGATCGTGTATTACGGCTCGTCTATCACCCAGGGCGGCTGCGCATCGCGTCCGGGCACGTCGTATCAGAGCTTTGTGGAGCGACAGATCAACGCGGATTATATCAATCTGGGCTTTTCGGGCAACGCAAGAGCAGAGCAAGAGATGGTGGACTATATCAAGTCGCTTTCCATGTCGGTGTTCGTGTATGACTACGACCACAATGCGCCAAGCATAGAGCATTTGAGAAATACGCATGAAAAAATGTTTCTCGCTATCCGTGAGCAGCATCCCGAGCTGCCCGTGGTCATGATGTCGCGCCCCAAGCTTTACCCGAGCGAAGAAGAGATGGAGCGGCTTGCGATCATTCGCACGACCTACGAAAACGCGCTGGCAAGAGGGGACAGAAACGTATATTTCATCGACGGCCGCGACCTGATGGCCACGGCTGGCAACGAGGGTACGGTGGATACCTGCCACCCGACCGACTTGGGATTTTTCTCCATGGCAAAGGCGTTGGTGCCGGTGCTGGAAGGAATCTTATAAAGAATCAACAGCTGTGGTGGGCAACGTCGCCCACTACAGCTGTTTTCGTGTGGAGGGTATTTTTCTGATTTGCCACCTGTTCCCCCTATCGGGTGTTCTTTTCCCACCGCCGGGGCAGCAGGCTGATGGCCAGAAGGGCCTGCGAGGGCAGATAAAAGGCCCAGGCAAGGTCAAAGCCGGGGGAGATGATGCGGTACATAACCGAATCCTCGGACAAGGGCAGATACAAGCCGATCTGCGAAAGGCCGATGACCGTATCGCACAGAATGAACAGGATCAGCCCGATCGCGAAGATCGGGTTTTTCTTGAAATCCATGCATGCAAAAAATGCGTTCAGGATCAGATTGACGTAATAAAACATCGAAACCAAGGCCACGCCGTCGCAATTCTTGCCAAGCACCGCGAGCGTGACTGCAATGATCGCGACCGAAAGGACAGCGCGCAGACAAAGGTGGAGCGTGCGGCGCGATTTGCTCTCGTTTTCGTAGTAAAGGCGCAGAAAGTACGCGATCTGCACCACCGAAAAGCAAAGCATGGCGGGGGCTTTCTGCACTTCCTCGAGATATACGAGGAAGTAATCCGCTATGAGCGTGAATACAAGCGCAAGCTGTGTGAAGAGAAAAGAGCGGGACGTTTGGGCAAACAGAATGCAAAACAGGCAAGCAAGTGCGATTGCCGTATAGCGCAGATTGATGGGAATGCTTCCTTGTTCCGTTTGCAAAAGCAAGCCAAGCACTACCATGATGCACAGAAATGCAACGGATAGGCCAAGCAACAGCCTTTTGTTTTTGATCATCATGGCTTAGTCCCGTCTTGCCCTTTTGTACATGCTGTCCTGCTCGGTGATCTTGCGGATGACTCTTGCGGGATTGCCCGCAGCCAGCACGTCCTCTGGAATATCGCGTGTGACCACGCTGCCCGCACCGATCACGCTGCCTGCGCCGATGGTCACGCCGCCGCAGATGGTGACGTTGGAGGCGATCCAAACGTCGTCACCGATCACGATGGGCTTGCCGTATTCAAAATCGTGCGCGCCACCGTCCCTGTCAAAAAAGATGCGACGCTCGTCGGCTATGAGCGAATGAATGCCCGTCGCCAAGGTGCAGTAAGGGCCGATGAAGACGTTGTTCCCGATCTTGGCTGTGCCGCCTGCTATAAAGGAGAAGTGAATGTTGGAGTAAAAATTTTGGCCTATGGTGATCTCACGGCAGTTGTCGATGAAAATGGGCGCTTCCATGACGCGGAACGCGCCAAAGTCGTCGTTTGCGAACAGTTGCGAAAGGATCTTGTTTTTCTGCTCCTCATCATCCACGCCAAGGCGGTTGTATTGCTCGCAAAGGCGGTGGCTGTGCTTTTGCATCTGCCCAAGCTCATTGTCCTGCGTGTCGTATATCATGCCGTTGTGCATTTTTTGGTATTCTGTCATGTCTTTTCTCCGTGTTGATTGATTTATCTATATTTTAGCAGAAAAAAGAGAAGAAGTAAACAGTTCCGGTACTTTTCGGGGTAATAAATATCCACCCGCCATAGCGGGTGGTATTTCAGTTTCGGGCATAGCCCTAATACTACTGGCTGCGCTCAAGTGCGCTTTTTATTGGCCTGCCAGCCATGCAATTGTTACTTGCTACCCGTAAACGGGTTCTCTTTGAGTTTATTATTTTCTGTAGGGACAGGCGTCCTCGACTGTCCGTTTTAGAGTGAATTTAATTCTTGCAAAAATTCGGGAGCAGCAATGTTTTCGAGGAAAACTTGCCTTCGAAGATAGCAGGCCACTCCCCTACCG
>JAZQYT010000272.1:0-2250 GCA_045633665.1 Eubacteriales bacterium | reverse complement strand
GGACGTCGAGGGCGCCGTCCCCTGCAAACGCAAATCTGTGGTACCGAACAAGGCTTTTGATAAAGAATGAAGGACTGCATCTACGTGATACAGTCCTTGTTTTGTGCGAGATTATCCGCTAATTCTTCAGTCCCATCGGGCAGTTCTTTTGCTTAAAGACTCTTCGCGATCTCCGCGGCCTTATCCGCAAGGATCTCCAGTGCGCCATCCTCAAAGGGAGATGCAAGCCCTGCATCCTTGACCAGCGCGCCAAACGCCTTGGTGCCGCCGCACTTGGCAAATGCCAAGTAACGCTCCAACGCAGAATCGTAGTTCTCGCAAGAAGCAACCAAGAAGCCAATGGCAACCGTTTGCGCCAGGCAATAGTCAATGTAGTAGAAGGGGCTTTCATAAATGTGCATCTGATACTGCCATCTGGTTCCCTCTTCGATATAAGGAATGCCCTCAAGGCCGATGTACGGACGGTACTTTGCCTCAAGCTCCAGATATACCTGCTTGCGCTGTGCGGGCGTCAGCTCGGGCTTTTCGTACATGATGTGCTGGAATTCATCCACGATGACACCGTAAGGAATAAAGCTCAACGCCTCCAGCAAATGGCGCTTTTTGTAAAGCGGAGCCATTTCGCCAAAGAACTTGTCCATATACTTCCAGCAAAGGAATTCCATGCTCATGGAGTGGCACTCCGCGGTTTCCATACCGCCCACGTCCAGCTCAAAATTGTTCTGATCACAAGCAAATTTTGCAGCCAGCGCATGACCGAACTCATGCGTCATGACGTCCACGTCACCGCAAGATCCGTTAAAGTTTGCCAATATGAAGGGCTGCTTGTATCTGGGGAAGCAGGTACAGTAGCCGCCACCCCACTTGCCGTCGCGTGCGTCTACGTCAAACGCTTCGGCCTCTTGCATTGCGCGCATAAAGTCACCGATGATGGGATTCATCGCGTCATACATTTCCTGCGCTGCTGCAAAAATGCCGTCTTTATCCAGCATGGGCTTTGGCTGCTCGCCTGCCATGTAGATGGCGTCGTCATAGAACATGATACTGTCAAGTCCCAACTCCTCTGCCAACCCTGCCTTGATGGCGGCCACGCGAGGCACCAGCGACTCCTTGACGTTATCGCGGAACTTGCGCACCATTTCGGCATCATAGTCCATTCTGCCCATACGGTAGTAGCCAAGCTCCACGAAATTCTCGTATCCCAGCTTGGTGGCCATGGTGTGGCGCACCTTGACCAGCTTATCGTAAAATTCGTCCAGCTGTGCAGCGTTTGCCTGCAGACCGCGGCCGATTGCCTCGGCACATTCGCGTCTTGTTTCGCGATCGCCGTCCTCCAAATTGCCACGCAGCGCCGAGAGCGGCATTGTCTGGCCGCGGAATTCAAACTGCATTTCGGACATGAACTTGGAATACTCGGTCGTGATGCTGTTTTCCAGCTGCATATCCTCCACGATAGAGGGATCAAAGCACTTCATACCGATCTCCAGCGACTTGAAGATACGGGGATTGAGCAGCTTTTCCAGCTCAGCGCGGTAAGGTGAGGCCAAAAGCAGCTTGCCGTACTCTGCCTGCATACCCGAAATGTGCGGGCCAATCTCGTCGTAATACGATACCTCTGCACCGTAAAATTCATCGCGCGTATCCAGCGTAAAGCGGCAATTTGCCAAGGAAGCCTGCGTGGCATAATCGATCATGCTCTCCATGAGCGCGTCCTTTGCAGCTATGACGTCCTGTGCGCACGCAGCGGCAGCGTTGGCCTTGCAAAACGCATCAAAGGCAGTCCGTGCCTCTTCCAGCGTATATCTCTTGTAAGGAATTTGTGAAACCTTCATATCAGTTCCCCCTTTTGTAAGTATTACGTTCATTATAGCATATATCTAAGTGGTTTTCAACCGCTCTGATTGTTTTTTTTATATTTTCTCATTCAGCGGGCGATTCTTGAATCGCCCCTACGAATTTTTCGGTAACAGCAATGCCTGTAGGGGCGATTCACGAATCGCCCGCTATGTAAAAAAGGGGCGTTGCCAAAAGCAACGCCCCGAAAAGGTTATTTGATTAGTCCTTCTTCTTGAGAACAACTGCGGTGCCGAATACTGCTACGATAGCAAGTACGCCTGCGCCAACAACGCTGCCGCAGCTACCGGACTTTTCAGCCTCGGTGGTAGCTTCCTCAGAGCCTGCGGGAGCCTGGGTTGTGGTCTCAGAGCCTGCAGGAGCATCGGTGCTTTCCTCGGGAGCCTTGGTGGTCTC
>JAZQYT010000271.1:0-1982 GCA_045633665.1 Eubacteriales bacterium | reverse complement strand
CACTCGGGGGATGCTTCCCTTGACTTTGTATGCTTTATATGGTATAATAACAACACAAAAAGAAAGGAGCGCTTGCATGAACAAAAAAACAAAACAAATATGGATTATTTGCTGTGCAGGGTTTGCGACTTTATTCATATTGATTCTTGTTGGATCTTTGGTATTTCTTATTTCGGGAAATCCAAATGGTCTGATCCATCAGGTGTTTTTCGACATATTGCAACCGAAGCCTCAAACGGAACAAGAGTATTTGGACTCTATCATAGACCACGACGGTACCAACCGGCCCTCTATCGAACAGTTTGATCAGGTCAAAGAGGGGATGACCTTGGAGCAGGTTATTGAATTGGTGGGAAAACCGAATGGGTATTCCGTATACAAAGGGGAGTACGATTTTTATTGGGTCACAGATCAGGAACACTCTATATCTATGGGAATTGCGTTTCCACAGGAGAATGATGACGAGGTTTCACGTTGGGAAAATGCAATAGTTACCCGAATTTTAAAATGATACGAAACAAAGGCAGAGCCGAGAGCTCTGCCTTTGTTTTATATCAAATGACGCCCAACGCAATCACCGCAGTCACGCCGATCAGCGCGGCAAGCTGCAGCGCAAGGATGATCGGAATGACCAGCATCTGCCAGTGCTTGGTTTTGTGATGAATGAGCAACATGGTCAACAGCATGGCCAGCGATCCGCCAAGCAGCGGAAACGTGGTAAACAGCACCTTTTCAGGCACGCGCAGTGCCACCTTGCCTGTCTTGGAGGACAGCTTATCCCAAATGCAGAACACTATGGAGAGCACCGAAATCACGCCCACCCAAGTTGCAAGTAGGGCATAGTGCAGGGTATACGGTGTCAGATTTGCCAGCATTTGCGCAAAATTCATACCTGCTCCTTAAGCCTTAAAACTATCTCTCAGGCCAACAACGCGGTTGAAAGTATCCTCATTTTTGGAGTCCTTGCAGAAGTAGCCTACACGAACGAACTGGAACTTTTCTCCTGCCTTTGCGTCGGCAAGGCAAGGTTCAACCATCGCGCCCTCGATCTTGGTAAGAGATTCGGGGTTGAGGAAGTCAAGATAGGTCTTGCCTTCGGGCACGTCAGCGGTGTTCTCAATGTTGAACAGACGGTCGTAGAGCATCACGGTAGCAGGCTTTGCATACTTTGCGGACAGCCAGTGAATCGTGCCCTTGATCTTTCTGCCGTCAGCGGGCATGCCGTTGCCGGTTTCCAGATCAGCGGTTGCGTGGATCTCCTTGATCGAGCCATCCTCGTTCTTGACAATCTCGCCACAGCGGATGATATAGCCGCCCATCAGGCGCACCTCGCTGTCGGGCTTGAGGCGGAAGAACTTGGGAGGCGGAACCTCTGCAAAGTCGTCTGCGTCGATATAGATCTCACGGGTCATGGGAACCTCGCGCTTGCCCAGCTCCTCCTTCTGAGGATGGTTGGGCAGGCTGATCATCTCAACCTTGTCCTCGGGATAGTTATCAATGATCACCTTGATGGGGTTGACGATGGCAACGCGGCGCAGCGCGTTTTCATTCAGATCGTCACGCACGCAAGCCTCCAGCTGGCGCACGTCTACGGTGTGGTCGGTGTTGGTCACGCCCGCTTCTCTGACAAAGGTAAACAGTGCGCTCGGGGTATAACCGCGGCGGCGCAGACCGCAAAGGGTGGGCAGACGGGGGTCATCCCAGCCGTCTACGTGACCTTCCTCAACCAGCTGACGCAGATAACGCTTGGACATGACGGTATAGGTGATGTTCATACGGCCAAATTCTCTTTGCTTGGGAGGACGTGCAAAGCCGATCTTCTCCACTACCCAGTCATACAGAGGTCTGTGGTTACGGAATTCGCTAGAGCACAGAGAGTAGGAAATGCCCTCCAGTGCGTCTTGGATGGGGTGAGCGAAGTCGTACATGGGGTAGATGCACCACTGGTCGCCTTGGCGGTGGTGGTGGATGTGCTTGATACG
>JAZQYT010000270.1:0-8285 GCA_045633665.1 Eubacteriales bacterium | reverse complement strand
ATCCGCCAATCCAAGACTTTGCTTTTGTCCTTTGTTTTCTCGGACAGTCGAGGACGCCTGTCCCTACAAACTCTCTTTTTTTATTTTCTTCTTAATTCTTTATTCTTTTTCTTCTCATCGGTTAACCTCTTTTGAACCCCGACACTATGGCGGGGTTTTCGTCTTACAATTAAGAAAAGCCGCCACAGGCGGCTTTTCTACCATAATTATTCATTATTCATTATGCATTATTCATCATTCATCCTTAATTTCCCACATCTCCTCGTCTGCCGAGGGACGCAGCGGGAAAAAGGTTGCGACCAGCATGCCAATAAAGTGTGCGTTAAACAAAATGCTTACCACAAACACGACCACGTTGACCGTTTCGGGGAAAAACTCGCGGAACATCTTCCAGATGCAGATATAGTTGATCACCATGTACGCAAGCAACACTGCCATATAGACCACCCAGAGCAGCACGATCAGCACGTAGCCGATTAAAGGTATCATGGGTAGCACGCCGGATGCAATCGAATACACCGCAGCAAACCCCACGTATCCGATATTCACGTACAGCATAATTTTGCCCCAGGGCTTGACGTCAATCCCTCTGCGGCCGTCGCACCGCTCGGCAATCTGTCCCATCAAATAGCCTTGTGCGATCGGAATCCATGCAAACCAAGGCTTCTCCACGTCCAGCATCTTGGCCATACGCATAACGGCTATGGCCTGAATGACGTACACAGCAGCTGAAATCAGCAAGGCAACTGCGCCAATGATAAGCACCAAGAGCAGCACCCCAAAAACAGACGTACCGATGCTTATATCCGCACCACCGATCACGTCCTGACCTCCCAAGCCGAAGATCTCCTCCAAAAGTCCTCTGAAAGCAGAAGAGCTATCGTCCATCATGTAAAACACCTCCCATAAATTTCAAGGCAGTCAACAGATTATAAAGTCATTTTTATTATATCACCCCCATATTTCTTTGTCAAGAAAAAACTTTACAGTCTAACCTATTGCACCGGAGTGGGAAATATGATATAATATATGTGAGTATAGGGATTTTCCCCGGGAAAAGAGAGTTATTTTATGTATTTGGATGAATTGAGTAAATATATCATAGGCCTGCCGCGGCTCTTTATCAAGTTAGGGCTTGCCGAGGTGCGCCTGGTCGAGGAGGTGGAAACATTCCACCCCGTCAACACCGCAGCGCAGATTCTCTACCTTATTTGCCTTTTGCTGGGCTTTGCCATCCTGCCTTACCTGATAGGCTCGATCTCGATCCCGCGCCTCTATTGCCGCCGCAAAAAGCTTGACCTTTGCAAGCTGGGCTCTCAAAAGGGCGAGATCGGCGACGTATGGCGCTTTGTCGGCAAGGGACATGCCATCGCGTGCTTTGCCCTTGAGCTTGGGAAGGTCATTTTCTGCCTGGCGCTCGGTTTCCTTTGCCGCGGCGCAGACGGTGCTGCCATTGCCGCTTTCTTTTGCGTGATCGGTGAGATCATGCCCGTATGGAACAAAATGCGCGGCACGCGTGGCTTTGAAACCGCTGCGCTTTGCGTCCTTGTTCTGTCTCCCATGGTCTTTGGCATACTGCTTTTGATCTTTGTCGTCGTCCTGTTCGGCATGCGCTTTCGCACGGCTGCCCGTATCTTCCCCACGCTTCTCTACCCCCTGATCGCATCCGCGTTCGTCATGAACGTCAACCCCACTATGGTACTGCTCTCTGTGTTTGTGGTGGCGCTCATACTGTTTTCGCATTGGAAGAACATCCGCGCGATGATGGAGAGAGAGGAGCCCAGACTCGACTCCCTTTTCAAAAAGAAGCAAAAGGAGGAGGACGCGTGATGGACTACAACGCACATCTGCAATCGGCAGCTACGCTGATCACAAAGGCAGCCCGTGCAAATCTGCTCAAAAAAGCAGTGCTTTCGCGCCATAACACGGGCGACGCGATCAAAACCACGCTGACCGTGCGCTGCATCGGCGGCAAAAATTGCCTGCAGGCCGAGAGCCTGCACAAGGATAACAAGGCCAAGCACCAAAACATAGAGATCGGGGACGAGCAAACGCTTTGCGCGCTGCTTTCCACCGCAGGGCAGATCAATATTCTGACCACGCTTGGTGAGAGCGAATACCGCACAAGCAAATCGGGCAAGACCGTGCTGCTTGGCGGAGAGGCGCTGCTCAAAAAGCTGGCCGGTGCAACGCCTGCCGCCCCCACGGTGGAAGCGCTTTTCAACAACAGACAAAAGCAATATATTTTGAATGGCGACGAGCCGTTTCTGATCAAGCTGGAGGTCAGCGACAAAAACGGACGCGTACACGACAAAAAACGCGCCAAATTCCGTCAGATCAACCGCTTTTTGGAGCTTGTACGCGACATAGAGGACAAGCTGCCCGCCAAAGGGACGCTTCGCATCTGCGATCTTTGCTGCGGCAAAAGCTACCTTTCCTTTGCCGTTTATCATTATTTCGCCATCATCAAGGGACGAGATGTGCGCATGACGGGCGTGGATCTCAAGCCCGATGACATCGACTTTTGCGCATCCTCCGCAAAGGACCTTGGCTTTGACGGCCTGGAATTTTTGTGCGGTGACGTGGGCAAATATACCACCGACGACCACGTACACCTGGTCATCTCGCTGCACGCCTGCGATATCGCCACAGACCTTGTGCTTTCCCGCGCGCTGGCATGGCAGGCAGACGTCATCCTTTCCACACCTTGCTGCCACCACGCCATGAGCCCCGCACTCGCCTGTCCCTCCCTTGACTTTATTGCCAAGCACTCAATGCTGCGCCAAAAGCTTTGCGATGCGGCAACCGACGCGCTGCGGCTTAAAATGATGGAGGCGCACGGCTATACCACGACTGCACTCGAGCTGATCGACCCCGAGGAAACACCCAAAAACGTACTTTTGCGCGGTGTGCGCAAAAAGCATCCCGACATAGCCGCCATGCAGGCTGCAAGAGCTGAGGCCGAGCAGATCCGCGCGTTCCTCCTTGGCGATGCAACCCCTTGGTGGGCGGATATCAATTCCTATACGAAAGGACAAAACTCATGAGCAAAAAGCATTTTTTAATCCTTGCGATCGCAATTCTGACACTTTCCGCGACCTTTGCAGCGCTTGCCATTCCCTCGGTCGCAGCCGATGAGCGCTACAAGGCTCCCGCATTTCTGGTGGATTTCAACGACAAGAAAAACATATCCGCTTGCTTTGATGCGCTGGGCTGCATCGGCTCGCACCACAGCGGAGAACAGGCCATGCAGATCCTGTTTTCGGACAATCATGACGGCTACTGCTTTGACCCTTACATGAATCTCGCCCTGCCCGCAGGCTCGATCGATATTGCCAAATACCACTATATGGCGCTCCTGATCAAGACCAACGACACGACGCGCGGCGGTCAGATGCGTTTGCGCTCGTCCACCACGGCAGAGCAGTACCCCTTCTTTAATTTCAAATACCAAGACACCGACGACTGGCAGGTCGTGGTCGTTGACCTGACCGACAAAAAGACGGTAGGTGCTTTCCCTCCCTCCATGGAAATCTCCGGTGCGCTGACCAATCTGCGCCTTGATATGTTTGACAACTTCTGCGATCCCGGCGTGCAATACTACCTCAAGGCTTACGGTCTTTATGAAAATTACGAAGATGCACAGACCTTCATTTATTTTGAAAGCGAGGTTGAAAACGGTCCCGTGTTACCCGACATTGATTTCAGCGCCTTCTACAAGGGCGAAGCATTTGCCAATCCCGCCAATGCACACCGCATGAACTGGGTTTCCTACGGCTTTAACAACAACTACAAAGCACAAGTGGACGCTCTGCTTGGCCAGGGATACGGCGGCATCGTGTCCAACGTCAACTTCAACCAGCAATACTTAAAGGATGAGAATGAATTTCTCCTTCTGCGCGATACCTACCTTTACGGCAAGCAGAATGATATGACGCTCTGGATCTACGACGAATACCAGTGGCCCAGCGGCTCTGCCTACGGTCAGGTGCTGGACACCAACGAGGACTGGCGCGCCACGGGTATTGAACACATTCAGGTGGTACTGGATAAGGCAAAATACACCTATACCCCCAGAGCCGGCATTGACCTTGAGATCAAGCTCGCTACCGTCAAGTCCGCAGGCAAGACCTGGACACCCGAGATAAACGGCACCACCCTTTCCTTTGATCTGACAGGCGAGATCAGCGGCGAATGCCTGCTTGACATTTACGTCCTGCGCTACACCGACGACCACGAGCAGGACAGAACCGATTTCTCCACGCTCTATCACGTCGACCTCTTGCGTCCCGAGGCGGTTGCCCGCTTTATCGAGCTGACGCACAAGCACTACCAAAGCTCCTTTGGCGCGGATTTCTCCATGGTTGAAGCATTCTTTACCGACGAACCCAGCCTTGGCAACCGCGATATGGACGATTATATCGTTTGGACCGAGGGCTTTGATGACAAGTTCAAGGAAAAATACGGCTACGACCTGCAGCTTCCCCTGCTGTTTGAGGGACGCGACGAGGACGCGCAGCGCATGCGCATCCACTACTACTCCTTGGTTTCAGACCTGTTCAAGTCCTCTTACATCGATCAGATCTCGGCATGGTGCGAGGCAAACGGTACCGCATCCTCGGGACATCTGCTCTTTGAGGAAAACATGAACGACCACGTGGAAACCTACGGTGGTGATTTCATGCAGATCATCGGCGGCATGACCATTCCCGGCGCGGATACCCTGTGGATCCACCCCAATCAGCTGCTCTCCGAATGCTTTATCGGTAACCACATGGGCCTTCGCTTTGTGGCAAGTGCCGCACGCAACGCAGGCAAGAGCGAGGTCATGCTCGAGTACAACCCCTCTGCCGTTTCCACCCAGGATTTCCAAAACGATAAAATAGGTGCTTCGATCGGCGGTGCAACGCTCACTCGCCTGTTCGGCTCTACCGTTTATAACGTCATCAATCCCCAACACGACTATTCCTTTGACGAGATCAATCAGATCAACACCTACGTCGGCCGTCTGAATACCATGCTTGACGGCATGGTTGAGGCAGGTGATCTGGCAATCTTCTACCCCATCGCAACCATTCAGGCGCTGCACAACGCGGACGACGTGCATTCCGCCGAGCGCGGCAAGGGTACGGAGGCAGTGCAGCTCAACGACAACTACACCCAGCTCTGCCTGGATCTGTTGCAAAGACAGGTGCTTTACACCATCATTGACGACCAGAGCATCTGCGCCGCAACCGTAACCGCGGACGGCAGACTCGTGATCGGTAACGGCTCTTACCGCACGCTGGTGCTGGCATACGGTGAGTACATTTCGGCATCCGCTGCCGAAAAGCTGGCACTCTTTAAAGAGGCAGGCGGCACGGTAGTATTCGTATCCACGGGATATACGGACTACAAGGCGATTATTGCAAATGAAAACGACCGCGTCAGCGCTGCTATGGCAAAGCTTTCCGAGTGCGATCAGTTCAAGGCGAGCGTTGCAAGCAGCCGCATCTCCAAGCTGGCAAATCCCACCATGAAGCTGACCAATTTGGAGAGGCTTTACAGCAAGAACGTCCTGTACGGTGATTTTATGGATGCCGAGCATGACATTGCATACGTGGCCAACACGACTGCTATCGACGGCAAGGCAATGCTGGCGTTTACCGACGGATATGACGGTGCCTACACCGTATATTATCCGCTCAGCGGCTTAATCGAAAATGGCAGCGGCAACAGCGTCACGATCGACCTGCCTGCATACTGCGCAGTATTGATCATGCGCGAGGATAAGAACGAGGCAGACAACACGCCTTTCGTTTCCGCCGAGCAGGAGGAAAGCACAAGTGCAGATACGCAAGCACCCGACAGCGAATCCGACGAGCAGACCACGGACGAGCAAGAGGTCAAGGGCGGCTGCAAGTCCGCCATCGGCGCACTCCCCGTCTTCGCAGCAGCGGCAGCATGTGCGATCGTCGCAAGCAAGAAGAAGAGAAAGTAAAAAAACACAAAAGTAAGAGGTCGGAGAAAGACCGGTTCTCTTGAGAAAATTTCATTTCTCATGTAGGGACCGGCGTCCCCGACGGTCCAAAAAGACATAAACGTTCTATAGAAAAGAACCCCGACATTTGCATCTGTCGGGGTTCTCTTGTTCAGCCTGATAAATTGAAATTTTCAATTCTATTGTTTTAGCATATTCCTTTTTCAACAGTATTTCAAAAATGGTAAATAGATAATTGCAAATTGATTATTTTCATGCTTCTACGGTAATTTACGCTGACGTATGAAGTTTGATATAATCATCATTGGATAACGAATTATTGGCCACTTTGTTCGCATAATATCATAGTAACCTGCTTCTGCATTTTTCTGGCATAACGCTCTGTCGCACGAGTTCCTCTTGATTGACCATCCCAGATAATCAAAACCGCATCGGCTAAGTCTACCATTTGCTGATTGCGCATAATCGGAGCAGCCTTTCCGTACAAGTCATATCGCGGGCGAAGAATCAGTTTAGAAATCCGATGCTGATCAGCATATTGCTCCGCCAACGAATCGACTCCTTTTGCACCACCGCTGATAATCATATCTGTTTCGGATGGCACATACTCAGCCAAATTAAAATCCTCTATGCTTCTTGAACCCACGATCAACAGCTTCATAACATCGCTCCTTTACAGTATACTTATATAAGTATATATCCAATTATGGGAATTGTCAACACCGTATATCTCTATTAAAATATACACGGAAAGGATGTGATTCAATGATTCGGTTAACGATAGATAAATATTTAGATGCACATGGCATCACCCGTTACGAGCTATCCAAGCGAACCGGGATTCGTTTTCAGATTATTGATAACTATTATAAAAACAAGGTTGTTCGTTATGATAGTGAGGTCTTAAACAAAATCTGTGCCGCACTCGATTGCGACATCTCGAATTTGATTGAATATTGCAAATAAGATGATCCCCACAAGCGTTTGTGGGGATTTTCCGTTTATTTGATAAATCCCCCGAGCCTTGACCAAGGACTCGGGGGTTCTCTTGAAATCTTACAGACGGGGCGCTCTGAATATCTTATCCCGTCTTGGATACAGCGCCATATATAGCAGCCATCCGACCAGCCATGCCGACAGCACCTCACCAATGCCCACGGTCACGAAAAAATACCACACGCTGCCGGGCAGCATATAGGCAAATTTGAGCACGGGGGGCATGATCAGCGCGTTGGCCACCACAGCGGGAATGCCCGCAAGGACACCGCAGATGCGCGGATGCTCTTTGCATGCCTTGCCAATCAGATACGTGCATACCGCTCCGATCAGCGTTGCCAGCGAACCGAATACCACGTCCTGCCAGATACAGCCGCTGAGCAGATTGGAAAGCAGACAGCCGATGAACAGCCCGGGGATGGCCGCCGGGGTGAAGACGGGCAGAATACAAAGCGCCTCGGAAAGGCGCAGCTGAATGGGATAATTGGCCAAGCCAAAGGCATTGACCAGCATGGTCAGCACTACGTATAGTGCCGCGATCAAGCCACCCTCGGCCATATATAAAGCCAGGCGTCTTGACGAATTGCGTTGTGTTTTCATGTTTTGTTTTCCTTCCGTAGTTTTGTTTTTGCGGTGAGGATGGTCACGAACTCACCGTGTCGGCAGGCATTACGCTTGCGACATGGGCTATTATAGCACGCGCGCGCAATTTTTGCAAGCCCTTTTGCATAAAAATCCCCCGATGCGTGCAAAATAAATGCAGCAAGAAAAGGGGGGATGGATATGTTATTTGATAAAAAAGCCATGATCATGGCAGCAGGCGGTCTTGCCTTGACAGCCGTTGCGGTCGTTGCCGTGGGACTGATGGTGCATAAGCAGACCAACAAGCTCCGTGCCAATATGCGTTCGGTCAGCCGCGGCATTTACAAGTTCGGCACAGCCCTGCAGCTGCTCTCGGGCGCGGATGCCGAGGACGATTGCGAAAATTGCGTCGCATGTTGAAAAAAAACGTCAGCCCCATCGGGCTGATAAATTAGCGGAGAAATGGGGATGATCTATCCCCATTTCTGTTAGAATAGTAAAACTGACATATACATATAAACAGTCGCAGGGGACGGCGCCCTCGACGTCCCGGGCCTGCAGCAACTAACCTTTTACAAGGAAGGAGTTAGTTTGTACCTGCTCGGGACGTCGAGGGCGCCGTCCCCTGCGGTTGATGATTTTTTACATGGAAAAAACAACACGGAAACTGCTTTTGATACGGTTTCCGTGTCAATTTCTCCGCTATTTCATCAGCCCCATGGGGCTG
>JAZQYT010000269.1:0-8341 GCA_045633665.1 Eubacteriales bacterium | reverse complement strand
GACGGTGAGCTGATGCTCTCGGGCATTGTCGCGCGCCTGACCGCACGCAATTTTTACAGACTTTATATCAACGGTGAGATCATCATGCACGGCCCTGCGCGTACCGCGCACGGATATGCCCGCGTGGATGAGATCGACGTGACGTGGTATCTTGAACCCGGTATCAACCACATTGCCATTGAGGTGGTGGACTTTGGCAACGAGCATCCGATCTACAACCGCTATTCCAACGATTGCACCATGGAGGACGGCATGGTGATCGCGGAGCTTTGCTGTGACGGGCGTGTGCTTTGCGCCACGGGACGCGAGCCATGGCAGGTCTGCCCGATCGATGCGCGTGCGCCTGTTTCCGAGCGCATCTCGCACAGCCGCGAATGTACCGAGATCTATTATATGAACGACCAATACTATCTGTGGAAGGTGGGGCAGAGCGCATTCGCTTGTGCCGCGCCCGTGGAAAATGCGCCCGTGTATCTTGCGCATGAGGCGCTGCAGCCAACGCTGGAGGAATGCTTTTTTGACGATCTTGTGGGCTTTGGTTCCTGCCGTATCGATCCCCAAAAAAAGGTTGAAACGCTGTTTTTTGAGCATTCGTCCGCATATGAGGCACTTCCCGAACATCCCACGGCTGATTGCCGCAGAACGATTGACACCGCCTTCGGCGGCGTTTGTGCCGAGTACGGTGACGAGGGGCTGACGCTTTGGGGCGACGAGGGCATGTACGCTACGTTTGACGGTGGCGAGAGCCGCGTGGGCTTTATCCGCTTGGTGGTCAGCTGCGAGAAGGCGGGTATCATCGACGTCGTACACAGCGAGCTTTTGGACGAGAGCGGCAGCATCCCGTATTACCATAACGTCGTTGCCCGCTTGCACCTGCCTGCGGGGCTGACCGAATTTATTGCCTTTGAGCCGTCCTTGGCACGTTATATCAAGCTGTATTTCCGCGGCACGGGTGCCGTGACCGTGCATAGCCTCTCCATGTTGGATTATGCATATCCCGATGAGCATCGTACAAGCTTTTCCTGCTCGAATGAGGACGTCAACCGCCTGTATGCCGCTGCCAAGAAAACGCTGATCCTGAATACGCTGGATATTTTTATGGACTGCCCCGAGCGTGAGCGTGGCGGCTGGCTTTGTGACTCTCTTTGGACAGCCCGCGCGGCTGCGCTGATGCTGTGTGATCCCAGAGTCGAGCGCGAATTTTTGGAAAACTTCCTTCTGACGCCTGCTGACGGCATGTTCCACTGCTTTTTCCCCGAGGTCTATCCCGCGCTCAAGCCCGATTATCGCAGCATGACCGGCATTACCACCTGGTCGCTGTGGCTGGGCTGTGAGATCGCGGAGTACGTAAGCCGTACGGGAGATATTGCCTTCCGCGACGAATTTGCGCCTAGAGTGGATGCGTTTGTCAAAGGTACGCAGGACTTTATCGGCAAGAGCGGCCTTTTGGAAAATCTGCCCTGGCTGTTTATCGACTGGTCGCAGTCCAACAGGGGAGAGAACAATCAGCCCGTGTCAAGTGCTGCAAACGCGCTGTACGCGTATATGCTGTGCGAGCTTGGCAAGACCTTTGCAAGAAAGGACTGGATAGCCGAGGGTGAGCGCGTCAGAGGCGTTTTGCGCGCGGCCGTCATCGGCAATGGTGAGGCAGACGACGTGGTGTATATCCCCGATAGCTTTGACGTGCGCGAGGACGGAAGCCTGCACGCCAAGGGATATTATAGCGAGGCGGCCATGTATACCGCCCTTTGGAGCGGTTTGCTCGCCAAGGGTGAGGCACCCAAGCTGGAGCAGGCGATCAAGCAAAGGATGGGGCCTTCGCCCGTTTTTGCAAAGGATCCCATGGTGGGCGTGAGCAATCTGTTTATCGGACTTTGCATAAGACTTGATATGCTGACAAGATTTGGCGCGTATGATAAGATGTATGAGGACATGCTGGCCATTTATGTACCGCAGCTCAAGGAGGGTCCCGGCACGCTTTGGGAGAATGAGATGATCGATACCTCGTCGCGCTGCCACGGCTTTGCCGCACATGCGGGCGTGCATTTGCTGCGCGACGTGCTGGGACTTGGCATTCCGTGCTTTGACGCACGCGGTGAAGGGGAGAAGCAAATTGAAATCGCACCGCACATCTGCGGCCTGCGCTGGGCAAGAGGCACACACGAAACGCCCGATGGCCTTATTGCACTGGAGTGGAGATATGACGGTGAGCACTTTGCCTTGGGCGGCAGTCTGCCTGCGGGATATACTTACACGCTGACCTTGCCAAAAGAGGTCAAGGGGCTGGACGCAGAGTGCGTCAAAATCAATATCATCACAAGAGGGTAAATAATTTTTCATTTTTGCGGAACATTTTTGCATTTTTATCGTCCATATAAGGGACAGCACCTTGATTTGTGCTGTCCCTTTGCTTTGTTTTCTTGCTTTTGAGTTGACAAAATGACGCGTTTGTGATATCATTAACCTATGTATTGCCAATAATAAGGTAAGAGATAAAAATCAATCTTGAAACGGATGTGAAATAAATGGAAAACACACAGAAAAAGCCTGCCTACAAGGGCTTTACGACAAAAGAAAAGATACTGCCCGTGATCATGCTCTCGCTGATCGCGCCTTTTATGGTGTGCTTTTTCGGGCCTTTTGAAATATTCGGCAACAATATCGATCAATTCAAATTCACGCTCGGTGATTTTTGGCTGATCTGCATTTTGCTCGCTGCGGGCATTGCCGCTTTGATCTTTGCTTTGCTGATGCTTTTGCGCGGCAGAGCGTTTGACGTTGCGTACGGCCTTGTGTTCGGCATTTCGCTTTTGCTGTTTTTACAGGGCAACTTCCTTTCCATGGGCATGAACTCGCTGGCGGGCGACGGTGCTGTTGCGCTTGGCTTGGGGACGGTGTTTTTCAATGCCGTGATATGGGTGATCGTGCTTGGCGGCTGTGTGACTGCCATGCTGCTTCTGGATCGCTTCCGCGAAACGCTGCGATTGATCTCGATCGTAGTGCTGGTTGCCGTTCTCGGATCCTCGCTGATCTCGTTTGCCACCATTTCGCTGACCACCGATGTGTTTGCTTCCGAAAAGGATGTGCTTGGCTCTGTCAAGGCAGGGCAGGTGCTGACCGTCAAGAATCTGGATACGTTTGCAACAGAACAGAACGTGATCGTATTTATCGTGGACCGCTTTGACTACGAGTATTACGACGTGGCGCAAAAGGAATGCCCCGAGATCTTCGACGAATTGGAGGGCTTTACCTACTTTGCCGATTACGTGACGCTGTATCCGCGTACCTTCCCGGGTGCTTTGCACGTGCTGACCGGTGTGGAGAACGATTTCTCGCTCTCGCACGATGAATATATGACGGGTGCTTACAAGAATTCCGAGCATCTGCACGCCATTAAAAATAATGGCTTTGATATCAACGTTTACACAGACGACTATTACTGCTACAATGATGCAGCTGATCTGAGCGGTTATGCGGAAAACACCTCGGGCAACGTATCCTACCGCATCGTGCAAAGCGCGTCACTTGCCTTTGATATGATCCGCCTCTCGCTTTACCGCTATTTGCCCTTCTGCATGCAGGGGCTGGTGGGACAGATCAGCACGCCCACGTTTGATAAGTACGTGGAATACGACATGGCTGAAGATCTGTACAGCACGGATATGCGCGACGTTTACGGCCATATGACCAAGGATCCCTTTACCTTCCGCGAAAGCCCCAAGGGATATTCCTTTATCCACATCGACGGCTGCCACAAGGGAACGATCTACGATTCCGATTTCAACGAGCTGCCCGAGGGAGATCCCGACAATCTTGCCTGGGATACCGAAAACGTCATGATCCAGAGCTTTAAGATCATCTCGCGCTATCTTTCCGAGATGAAGCGCATGGGCGTTTACGAAAATGCAACCATCATTATCACGGGCGACCACGCCAACATCCGCTCGGATAGCAAGGAGCCCTGGGATGCTTACGTGACCGCGCTGCTGGTCAAGCCAGCGGGTGTATCCGAGGGTGAGATCAAGAACAATTACGCGCAGCTGGACGTGGACAACGTGTTAGCCACCATCAAGACGGCATCGGGCATTCCGACCGACCATCCCACCGTATTTGAAGTCCCCGAGGGACAGGAGCAGGTGCGCAGACTCATGTTCCAGCGCTCCTATAAAAATGAAAGCGGCAAGACCGTATACGAAAATATTGAGTATGAGATCCGCGGAAACGGCAAGGACTTTTCCAACTGGATAATCAAGGAACGCCGTGAGCTCGGCAAGAGCATTTATGACTAAAGGAGTTTGATTATGGACGCAATTATGGATGCAATTCTGTATTATATCTGTATCCCGCTCGGATATCTGATGAAATGGTGCTGGATGCTGGTGGGCAACTACGGCGTTGCCATCATCCTTTTCACGCTGGTCACAAAGCTTGTGCTGCTGCCTCTCTCTATCTGGATCCACAAGAATTCGATCCAGATGATCAAGATCCAGCCCGAGATCAATTTCCTCAAGGTCAATCACTACGGGGATATGGACACCATTGCGGACAAGCAGGCGGAGCTTTACAAAAAGCACCATTATCGCCCTCTTGCATCGCTGGTTCCGCTGGCAGCCCAGATCGTGCTGCTCTTGGGCGTGGTGCAGATCATTTATCACCCGCTGGATTATCTGTTCGGCATTGATCCCTCCGCGATTTCCGCTATGGCCGAGCATTGGGGACTGAACACAGGGGATTCCTCGTATCAGTTGCAGCTGATCGAGCTGATCAAGGCAAATGCCGATTACGTAATCGAGGGCGTGGATCTTGAAGCGATCCGCGCGTTCAAGGGAAATTTCCTTGGCTTTAACCTTTCTGTCGTGCCTACGCAGGCCTGGGGCATTTATATTCTCATGCCCATCATCGCAGGTCTTTCCTCTTTGATCATGTGCTGGACGCAGAACCTTTCCAACGTCATTCAGCACGAGCAGGGAAAGCTTTCGCAGTACGGTCTGACCGTGCTGTCGGTCGGTATTTCGCTGTATCTCGGTATCGGCGTGCCTGCGGGCATTGCGTGGTACTGGGTGGCAAGTAATTTGTTCTCTATTGCACAGATGTATATTCTCAACGCACTGATCAATCCCAAGAAATACGTGGATTACGACGCGCTGGAAAAGAGCCGCAAGGCGCTGGCCGAGATCGAAGCACTTGAGGACAAGAAAAAGGATCGCAACTACAAGGCCAACAAGGCAAGAGAGAAAAAGGATTACAAGCGTTTCTTCAAGATCGTCAACAAGCACTTGGTCATTTACTCCGAAAAGAGCGGCTTTTATAAGTATTACGAGGCCATGATCGAGCAGCTGCTGGCAAAATCCAACATCACCATTCACTACGTGACCAACGATCCCGACGATGCTATTTTTGCGCTTGCCGAAAAGCAGCCGCGCATCAAGCCTTACTACATCGGTCTGAAAAAGATGATCCCCCTGATGCGCCTTTGTGAGGCGGACATTATGGTCATGACCACGCCCGACCTTGATAAGTATTATATCAGGCGCTCGATCATGAAAAAGGATATGGAATACGTGTACGTGCCGCACGATATGATGAGCGTGCATATGGGATTCCGCGAGGGCGCGCTGGACGCATTCGATACCATTTTCTGCACAGGCCCTCACGTTGCAGCAGAGGTCAGAGCCACCGAGAAAGTCTACGGTCTGCCCGAAAAGAAGCTGGTGGAATTCGGTTATCCGCTTGCCGATAAGCTGATCGAGGCAGGAGAGCAGGAGAGAAAAACGCACGTAACCCGCGCTCGCAAGGATATTCTGATCGCGCCCTCCTGGCAGGAGGACAATCTGCTGGACAGCGTGATCGACTCTCTGATCGAGGCGCTGTATTGCGACGAATATCATCTGATCGTACGTCCGCACCCCGAATACGTCAAGCGTTACGGTGCGCGCATGCAGGCCATCGTGGATAAATATCAGCATCTGGTGGGCGACGGTCTTTCCTTTGAGTTGGACTTCACCGTCAACCGCTCGATCTATGCAGCGGATATGCTGATCACCGACTGGTCGGGTATTGCGCTGGAATACTGCTTTGCTACGCGTCGCCCCGCGATCTTTATCAATACCAAGACCAAGTGCATGAACCCCAACTGGGAAAAGATAGGACTTACGCCTGTTGAGATCACGCTGCGTGACGTGGTGGGTGTTTCGGTGGACAAGGACAAGGTGGGCGAGTGCCGTTCCGTTGCCAAGGAGCTGTTTGCAAAGGCAGACGAGTACGAGAAAAAGATCACCGAGGTACTGGACGCGCACATCTACAATCAGGGCAGAGCAGGCGAGGTTGGTGCAAACTACCTGTTGAACGCTTTGGTCGAAAAGCGCAAAAAGTCTTGACATGACGCATACTTTGTGATAAGATAGTGATATATCTGGATAGAAAGGAGAACGTACCATGATTCCGATTACCGTTGCATATCTTGATCCTTCCGCAACTACAATATTGCTGACCTCAATCAGCTCGATCGCCATCGCAGTCGGTGCGACCGCTTTGATTCTGTGGCGCAAGGCAAAGAAGAACGTTGCCAAGACCTTGCATATTGATGAAAATGCCAACAAAGAGGTTGAGGAAGACCTTATTATCAAAAACGACTAACAGAAATATTGTCTGATTGAGAGGTGTCCTGTATGGCAGATATCATATATTTTCTGACAGTGATCGGTCTTATCCTGCTTGTCATCGCCATACTTTTGGTCGTGCCGCTGTTTATTGTTTTGCTTATTGTGCATCACAAGCATTGTAAACGTGCCGAGCAGGAGCAGGAACAAGAGAGTGCCGATCAGGAAACCGAGCAAGAGTCTGCAGACGAGGCTGAGGAGCAAGAGTCTGCGGCAGAGGAGCAGTCCGAGGAACAGCCCGAGGAACAGCCCGTGGAGCAGCCCGTGGAGCAAGAGGCCGCGCACGATGCGCAAGAGCCTTTAGCAAACGTTGAGGACACTTAATAATCATTTCGTTCAAAAATGCAAATTTGCCTTCTGTTTATGAACAGAAGGCACAATTTGCTGATTTTTCATTTGATTTTTTGACATCCTTGTTCAAAAATATTTTGCCGTTTTGGAAAATTGAACGCTTTTTCCAAGGAAAGGACGCATTATGAAGCTCAAAAGAAGTATTTGTGTGCTTATGCTGATCGCATTGCTGTCATCCGCACTGCTTTGCCTTGCAGGCTGTGCAAGCAAGGAGACAGTCATCATCTATACCTCAACCGAGAATTATAAGATGGAATATATGCAAAAGCGCATGAACGAGCAGTTCCCGCAGTATAACGTCATCATTGAATACAAGACCAGCGGCAACCATGCAGCCACGCTGCAGGCCGCAGGCAAGAATGCGGAATGTGACATCTCGCACGACCTGGAGTATGCCTATGCAGAGCCCTTGGCAGCACAGGGTGTGTTTGCCGATCTGACCGGTATCGTGGATTGGAGCATTTATGCAGAGGATACCGTGCAGAGCAAGTATTATGCCCCCGAGGTGCGTAACGGCGGATGCATCATCATCAACACGCAGCGCCTTGAAGCGCTTGGTCTGGACAAGCCCACCTCGTATGCCGATCTGCTGGATCCGCAGTATAAGGATCAGATCTCCATGCCCAACCCCGCGTCCTCGGGTACGGGTTATATGTTCTTGCTTTCCCTGGTCAACGCGTGGGGCGAGCAAGAGGCCTTGGACTATTTTGATAAGCTTTCCGAGAACGTGCTGTCTTTTACTTCTTCCGGCTCTGGCCCTGTCAACTCGTTGGTGCTGGGTGAGGTGGCCATTGGCCTTGGCATGACGCCCAACGCAGCTACCAAGATCGGTGAAGGCTTCCCACTTGAAATCGTGTTCTTCGAGGAAGGTTCTCCTTATTCTTTGTACGGACAGGCGATCCTGGAAGGCAAGCAGGAGCGCGAATGCGTCAAGGAAGTATTTCAGTTTTTGTCCACGACGCTGACAGAGGAGCTTTGCGCAAACTATTATCCCGAAAAGATCTTCAAGGACAAGGACTTTACGATGGAGAATTTCCCCACGGATATCAAATACGCAGATATGCAGGCGGAGGACGCTTCTGCCTATAAGGAATATCTGCTTTCGAAATGGAAACATTGAGTATGAACGGTTGTAAGCTTTCAATACAGAATATCAGTAAACAATATAAGAACAACAAGGCCGTTGCGCTGGACTGTGTCAGCGTTGACGTGCAAGCAGGGGAGTTTTTGGCCATTCTCGGCCCTTCGGGCTGTGGCAAGACCACGCTGCTTCGCATCATAGCAGGACTTTTGCAGCCCGATAGCGGCAAGCTGCTGCTGGACGGCAAGGA
>JAZQYT010000268.1:0-12232 GCA_045633665.1 Eubacteriales bacterium | reverse complement strand
ATCTCGCCCTGCTCCAGTACCATAATGGCGTTGGAGTTGCGCACCGTGGAAAGGCGGTGGGCGATGACAAAGGTGGTGCGGTTTTTCATAAGGCGATCCATGCCGCGCTCGATGTGGCGCTCGGTACGCGTGTCAACCGAGGAGGTTGCCTCGTCCAGTACCAGGATAGGTGCCTTGGAAAGCGCTGCGCGTGCAATGTTGGGCAGCTGACGCTGTCCCTGCGAAAGGTTTGCGCCGTCGCCCTCCAGCTTGGTCTGATAGCCGTTTTCCAGTCGCATGATAAAGCTGTGCGCGCTGGCGGTCTTGGCTGCCGCAATGACCTCCTCGTC
The DNA here is from genome assembly GCA_045633665.1 of Eubacteriales bacterium. Classification (GTDB taxonomy): domain Bacteria; phylum Bacillota; class Clostridia; order Oscillospirales; family CAG-272; genus SVQP01. The sequence goes on along the minus strand of JAZQYT010000268.1, from coordinate 11,903 downwards.
GGTCGCGTCCGGCCTGCCGTAACGGATGTTTTCCATGACCGTGCCGGTAAAGAGGTGGGTATCCTGTAGCACCATGGCAATATTCTTGCGCAGATAATCGCGCGAATATTGCTTGATATCAATGCCGTCGATGGTAATGCTGCCCGATTCAATGTCATAGAATCGATTGAGCAGGTTGGTGATGGTGGTCTTGCCCGCGCCCGTTGAGCCGACGAATGCGATCTTCTGACCGGGATGGGCGTACAGCGAAATGTTTTTGAGCACCGTCTTTTCGGGCACGTAGCCAAAGGTCACGTTCTCAAATACCACGTCGCCCGCAATGCCGCCATGTCCGGGGGTGCTTTCATTGATCGCGCCCTCGGGATCGGGTGCCTCGGGCTCCTGATCCATGACAGCGAACACGCGCTCAGCACCCGCAAGTGCGGAGAATACGGTGGTCATCTGCTGCGAGATGTTGGTAATGGGGAAAGAGAATTGCTTGGAGTAGTTGGCAAACACGGTCAGCTCGCCGGGGGTGAAGCCGGTCAGCAGCATCATGATACCGCCAACGCCAAGGGTGAATGCAAAGGTGATCTGGCTGGTGTTACCCATGATCGGACCCATAATACCGCCCCAGAACATGGCACGGTACTGCTTGCCGCGCAGATCGCGGTTGAGAAGTCCGAATTCTTCCTCGCATTCCTGCTCGTGGTTGAATACCTTGACTACCTTCTGGCCCGAAACGGTTTCCTCAATGTAGCCGTTGACCGCGCCCAACGCCGCCTGCTGCTCCTTGTAGAACTTACGCGAACGCTTTGCAAGCGCAGCACCGCCAAGACCGAAGATCGGGATAAAGGCAACCGTGATCACGGTCAGCCAGACGTTGGTGGTCAGCATAAATACGAACGTACCGATCAGCGTGACCACACCCGAGATCAGCGAGGTCAGCGTATTGGAGAGCATGTGGTCAATGTTGTCCACGTCGTTGGTAAAGCGGGACATGGTCTCTCCCGTGGGATTTGCGTCAAAGTAGCGTACGGGGAGTCTTTGCATTTTTTCAAACAGATCGTTACGCAGCTTTTCCAGCGAGGATTGCGTGATATGCACCATCAGTCTTGCCTGGGTATAGGAGGCCACGATGCCGCAGCCGTAAATGAGAACGAAAATGCACAGCGCAGCCAACAGGTAGGGGAAGGGGCCGCCAAGATGCAAAGCATCGATCAGCGCGCTGATGGGGGCAAAGTTTGTCAGGGCAGTGATGGCTTGGTCGGCAATTCTTGTAAAGATGCTGGCATCCTCTGCCATGGGAACGCCCGCTATGTGGTTGATGACGGGGGAGAGCAGGTAAGAGCCGATGAGTGCGGTGACGGTATGCGTCAGCATACAGATCAGCACAAGGATCATGGCGAAAGTGTGCGGCTTGAGGTAGCCAAGCAGGCGCGCGATGGTCTGTCCCGCGTTCTTGGGCTTGCCGCCCATGCCTCTGCCCTTGGGGCCACCGCCGCGAGGGCCGTGACCGCCCGGGGCACCGTGAGAGGATTTGGAATACTGTCTTTGCAAACTTTCAAGGTTACGCTTTGCCATTATGCCTTCACCTCCTCTGCTTTTACGACGGGTGTTGCGGTCTGATTTTGCTTGCTTTCCATTTGGGAAGTATAGATCTCTTTGTATTCTTCGTTGTTTTCCAATAGCTCGACGTGCGTGCCGATACCCGTGATCTCGCCCTGATCCATGACTACGATGCAGTCCGCATCCATGACAGAAGAGATACGCTGGGCGATGATGATCTTGGTCGAGCCCTTGAGCTCGCCTGCAAAGGCTGCACGGATCTGTGCCTCTGTTGCGGTGTCAACTGCGCTGGTCGAGTCGTCGAGAATCAGGATCTTTGGGTTTTTCAGAAGCGCGCGTGCAATGCAAAGACGTTGCTTCTGACCGCCGGATACGTTGGTGCCTCCCTGGTCGAGGTTGGTGTTGTAGCCGTCGGGGAAGTTCTGCACGAACTTGTGCGCCTGCGCATGCTCGGCAGCCGTGCGGATCTGCTCGTCGGTTGCGTCCTGGTTGCCCCAGCGCAGGTTTTCCTCGATTGTACCGGAGAACAGCACGTTCTTTTGCAGTACCATGCCCACGCCCTCGCGCAGATTGTAAAGCGAATAGTCGCGCACGTCCACACCGTCCACCAGCACCTGTCCGTCGTCCACGTCGTAAAGACGGGGGATCATGGATACAAGTGAGGTCTTGCCACAGCCCGTCGGGCCGATGATGCCCACGGTCGAGCCTGCTTCAATGGTCAGATTGATATCCGAAAGCACGCGATCCTCGCTGTTCTTGAAGTAGCGGAAGGATACGTTCTTGAATTCGATCTTGCCGCGCGTGACCTGTGCATCCTTGCACTTTGCGTCCGCGTCGTCCAAATCGAGCTTTTCGTCCAACACCTCACCGACTCTCTTGCAGGACGCGAGTGCTCTGGAGGACATCATCAGAAGGAAGGTGACCATCATCAAAGAGTTGAGGATCTGATTGACGTACGTAATAAATGCGGAAAGGTCACCGATGGGCATGCCGTCCACCACCATGTGGCCGCCGAACCAAAGCACGGCTATGATGGTCGCGTTCATAAACAGTGTCATGACGGGCGAGAGCGTGATCATGATCTTGACCGCGTTTGTACCCGTGGTGCGCAGGTCGCGGTTGGCCGCCTTGAACTTGTCGGTCTCCTGCTTTTCGCGCACAAAGGATTTGACCACGCGCACATTGGTAATGCTTTCCTGCACGGTGTTGTTCAGGCCGTCAATGCGCTCTTGCACCTTGGCAAACATGGAAAAGCCGCGCGTGACGATCAAAAGGATGCTGATCAGCATCAGCGGGATGGTGACCGCCAGCACGATCGAAAGTCGGGGCTTGAGCGTAATGGCCATGACAAGACCGCCGATCAGCATACCGGGTGAGCGCAGCGCCATGCGCAAGAGTGCGTTGACAAAGTTCTGCATCTGGGTGATGTCGTTAGTCAGTCTTGTGACCAGCGAGCCTGTCGAGAACTTATCAATGTTGGCAAAGGAGAAGGATTGCACCTTGGCATACACGTCGCGACGGATGTCGGATGCAAAGAATACGGCTGCCTTTGCACCAAAGTATGCACCGCCCACACCGCCTGCCATCATCAAAAGAGCGGTCAGTACGATCATACCGCAGATGCCGAGCATGTAAAAAATAGCGTCCTGCGTCATGTTCTCGGCAATGCCGGGCAGCGTAATGGTTTTGCCCATCACCGTGATTTCAAAGCTCTTGAGTGCCTGGTAGGCAGAGCCGAAGTTGATGATCTGTGCCAGATATTTGGGCATAAGCACCTCGCCCGCAACCTCGATGATCATGCAAAGCGGGCCGAGGATAAAGTAGGGCAGATACGGTTTTACGTATTTCAGCCAACGTTTCATAATGGGGGATTTCCTTTCTTGGGGTTATTGGAGGGTATCGAGCAGCCTGTGCAGGTTTTGCCCGATCTTTTCAAGGGATGAGAGTAGCGCGTCAAGCTCGGCGTCGTCAAAGCCCTCGACCATGGTGCAGTCGATGGATTCAAATAATGCGCAGGTTTTGGTCACCACGCCGCGCCCCTTTTCGGTCAGGTCAATGCGATTGCAGCGGCAGTCGCCCTCGTCGGCATCCTTGGTGATGTATCCGTCGGATTCCAGCTTTTTGAGCGATACTGCAATGGCCGCTGGGCTGACGTTCAGATCTTTGGCCAGCTGCTTTTGTGAGGGGATGCAGCCTCTGGAAAGACGCATGAGCAGCATATGCTGCGAGCGGTGCAGACCTGTCTGCGCTGTAACGGTGGCTTCCACTGCCTGGCGGTGCAGCCTGTCGGCTTGCACGAATTGCTTGATGACTGCACGCGCTTTGTCATGATCCCGAGGGGGTAGATTGTTGTTTTCTTGCACGAAACAGACCTCCGTCATTGTTTTTTTGGGAAATAATTAGCCAGTTAATAATTAACGTGTTAATTATACCATGATTTTACCAAATGTCAATACAGTATTGACCGATTTTTTGATTTTGTTGCAATGCACAAAAAAGGGGCGGATTTACGTATATACAAGTGCAAAAGCACAAAGGAAGGCGCTCCCGTGGAACATCGGCATTTTGCACAGTGATTGATAGGATGCGAAAAAATTCATGGTAGATACTTTACAAATTCACAAACGTGTGTTATAATAAAATTGCAAGGAGCAAGGGAAATCGTCCCGGACCTTGCAAATATAAACGGAGGTGGCACTTTATGAAGACCAACATTATCGGCAGACAACTGAATGTGTACAACGACACCAAAGTCATGATTGAAAAGAAGCTGGCCAAGCTTGATCGGTATTTTAAGGTCGAGCCTGACGCAACCGTTACGCTCAGCCGCAAGCGTAACGAGTCCACCTTGGAAATCACTATCAACGCATCGGGTACCCTGTTCCGCAGCGAGGTCGGCGCAGATTCCTTCAGGGATGCGCTGGACAGATCGATCGATGCCATCGAGCGTCAGATCCGCAAAAACAAGACCAAGCTGTCCAAGAGATTGCGCGAGGATGCATTTCCCATTGAGGAATTCTTCCCCGAGGATCTGGAGGAGGAGCAGGATCTGATCATCCGCACAAAGACCTTCCCCTATAAGCCCATGTCGCCCGAGGAAGCGATCTTGCAGATGAATCTGATCGGTCACCAATTCTTCGTATTTGTGGATGACGAAACCCGCACGACCTGCGTTGTATATAAAAGACAGGATGGCACCTACGGCCTGATCATGCCCGAATAAAAACGGGAGCTGCGCAAAGTCGCGGCACAGCGTGAAAAAAAGCCAAGGGAGACCGTAAGGTCTCCCTTGCGTTATGGATAAAAAGATAAAAAATGAAAGCTTAATTACATAAGGGAAAGGACACTGCTATGCAAAACAATATCCCCCGCGCGGAATATCCGCGCCCTCAACTCGTCAGAGATGCCTGGATCAACTTAAACGGCCCCTGGGAGTACATGACCGACCGCGCTCAGAGCGGTGAAGCACGCGGCTTTGCGGGCAACGCGCCCTACTCGGAGCAGATCACCGTGCCGTTCTGCCGTGAAAGCAAGCTCTCCGGCATTGGCGATACCGATTTCTGCAGCTGCGTATGGTACCGCAAGAGGATCACGCTGCCCAAGGACTGGCAGGGCGATAAGAGAGTGCTGCTCCACGTCGGTGCATGCGATTATAAGGCGGACGTTTGGGTAAACGGCAAGTGGATCGATTATCATATCGGCGGCTACGTGGCCTTTACCGTGGATATTACGAAAGCGCTTGTCGAGGGCGAGAATATCATCACCATCCGCGCAATCGATGATCTGCGCTCGGGCATTCAGCCCGCAGGCAAGCAGAGCCCACAGTACGGCTCGTTCGGCTGCTTCTATACCAGAACCACAGGCATCTGGCAGACCGTATGGCTGGAGTGCGTTCCCGAGGTCTATCTGCAGAGCGCGCGTTACTTTACCGATATCGACGACTGTACCCTGACTGCCGAGCTGCACGTCAAGGGCGGTGAGGATACCCCCGTTGCACTGACTGCAAGCTATGAGGGCAAGGTAGTCGGAAAAGCAGCGGGAACGGCACACGGCGGCAAATGCACCCTGCGTTTGCAGCTTGACGAGCTGCACCTGTGGGAGGTGGGCAACGGCCGCTTGTACGACCTTGAGATCGTGTGCGGTGAAGACGTAGCAAAGAGCTATTTCGGCATGCGCTCGGTGGAATGCCGTAAGGGCATTATGTATCTGAACCACAAGCCCGTATTTATGAGATTGGTGCTGGATCAGGGCTTCTATCCGGACGGCATTTATACTGCGTCCACGGTAGAGGAGCTGTATGCCGACGTGGATCGTTCCATGGCCATGGGCTTTAACGGTGCAAGACTCCACCAAAAGGTATTTGAGCCTTTGTTCCTTTCCTATTGTGACCAAAAGGGCTATATCGTTTGGGGCGAGCACGCAAACTGGGTACAGGATTCCTCGCGCACCGAGGTGTTTGAGAACTTCCTGCCCGAATGGCACGAGATCATGGAAAGAGATTTCAACCATCCCGCCATTATCGGCTGGTGCCCCATCAATGAAAGCACACCCAATCAGAATAAGCTGTTTATGAAGACGCTGGCGGCTATGACGCGTGGCTACGATCCCACAAGACTGTACATCGACGCATCGGGCTGGGTACACCAGGACGAGCTGACCGACATTTTTGACCTGCACGATTATGATCAGAATCCCGAAACCTTTGCGCAAAGACTTGCGCCCTTGGCAAACGGTGAGAAGATCGAAGTACACGGACACGTGATCAATCATTATCGTGACGATAAGCTGCGCTGCATTTGCAACTGCACCTTTGTCAGCGAATACGGCGGCACGCAGTGGGTGGATGCAGAGAAGAATGCCGGCTGGGGCTATGGTCAGGCCCCCATTGACGAACAGGAATTCAAGTATCGCTTCAAGGGACTTTCCGAGGCAATTCTGTTCCATCCCAACATGGGCGGCTTGTGCTACACGCAGCTGACCGACGTTGAGCAGGAGGTCAACGGTCTGTACACCTACGACCGTCGCGCCAAGTTCGATCCCGAGTTCTTCCATGCGGTATTGACGCAGAAGGCTGCGATTGAAGAAGAATAAACACGTACCAAAATCAAGGGGCTGCCAACGGCAGCCCTTTTGACCGGGAGATTATTTGCAAGCAAATTTTCGCTCCCCCTATAAGAACAACCGATAAAAAACGTAGGGGAGGAGGATATCATCCTCCCGCACGCGATGAGGCAAGAACGTATTCGAAAAAACGATTGCAAATCCATTTCGTGCGGGAGGATGAATTTGCTTGCAAATATTCCTCCCCTACGAAAAAATGTGTGGTCATGTGCGTAGGGGGAGGGGGTCCTCCTTCCGCGAAAACCGCACCATTAATCCGTTTTTCTCTCATACCCCCTTGATTTGCACGGCTTTTTGTGCTATGATTATCTTATGAAATGAAAAGGACGGTGCAGATATGGAAAGCATCAGAGAACTTTATAAAGCGGGCAGAGGTCCTTCCAGTTCCCATACCATGGGGCCTTTTAAGGCGGCAAAGCAGTTTTCGGCACAGTATCCCGAGGCGGATGCGTTTCGCGTGGTGCTGTACGGCTCACTTGCTCTGACCGGTAAGGGACACATGACCGACGCGGTCATCATAGAGGCACTTGGCGAGGATAAGACAGAGATGATCTTTGATAAGACCTCCCCCACACCCGTGCATCCCAACACCGCGGATTTTGAAGCGTATAAGAATGGGGAAAAGATCGGTTTTGCACGCGTGTACAGCGTGGGCGGCGGCAGCATCCTGTTTGACGGACAAGGCCCGCTGGAGACCAAGTCGATCTATCCGCACTCCACCTTTGACGAGATCTCGGAATATTGCACCGAGCATGATATGCGCCTGCCCGATTACGTGGAAATGGTGGAGGGCCCCGAGATCTGGGATTATATTTCGGATATGTGGCTGACCATGGAGGATTGCATCGGACGCGGCCTGCGCACCAAGGGCGAGCTTGGCGGCGGCTTGCACGTTACGCGCAAGGCGCACTATCTGTACAACCAGCGTCATATCGACGAGTCGGCACAAACGCGCGAGAACCGCCTGGTCTGCGCGTATGCGTTTGCGGTAGGCGAAGAAAATGCAAGTGGCGGCGAGATCGTCACAGCCCCCACCTGCGGTGCTTGCGGCGTTGTGCCTGCGGTGCTGAAATATATGCAAGAGCAAAAGGGCTTTTCGGATGAGCAGATCTTCCGCGCGCTTGCCACGGGCGGCCTGATCGGTAACATAATCAAGACGAACGCATCGATCAGCGGTGCGGAATGCGGTTGCCAGGCCGAGATCGGCAGCGCATGCTCTATGGCTGCAGCAGCGCTGGCTGAGCTGTTTGGTATGGGACTTGAGCAGATCGAGTATGCCGCAGAGGTGGCAATGGAGCATCATCTGGGGCTTACCTGCGATCCCATCGGCGGTCTTGTGCAGATCCCTTGCATCGAGCGCAATGCCGTGGCGGCCATGCGTGCCATCAACGCGCTTTCCTTGGCAAACTTTTTGACAGGCATGAGCAAGATCCCGTTTGATACTGTGGTCAAGACCATGTATGAAACAGGCATTCACTTAAAGAGCGAATACCGCGAGACCAGCGAAGGCGGCCTTGCCAAGCATTACGTCAATCAGCAATCATAAAAAAGCAGCAGATGAATTAGCGGAGTAAATCCACACAAACAAGGACTGTATCACATAGATGCAGTCCTTCATTTTTTAGGAAAAACCTTGTTCGCTACCACAGATTTATATTGGCAGGGGACGGCGCCCTCGACGTCCCGTCCTGCTGCAAATTGCTGTTTGGTATGGCATAGTTACTTTGTGCCTGAGCGGGACGTCGAGGGCGCCGTCCCCTGCGATAGGTGTTTTTTGCGAAAAAAGCGAACCCCAAAACAGCTCTTGATACAATCTCCGTGTAAAATTTCCGCTATTTACGCATCCCCATAATCAAACTTTTTTCGTTGCGTTTCACATAAAAAAGCGCTTTGCGGAGCATACTGATCCTGCAATTATTTTATTTTGGAGGACGGTATGCAAAGCACGAAAAATCAGACCGAGCAGGCAAGCGCGCAGGCGACTGCTCTGCTGGAGGAAATATATCAAAATGCAAAGATGGGGGCTGAGGCGCTGCTCTCGCTCTTGCCCAAGGTGGCGGACAGCGAGCTGCGCCGCGATCTGACCGCGCAGCTGGACGGCTACGAGGGCTACGCAAGACGCGCAGAGGAATATTTGTGCGAAAACGGTGCGCAGGCCAAGGATGCGAATTTTTGGCAGAAAATGACCACAAAGGTGGGCATCGGTGTCAATACGCTGATGGATTCGGACACCTCGCATCTTGCCGAGATGGTGATCGAGGGCAGTAATATGAACGTTACCGCGTCTGTCAAGCTGTTGCGCGAGCATGAGAATTGTCACGTACCCGAGCGCGCGCTGCGTCTTTGCCGTGACATGATCGATTTTGAGCAGAAAAACGTGGAAAGAATGCAAAGATACCTGTAAATGGCAAAGAAACCGCTGTATATTGCAGCGGTTTCTTTTGCATACTGTTTGTGTATCAGGTTCGCGGATGAGTCGGTTGTATCGGCCGTTCGCGAGAGAGGATCGGTGATATCTATGAATATGGATAAAAAACAATACCAAAAATATGCACAGGCGCGCGCACCTCATTCGCCCGTAGCAAAAAACTGTGTCAAGGCGTTTTGCATCGGCGGGGGCATCTGTGCATTTGCGCAGCTGCTGCTTTGGCTGTATAGTGACGTATGCGGCATGGAAAAGCAGAATAGCGCAACTTTAGTATCGGTCACGTTGGTCGCTCTTGCCGTATTGCTTTCGGGGCTTGGGGTGTTTGATAACATTGCCAAGCATGCGGGAGCAGGCACGCTGGTACCCATTACGGGGTTTGCCAATGCCGTTGTTTCTCCCGCGCTGGATGCCAAGGCAGAGGGACTGGTGCTGGGCGTTGGAGCCAAGATCTTTACGGTAGCAGGGCCGGTGCTGCTGTACGGTGTCGTCAGCGGTGCTGTCTGGGGCGCGATCTATTACGTGATTACGTTGTTTGGTTAGGACCGTTCGCCGCTTGCGGCATGACGCCGGTTCCTACAAGTACGTTGCAATCAAAGCACCCTTCGTGCTGCGTCAAGCGCGTGATCGGCATCCGAGCTGACGAGCAGCAGCACGTATCTGCCCACCACGGCCACACGCGCCCCTTGTGTATAGGACGCGTACTGCGTGCCGTTGTAATGCGCACGCAGCAGATCCAGCCGCTCCTGACACATGGCGGCCACCAGATCGGTATCGCTGCGCGAATAGCACAAAAACGCTGCAAATTCGCAAGGGTGCTGTGCCGTGCTTAAAAATATCCCGTAATCTTCCACCAAGGAGAGTTGCCATGGCAGCTCTCCTTTTCCGTATAGGGTAGAGAACATATCGTCGGAAAGATAGGCGGTTTCGTGTGCCTGTGCACTTGCAAGATAGGTCTGCCCGGGCGGCAAGCCGATCTCCGCGTCTGTCAGGGCGCAAAGCACACGGTCGGGGCTTGGGAGCTGACGCGCACAGCCCGCAAAGCACAGTATGCAGCATAGCAGGCAGCACAAGATAAGATTGGCAAGTCCTCTTTTTTTCATAGTTCCCTCCGTATGCAAAAGTCTATTTTAATGTATTTGACAAGTGGGGAAAAATATGCTATACTGATAAAAAATCCATCGGAGGTTTCTTATGGCTAAGAAAACCACACAAAAAGCTGTACCCGATAAGCATAGTACAGCGATATTCACTGTTTTTCGCCTGCTTGCAGCGCTTGTCCTGATCGGCGCATACTATTATTTTCTGCTACCGCCGCTCAACGCGTTCAGTCCCTCCTTCTGGGGGTTTGTGCTGTTTTGTGGGATCTGCTTTGCCGTGGCTCTGCGCTCTTTGCGCTTTGATCAATTCACCACGTTCTTTAAAGCGTATCCGATCTCCGATCTGATCGTGCTCAAGCGCAGAGGCACTTCGCCCAAGATGCCCTCGTTTTGGTCGGTATTTCAGAAAAATGTGTTCGCAATTATCACCTATGTGCTGCTGGCCGTTCCCGTGCTTGTGCTGATCGTGGGCGCGGTGATCTCCTCGGTGGTCTTTACCGCCACGTCCTATGCAGGTGTGATCACGGTGGAGGAGCGCGTGTTTGAAGAGGATATGCCCGAGACCAAGGAGATCACCAACATTGCGCTGATGGACACCACCTCCGCGCGCATGCTTGGCGACCGTAAGCTGGGTGCGCTTGCAGGCGTGGTGTCGCAGTACGTGGTCAGTGATGATTATACGCAGATCAACTATCGCTCAAAGCCGATCAAGATCACGCATCTGGAATACGACGGCTTTTTCAAGTGGATCGGCAACCGTGCGCATGGCATTCCGGGTTACATTATGGTGGATACCTTGGGAAATACCGCGGAGTATTATGAAGCCGAAAGCGGCATTCGCTACGCGCAAAGCGGATATTTTGAGGACGATCTGATGCGCAAGGTGCGTTTTGACTATCCCACCAAGATCTTTGATTTGGAGGACGTCAGCTTTGAGGTGGACGAAGAGGGAAATCCCTATTACTGCATTTCCTGCTATACCCCTCGCGTCGGTCTGTTCGGTGCGTATGACGTTGAGGAGCTGATCATTTTCAATCCTCTGGACGGCACCAGCACGCTGTATGCGGTTGCGGACGTGCCGCAATGGGTGGACGTGGTGTTTGACGGTGAGCTTGCTTGCCAGAAGTACGACTGGCAGGGACTTTATTCGGGCGGCTTTATCAACAGCATCATTGGCAATAAGGGCTGCAAGCAAACAACAGACGACTACGGATATCTGATGTTCGACGATGACGTATGGTACTTCACGGGCGTGACCTCGGTCACCTCGGATGCCTCCAATATCGGCTTTATTCTCTCCAATGCACGCACGGGCGAGTATCGCTACTATCCCGTGATCGGTGCGGAGGAGCATTCGGCTATGCACGCTGCCGAGGGCGAGGTGCAGGAAAAGGAATACGTTGCGTCCTTCCCGTCCTTGGTCAATATTTCGGGCGTGCCGACCTATATCATGGTGCTGAAAGATAACAACGGCCTTGTTAAGCTGTATGCGCTGGTCAACGTGCGCCAGTATACCATGGTGGCGATCGGTGAGACGCAGCAACAAGCAGTTTCGGCATATCTCAAGATGTTGGCAGGCGCGGGCGTGGATACGCAGGATCCTGCCGAGATCGAGCAGGGCAACGTGACGGTTGCGGACGTGCAATTCTTGACGCTGGACGGTGTCACCTATGCGTATCTGACGGGCGAGGACGGCAACGTGTACCGCG
>JAZQYT010000267.1:0-15401 GCA_045633665.1 Eubacteriales bacterium | reverse complement strand
CATATTACTCTTTCCGGACAGTCGGGGACGCCGTTCCGAGAAGGGCGATCGATCGGTGATCCCCACTACAGATCGACCTTGTAAGCATTGTAAGCGTTTCATTCAATCTCCTACGTTCGCATTGACAATCCTGCTTTTTTGTGTTATACTTTGTATATCAACGTTCCATCGGAGGAATTTATGAATCTTTGTGACGTAAGAACCATCAAGCAGATCATGGGCATGTACGGTCTGCACTTCAAAAAAGAATTCGGACAGAATTTTCTGACTGAGAAATTTGTGGTGGAAGATATTGCGGACAACTGCTGTGATGACCGTGATTCGACCATCTTAGAGATTGGCCCCGGACTTGGCACGCTGACGCGTGAGCTGGCCGCAAGATACAAAAAGGTGATCTGCCTGGAGATCGATACGGGCATGATCCCCGTGCTGAAATACACGCTTGCCGATTTTGATAATGTGACCGTCTACAATCAGGACGTCATGCAAGCAGATCTTGACGAGCTGCTTGGCGACGCGTTTGCCTCGGGCACGGTTGCAGTTTGCGCCAATTTGCCCTACTATATCACTACGCCTATTATGATGAAGCTGTTGGAATCGGGACTTCCCTTTACCGACATCACGGTCATGATCCAGGCCGAGGTAGCTGACCGCCTTTGCGCCAAGGCAGGCAGTAAGGATTACGGTGCAATCACCGCGGTGCTTGCTTACTACGGCACAACGCAAAAGCTTTTCAAGGTCAAAGCAGGATGCTTTATGCCCGCGCCCAAGGTAGACTCTACGGTCATCCGCACGAGATTGTACAAGGAAAAGCCCTATAATCCCAAGGATACCGCCCTGCTCTTCCGCACCATCAAAGCGGCATTTGAACAGCGCAGAAAGACATTACCCAACGCGCTTGCAGCAGGCTTTGGCGAGCTTGACAAGCAGACGCTGACCGACATTATCGTGTCCTGCGGTCACAGCGCAGACGTGCGCGGCGAACGCCTTTCCATTGAGGATTTCGTGGCGCTCTCCGATGCGATTTACAAAAAAATTCACGAATAACACAAACAAAATATGCAGGGGACGGCGCCTCGACGTCCCGGGCAAGCACAAGCAACTCTTTGTAGGAATCGACGTCCTCGACGGTCCATAAAAATGAGTTGATGCAAATCCCGGGACGTCGTGGGCGCCTTCCCCTGCATATGTTATTCCATATTACTTTTATCGGTCTATGTACCCAAACACCAGCGTGCAAAGCACCGAGGAAATGCCGCAAAGCACGGTGGCTGCTACGAAGATCAGCCAGCCCGGATGCCACAGATTCCACAAAAAAACCATAACAAGATACGCGGGAATGGCAACTAAGAATACAATGGCGCAAAATGCCGCATTGAGGCGATCCCAATCCACAGCGGGTCCAAAATAAGAGCCCTTCCTTTTGGGACGCAGCTTGGGGCGGTTGATGGCCGAGAGCATTGGGCTGAGCACGGCCGCAGCAACAAAGATCACCCAGCCGGGATGCCACAGATCCCACACTAAGCCCATCACAAGATACGCCAACGCCGCCAGCGGAAACAGCATATCCGTCACCACCTTGAGCACGGTGCTGCGGCTGAGCTCCAACTCAGTTTCGACCTTTGCTTCTGGCCTGGGCTCTTTCTCTTTCTCTTGCTCTTGCTCCTGTACAGGCGCAGGCTCACGTTCGGCACTCGCGTCGCCGCGCACCAACGTTTCCATATCGCATTCCAGCAACTCGCACAGCTTGATCACGGTTTCGACGTCCGGGTACACCGAATCGGTCTCCCAGCGGGAAATGGTCTGACGGGACACGTACATTTTCTCGGCAAGCTCCTCTTGGGTGATGCCCTTTTTCTTTCTCAAATATCCGATATTCGATCCAAAGCTCATAATTGCCTCCTATGTTTGATGCCTCTATCATACCTCAAAAGGCTCAACAAGTCCACCACATACCCTGTATTTTTGCAACACGGCGTGTTGCATTGGCGTTTTTGGGCCGCTAAATCGCTTATTTTTTCTTAAAATCCGACTTTTTTTCGTGTTTGTCAAAAGTCTTTTTCTGCTCAAAAGTCTTTTTCTGCTCAAAGTATGGCTTCTTGGCCGTCGCGGGATCGCGGAAAAATTCATACAGCGTGCAAGGCAGCATGCCGTTGTAAAGTCTGTGCGTCTTATCGGCTATGCGGCCGTATTTGCGCTCAAATTCGGGGTACGAGGTGATGATATACACGTGCCAGGGATAAAGCTCGGCAAAGGTCTTGCCCATGTCGCGGTAAAGTGCCGCTACCTCGTCGTCATCCATCATGCGCTCACCGTAAGGCGGATTGCACACCACGGTTCCCTTCCTGTCCTCGCGCTTGATCTTTCTTGCATCTGCATGGAAAATGTTGAGATATTCCTCCACCCCTGCGCGACTGGCATTTTCATAGGTCACGTCCAACATATCCTCGTCAATATCCGAAGCCCACGCTTCAAATTTGCTGTCGCGGATGATCAGATCCTGCGCCTCGGCAGCAGCATCCGTCCATGCCCTTTCGGGAATGCAGGCAAAATCCTGCCCTGCAAAGCTTCTGCCTAGTCCCGGAGCGCGACGTGTGGCGATCATAGCCGCCTCAATGGCGATCGTACCCGAGCCGCAGAAGGGATCCCAGAACAGAATATCCTCCTTGGGACGGGCGGTATACGCGATGGATGCCGCCAGCGTTTCGCGCAAGGGAGCGATGCCTGCCTGCGGACGGTAACCGCGCTTATGCAGAGCCGTCCCCGAGGTGTCCAGCATCAGGGCGACCACGTCCTTGAACAGGAAAAATTCGATCTGATATTTTGCACCGTCCTCGGTAAACCAACGAATGCCGTATGCCGAGGAAAGCCTGTCCACGACCGCCTTTTTGATAATGCTCTGACAATCGGGAATGGAATACAGCTTACTCTTGATGCAATGCCCCTTGACGGGAAACGCATCCGACGAGCCGATATATTCTTCCCACGGCAAGGCCTTGACGCCCTCAAACAGTTCGTCGTAGGTGGTGGCGGGAAATTCACCCACCTTGATCATCACTCTCTCCGCACAGCGCAAAAACATATTGGCGCGCGCGATGTCGGCAGGTGTTCCCTCAAAGGTCACTCTGCCGTCCATGGTGTGTACTCGCTTCAGTCCCAGCGCGTCTATTTCTTCTCCGAGCTGCTTCTCCAGCCCGAACATACAAGTTGCTACCAAAAGCATAAGAGTCCTCCTCTTTTTGTTTCTCCTACTATTATACACAAAAAATCCCGTTCGGTCAAGGGCATTGTTCTTCATACTTTCGTCACTGTTTTATCATATTTTTTCAAAATAGTTCAAATGTTTCTGCTTGAAACTGACACAAAAAAGGAGTATACTGATGACATCAAATCCAAAAGGAGACGCGCATGAAAAAAAGAACCGTTGCATTGACGCTGTGTCTTTGCGCATGCCTGTGTATTGTGGGATGCAGCAAGAACAAAGAGAAAGAAAATACGCCTTCCGGCTATGAAACCTCGGCCGATGGCAGCATCATATATACAGATCAAAACGGGGATCAGCACAAAGTGACCTTTGACGACGGCAGCGAAACCGTAAGCGCAGTTGAGATCCCCGAGGCGGATTTTGATAGGTCGGTCAGTCAAGGGACGTACGACGGCACAGCCGACGCGACCGTGACCTTGCTTGGCAGCAGCGCAACGGTTGACGGCAGCGGGGTGCAGATCAACGGCAGCACCGTCACCTTCACCGCGCAGGGGACGTATCTTGTGAGCGGTGAGCTGCAGGGACAGCTCGTGGTGGACACGCCTG
This sequence comes from Eubacteriales bacterium, assembly GCA_045633665.1. GTDB lineage: Bacteria > Bacillota > Clostridia > Oscillospirales > CAG-272 > SVQP01. The sequence continues at coordinate 11,590 of JAZQYT010000267.1, read as the reverse complement.
ATGAGGAAAAGGTCAAGCTGATTCTGAACGGCGTTTCGGTCACCTGCACAAGTGGCCCTGCCCTGCAGGTCAATAACGCAGCGAAAAAGGTGGTTTTGTATTCCGCAAAGGATTCGGTCAATCTGTTCTCGGACGGTACGGATTATTACACCGAGGCCGAGGACGGCTCGTCGAGCGGTCTGCCCAATGCCTGCATCTGGTCTGCAGAGGATCTCAAATTTGACGGACTTGGCAGCATTTACGTCACGGGCAACTGCGACAAGGGCATCAACACCAAGGACGACCTGGAGATTGCGGGCGGCAGCCTTTACGTCAGCGCCAAGGGTGCGGCATTGCGCGGCAACGACAGCGTGACGATCAGCGGCGGATATCTGCACGCGACCTCCACGGCAGGCGACGGTATCAAGACCTCCAATACCGACCAAGGCAAGGGCGACCTTGTCATCAGCGGCGGGGAGACGTATATCGATTGCTTTGGCGACGGCATCAGCGCATCGGCTGCATTGACGGTTTCTGGCGGCACCATCGCCATTTCTACCGAGGGTACGGTGGATGCGTCGTCCTCTTCTTCCTCGACCTCTGCAGGATCCGGTTGGGGCGGCCCCGGCGGAGGAAGACCGGGTGGCGGCGGACACGGAGGTGGCCCGGGCGGCATGAACGAGGGCAATCCCAATAAATCCTCGACCAGCGCAAAGGGACTCAAATCGGTCGGGCTTTTGCATATTACAGGCGGCAATATCACCATTGACGCAGCAGACGACGCGATCCATTCGGACAGCGCTGTGCAGATCGACAACGGCAATCTCTATCTGAGCGCTGCGGATGACGGCATTCACGGTGAGCAAAGTGCGCTGATCGGCGGTGGCGTGATCGAGATCGCCAAGAGCTACGAGGGTATTGAGGCCATCGAGATCACGGTCAACGGCGGCACGATCCGTCTGACATCCTCGGACGACGGCTTTAACGCCTGTGGCGGCACAAGCATGATGGGCGGTGGCAGCGGCTTCTTTGGTCCTGGAAAATCGGACAGCAGTTCCTCCTCTTCCTCGGACGAAACTCCCCTTTTGACCTTCAACGGCGGCTACACGGTAGTCAACGCAAGCGGTGATGGCATTGATTCCAACGGATGCATCAACGTCACAGGCGGCACGGTCATCGTTTACGGGCCGACGGATAACGGAAACGGCCCCATCGACCATGGTGACGCACGCACCGATCAGTTGACCATTTCGGGCGGTACGCTGCTGGCCATCGGCTCTTCGGGTATGGCGGACACGGCCGTGGGACAGGACTACGGTGTGATCGCATTTGCAACGCGCTCGTCCTTTGTGGGCGGCACGACCATGGGCATTTTCGACGCGGACGGCAATCTGATCCTTGCCTTTGAGTCCCCCAAGGCGTTTGCTTCGGTGGTTTACAGCAGCGCGGACGTGCAGTCGGGCGCGACCTACACCGTTGGCTACAACGGCACGCTTGACGGCACGCTGCAGGACGGTATTCTGCAAAGTGGCACGTTTACAGATCATACCGAGCTTGGAGAGATTCAGGCGGAATAAACTCCGCGAGAGGGCTATGGATATAGCAGAGAAATATGTTTCAATGAAAGCAGAAGACTTAGGCTTCTGCTTTTATGATGAAGACATAACGCGCAGAACTTATTCGGATTCGCATTCTCCCCCTGCGCAGGCTTGTCCCATGCGCTGGGGGGAGAGCGCGAATAGAATGAATTTTTGACACTGATGCGGGAACGGAACCTGAAACACTAATTCCTGTACACTAAAAAGACAGGAATCTGCTCAACATCGAACAAATTCCTGCTATTTTCCCATAATTTTGCATCCCCATCAGGGTGATATTTATTCGTAAAGCAAATACGGCTTAATCTGTTCGCCAAAACGCTCGCATTTTTCGCGTGAAGCCGCAAGTACGGCCGCGGGATCAAAATCGCCCGAGAGCGTGTCGTCACCAAAGCGCAGGCGCAGACCTGCGGGATTGGCCTCAAATTCGGGATATTTGCGCAGCGCGTCGTAGAGGTACAAGAGCGCAGCAAAGGGGGAGTACGCTTCCCTGTCCGTCACGTGCAACTCCACACCGCCGCAAATTGCACCTGCGTGCTTATTAAAGGCAGGCGTGAAATGTGCGGCACGGAAAATGATGCCAGGTAAGCCCTGCGCATTCATATGCTCCGCCAAGGCAAACGCATCCACGTAAGGCGCACCGATCATATCAAACGGCCTTGTCGTGCCGCGCCCCTCTGAGATATTGGTGGCCTCAAAAATGCCCGTAGCAATATAATTGATGGCACAGCCTACGCTTGGAATATTGGGCGAGGGGTTGACGAACAGCATGTCGGTCGCGTCACCGTACATATGCCGCTCCCAGCCTTGGCACGCAATGACCTGCAGCTCGCAGCCGATTCCCTTCTCTGCGTTGACGTAACGGGCATATTCGCCCACAGTCATGCCGTAGCGCGTAGGTATTGCAAACTCCCCGATAAAGGAAGAATACCGCTCGTCCAAGATCTGTCCCTCGATCTTGCTTCCGCTTATGGGATTCGGTCTGTCCAAAACGATGACCTTGATGCCCACGCGTGCAGCCGCACGCATGATCTGCGTCAGGTTACAAAGATAGGTATAGTAACGCGCACCGACGTCCTGAATATCGTAAACCACCGCGTCCACGCCCGAAAGGATCTCGTTAAGGCGCGGATGCCCCTTGGAATTCAGATTGTACACGCACACGCCAAACAAGGGATCGGGCGCATCCTGCTCGTTCTGATATCGGCCGTCCTGTAAATTGGAGCAAATGCCATGCTCGGGTGCAAACAATACCGCCAAGGCCCCCATATCGCGCAAGATCTTCCACGTGGGCGTTGCCGTGCGATCCACACCCGAAGCAGCGGTTAGCAGCGCGACCTTTTTGCCACCGATCGCCTCGGCCAGCGCGTCCTTTCGGTCAATGCCGCATAAAACATGATACTTTTCCATAATCATCACCTCTTTGCTTTATTATATCATAACGCGCGCTTGTATGCAAGGTCATACAAGCTATTTTTCTTTCATAAACTGTAGTATCGCAAGCGGCAAGGAGGCAGAAATGCAAGGCAAACTGAGCAGGACGGGGAGATTTTTTTATAATTCGCTTTTGATGGTGGGCGTAACGCTTTTGATGCGTGCGATCGGTGTGGGATTTAACGCATATGTGGCAAGCCGCGCAGGAGCACAGGCCATGGGACTTTATTCCCTGCTTTCCGGCGTACACGGCTTTGCCATCACGCTGGCCTGCTCGGGCATTCACCTTGGCACGACGCGCACGGTGGCCGACGCGCTTGGCAAGGGAGATCGCGCTCTTGCTGCCAAATACGCGCGCCGTGCGCTTGCGATCAGCCTGTTTTTCGGCATGCTTTCCAGCCTTTTGCTGTTTTTCGGTGCGCCTTACGCAGGCACGCATTGGCTGGGGGATGCACGCACCGTGCTGCCGCTTCGCATTCTTGCGCTGACGCTGCCTGCCGTGGCGGTCTGCTCCTGCCTTAACGGATATTTTACAGCCGTGCGGCGCGTATGGAAAAATGCAGCCGTGCAGCTCACCTCGCAGGCCGTTCGCATTTTCGGTACGGCTGCCTTTCTTTCGCTGCTGTTGCCCCAAGGGGTGGCGTATGCCTGCCTTGCCTTGGTGCTTGGATCGCTGATTACGCAGGTCTTTGAGCTGCTTTTCTCGCTTATATTGTATTGGACGGACAAAAAGCACTTGCGCACGCGAGAAAAGTGCAAGCAAAGCGGCGTGACAAGAACTATTCTTGGCATCACGCTGCCCGTTGCATTCAGCTCTTACGCGCGCTCGGGGCTGATCACGCTGCAGCATATTCTGATCCCGCGCGGCTTGGCACGCAGCGGTGCTTCATGGGAAAGTGCACTTGCATCCTACGGAGTGCTGCACAGCATGGTGCTGCCCGTGGTGCTGTTCCCTTCTGCGTTTATTTCATCCTTTGCAGGGCTATTGATTCCCGAGGTGGCCGAGGCCAAGATACAGGGCGACATGGAGCGCGTGCGACGCGTGGCAAGGCGCATTTTCGGGATATCCATGATGTTTTCGGTAGGTGTGGCAGGCATTATGCTATGCTTTTCGCACGGGCTGGGGCTAGCCATATACGACAGCCTACAGGCAGGCAGTATGATCGCTGCGCATGCACCACTCATTCCCATCATGTATATTGACAGTGCGGTGGACGCGGTTCTCAAGGGCATGGGACAGCAGGTGTATTCCATGAACGTCAATATTGCGGACGCCCTGACCTCGGTGATCCTGGTCTTGATCCTTGTACCAAAATTTGGCGTGAACGGCTACGTTTTCACCATCTATTTCACCGAGATCCTGAACACCACGCTCAGCCTTGCGCGTATGATTGCCATCACCAAGCCGAAATTGCGGCTTGCAGGACACGTGTTCGGGCCGATCTTGTGTATTGCGGGGGCAACCACGGCGGTACATTTGCTTAGCAAGCACCTTGCACTGCAGCACTCGGTCTGGGTACTGATCGGACAGATCTCACTTGCATCGCTTTTGTACGTAGGGCTTTTGGTGATCACGCGCTGCGTTGGCACGGACGAATACGAAATGCTGCATGCGATTTTCGGCAGAAGGAAGAAGAAAAACAACACGACGCTCACCCCAACGGATACCCGCCACCAAATAAACGCCCCCACTCATGAAAGTTTTTGATCGACCTTTTTTCAGAAAAGGATGGTGGCGTGTGAATGTTGTTATTCTTTCGAGTGTAAGCGACGCCACCCGATGCTGAATTGCTGCACAATTCAGCATTCAAAAAGCAACCGGCAGCGCCCTTGGTCGCGCCCGTAGGCGCGAAATGCTCTAAACGCCGTTTTAATTTGCGAAGCAAATATGTTCTTCTTTGCGGCAATTTTGCCAAAAAGAACGGAGAGAATTTCCTCACCTAACATCCCAACACACCCCCAACAAACCAAAAAGGACCGATGATCTCTCATCAGTCCTCTTTGTTTTTCGGCACTCTGCCGGTCAGAAGGCTGTCTATGCTCGTACCCAGTATGTCGGCAAGCTCGTCCAGCCATACCGGGTTTGGAAAAGCCAAACCGCGCTCCCATTTGGAGACGGCCTGGGGGGATACCCCCATTTTCTGTGCAAGCATTTCCTGAGTCAGCCCTTTTTCCCGACGCAGCGCGGCAATGCGCGCGCCGAGCTGTTCCAGCACTATCATTGATAATCCATCTCCTTTGCATGAAAGTTGCAAAAACGCCCCTTGGGGCAAACCCTGTGCGGATCTGCCCCTCGGGGGATGGATGTGTCATGATCCTTTGTAAAAAAGAAGAGTGGGCAACTTTTTTGTCAAAGGATTATTCGCGCCAACCCGTAAGGCGCGAGTCACAGCATCCGGTTTTGATCGAGTTTGTCATAACTCCGCCTCCTTTCTTTTTCTCCGCAGTTTCCCGCGGCGTGAATTTCACGCTTGCGCGTGATGATATGATTATAGCATCTATGGGGATTTTTGTCAATCAACCCGTGGTTTATGTGGGGGATTGGTTGGGATGTTATGTGAGGAAATTCTCTCCGTTCTTTTTGGCAAAACTGCCGCAAAAGAAGAAATATTTGCTACGCAAATTATTTGCTTCGCAAATTAAAACGGCGTTTTTCGGGGCTCTGCCGGTTGCCTTTTGGATGCTGAATTTCGCAGAAATTCAGCATCGGGTGGCGTCACTGACACTCGAACGCACAACAACATTCACACGCCGCCATCCTTTTCTGAAAAAAGGTCGATCAAAAACTTTTATCCTGTGGAAGTGATCCGTTTGGGTGACGGTCGATCAAAACTTTTATGAGTGGGGTATCCGTGCGATGAAAAAGGACTGACACTCGTCAGTCCTTTTTGTCTTTTATTGATCATTCAGGTATCTGCATGCGGTCATGGCGGCTGTTGCACCGTCACCGCAAGCGGTGGTAATCTGTCGGATACTCTTGGTGCGGCAATCTCCTGCTACGAATACCCCCGGAGTCTTTGTCAAGCAATCCTCGCCTGCCGCGATATATCCGCGTGCGTCCAAGGTCGTAACGTTTGCAAACGCGTCGTTGACCGGTACCTGGCCGATCGCAACAAACACACCGTCCACATCAAGGCGGATCTTGGTTCCCTTCTGATCTAAAATCAAGCCTGTCAGCTCATCCGTGCCAAGGAACTTATCCACAACGGCACCGTAGATGTAATCCACGTTTTCACGCTTTGCAAGCAGTGATACCAGCTTGCCTTCCCCTGTCAAATAGTCCAGATTCTGCACAATGGTCACCTTTTTGCAAATGTCGGACAAAAGCACGGCCTCCTGCAAAGCGGAGTTACCACCGCCGATGACTGCCACGGTCTGATCCTGATAAAACGCACCATCGCAAACCGCGCAGAACGAAATGCCGTTTCCGACGAACGCTTCCTCACCCTCAAGGCCGAGCATGCGGTGGCGCGAGCCGGTTGCGATGATCACAGCGCCGCATTCATACTCCGTACCCGACTCACACACGACCGTTTTTGTCTTACCGTCGCGAATCTCGATAGCTTCGTCCAGCTCAACATCCACGCCCTGTGCAAGCACCTGCTCGATCAGCTTATCCGCAAACTCGTTGCCGCTCATTTGCATAAAGCCGGGATAGTTTTCGATCTTGGGCGAGAACACGATCTGGCCGCCAAAGCTCTCTTTTTCTAAAAGTAGCACCTTGCGATCTGCCCTTGCGGCATACAGGGCCGCGGTCATTCCCGCAGGCCCTGCGCCGATTACAACAATATCATACATATTCGTAATCCTTAAATTCTTATACGATTATACGTTTACGCTCTGTTCGATATACTTACGGATATTGGAAACGTTCACGATCTTTTCAAAGCTGCCGTCCTCGTGAAGCACGATCAGCGTGGGAGCCTGCTTGATCTCATACTTCTTGACAAGCTCTGCGTTTTCCTCTGCATACAGTTTTTCGTAAGTCATGCCTGCCTTATCAAGGAACGTGCAAGCCATCTTGCAGTTGGGACAGGTCTTGGTAGCAAACAGGATCAGCTTGCCATCCTCGCTCTCGGGAGCGCACTCTTCTGCCACGACAGCCTCCGCCTTGACCAGACGGCCGCTGAAGTTATCCATGCTCTTCTTGATGTCGTATTCCTTACGCATCTCGAACTCTGCAGCCTTACCATCGTTCCAGTTCTTGACGGGACGGTAGTAGCCGGTGATACGGCTGTAAACCTCGGTATCAGCACCGCACTCGGGGCAGGTATACTGCTCGCCTGCGATATAGCCGTGAGTACGGCATACGGAATAGGTGGGCGACATGGTGTAGTAAGGCAGCTTGTAGTTCTCTGCGATCTTCTTGACAAGCGTAGCCGCTGCCTTCCAGGAGGGAAGCTTTTCGCCAAGGAACGCATGGAATACGGTACCCGAGGTATAACGAGTCTGCAGCTCGTCCTGAATATCCAGGGCCTCAAAGATATCTGCAGTATAGTTTACAGGCAGGTGAGAAGAGTTGGTGTAGTAAGGAGTTTCGCCCTTCTCGGTTGCGGTCTTAATGTCGGGATAACGCTCTACGTCATGTTTAGCAAGACGGTAGGAGGTGGACTCTGCGGGGGTTGCCTCGAGGTTATACAGATCTCCGTACTCCTCCTGATAATCGGACAGACGCTCTCTCATGTGATCCAGCACCTTCTTGGTGAACTCCTGCGTTTCCTTATGCGTCATATCCTTGCCGATCCAACGAGCGTTCAGGCCTGCTTCGTTCATTCCGACCAGACCAATGGTCGAGAAGTGGTTATTGAACGTGCCAAGGTAACGCTTGGTGTAAGGATACAGGCCCTCGTCAAGCAGCTTGGTGATAACGGTTCTCTTGATTTTGAGCGATCTTGCAGAGATATCCATGATGCGGTCGAGTCTCTTGTAGAAATCCTCCTCATCCTTTGCAAGGTAAGCGATTCTGGGCATGTTGATGGTTACGACACCGATAGAGCCTGTGGACTCACCCGAGCCGAAGAAGCCGCCCGACTTTTTGCGCAGCTCACGCAGATCAAGACGCAGTCTGCAGCACATGGAACGCACGTCGCTGGGCTCCATATCGCTGTTGATGTAGTTGGAGAAATAGGGAGTGCCGTACTTTGCGGTCATTTCGAACAAGAGTCTGTTGTTCTCAGTCTCAGACCAGTCAAAGTTAGAGGTAATGGAGTAGGTGGGAATGGGATACTGGAAGCCTCTACCGTGGGCGTCGCCCTCGATCATGGTTTCGATGAAGGCCTTATTGACCATATCCATCTCTGCCTTACAATCCTTATACTTGAAATCCATTTCCTTGCCACCTACGATGCAGTTCAGCTCGGCAAGGTCTGCAGGAACGGTCCAGTCCAGCGTAATGTTGGAGAAGGGTGCCTGCGTACCCCAACGGGAAGGCGTATTGACACCGTAAATGAAGGACTCGATGCACTTCTTGACCTGATCGTAGGTCAGATTGTCTGCCTTGACGAAGGGGGCCAGATAGGTATCAAACGAAGAGAACGCCTGCGCGCCTGCCCACTCATTCTGCATGATACCAAGGAAGTTGACCATCTGGTTGCAAAGGGTTGCCAAATGCTTTGCGGGAGCAGAGGTGATCTTACCCGTCACGCCGCCAAGTCCCTCCTGGATCAGCTGCTTGAGCGACCAACCTGCGCAATAGCCGGTCAGCATGGAAAGGTCGTGGATGTGGATATCCGCGTTTCTGTGTGCGTTACCGATCTCGTCGTCATAGATCTCGGAGAGCCAGTAGTTGGCGGTGATAGCACCCGAGTTGGAAAGGATCAGACCGCCTACGGAATAAGTAACGGTGGAGTTTTCCTTAACTCTCCAGTCGGTATTCTTAACGTACTTATCCACGATATCCTTATAGTCCAGAATGGTGGACTTCATGTTACGCATCTTCTCTCTCTGTCTGCGGTAGAGAATGTATGCCTTAGCCACGTCACCGTAGCCGCCCTGTACCAGTACGTTTTCTACGCTATCCTGAATATCCTCAACCGCGATCAGACCGTCCTTGATCTTGGGTTCAAAGTCTGCCGTGACCTTGAGTGCCAAAAAGTCGATCACGCTGGGATGGAACTGTCTTTCCTGTGCCTCGAACGCCATCTTGATCGCATCCGAAATCTTGCTCAAATTAAAATCTGTAACCTTTCCGTCTCTTTTTAAAACCTTGTACATAGCTCTCTCCTTTTTAGTCATTTTATGTTGAAATATCAGTAAAAAAATAAAACACTGTAAAAACACCGAAGACGGTGCTTTTACAGTATACTATATGTCGACGCATTTGTCAACCCCTTTTGACACAATATTTTGATATTTTTTTAAATATCAACACAAGATATTGTGGTCGTCCGTTCAAACGCCGCGTAGCTGCGCACGCGGCACGTAAGCTTTTAGCACATTGACCAAATCCTGCATTTGGTTTTTGTCATATCCGCTCAAGGGACCGCCAATCAGATCTCCCGAGTCGATAAAGCCCTGCAGATAGTGTGCGTGATCCCCCTTTAGCCAGACGCCCATGTCCTCAATATCCTCGGCCGAATGCAGCTCGCGCACCACGGTGGTGCGAAACTCAAAAGGCACATCCGACGCGCGCAAAAGCGCAATGCTCTGCTCGATGGGGGCGATATCAAATCCCGGAACGCCCACAGTTTCGGCATATTTCTCGCGGCTGTTTTTGATATCCATGGCCACGTAATCCAAAAGCCCCCGCTCGATCAGCGCTGCAAGTCTTTCGGGGTATGAGCCGTTGGTATCCAGCTTGACCGCATATCCAAGCTCGCGCACGCCCAGGATAAAATCCTCCAGCCCGTGCTGGAGCAGCGGCTCACCACCCGTAATGGCCACCCCGTCCAGGATTCCCTGTCGTTTTTTCAGGAATGCATAGATCTCCTCCTCAAAGAACGCGGGGTTCTCGCCCGGGCGCAGCACAAGGCTTGCGTTATGGCAGAAGGGGCAACGCATATTGCACCCGCCCGTGAACACGGTGCAGGCCATGTGATCAGGGTAGTCTAAAAGTGTCAGCTTTTGAAATCCTTGAATATTCATTCGTCCGTCTCCCGTTTATTTACGATTGAAGAAATGATCTGTCCGTTATCCATGCGGAAGATGCGGTCGGCACGCTTGGCGATCTCCATATCGTGCGTGACCATGATCAGCGTCTGCCCCAGCAAATCCTTGGTTTCCAAAAGCAGCTGCAGCACCTCATCAGCATTTTCCCTGTCCAAATTTCCCGTAGGCTCATCGGCAAACACCACAAGCGGCAGATTGATCAGCGCGCGTGCGATGGCCACCCTTTGCATCTGACCACCCGAAAGCTCGCTTGGCAAATGGTGCAGTCGGCCGCCAAGTCCGAGCGAAGCGACCAGCTTTTTGAGATTTTCCTCATACGTGATATCCTCTTTGTTGCACATCAACGTGGGCACCAGGATATTCTCCAACGCTGTGAACTGCGGGATCAAATTATGACTTTGGAATACCATGCCGATATGATTGCCACGAAAACGCGCCAGTTCGTCGTGCGGCATGGACGTGATCTCTCTGCCGCGGATGATGACCTTGCCCGCATTCGGGCGATCCAGTCCCGCCATCAGATGCAAAAGCGTGGATTTACCCGAGCCTGAGGTACCGATGATGGCAACGAACTCGCCTTCATACACGCGCAGATTGACGCGGTTGACCGCGTTGACCACCTCATCGTATTGCTTATACTGGCGGATCAGATCCACCGTTTCCACAACAACTCTTCTGTCTTCCATGATCAAACCTCCTCATTCTGCACATGCTCTTGTGCGCGGATACGACGCTTCCATGCCAAATACGGCACAAGGCAGGACGCAAATCCACACGCTACAGACACGCCTGCGCACAGCGCCAGCGCCCACAGCGGCATATAATAATTGTAATTGATCGCCTGCACGATGCCAAGGCTTGGCAAAATGCGGCTTACCATCAGATACAGTACGAAATTGAATACGTAGCTCATGCCCAACGTGACAAGGAACGCGGCCACCGAAAGCACTGCTCCCGCAGTCAGGTGCAGGCCCTTGATCTCACGGTCAAAGCCGCCCATGGCGCGCAGCATGTAAAACTCCCCTTCTCTTCTGCGGTAAAACAGGATCTGCGAGAAGAACCAAACCAAGGGAGAGATGATCAGAATAAACACAGAGATCACGGCTGTGATCAGGTGATCCTTACGCGCATCCGCGATCATATCGTCAAAGAACACACCGTTCCTGCGATAATTCCACGCAAAGTTCTCGGCAAGATCTGCGATCTGTGCTGCCAGCGCATCCGCTTTGGCAAGCGAAAGGCCATCTTCAAGGTACACGGTCATCACGTCACGCGCACCGTCACGCGCGGTCAGCGCGCGGTAGGTATCGGTCTGCATACCCACAGTCAGATAGCTTTCCGAGGGGGCTTTGGTTATGACCGCGCAGATCACGTATTCGCCCGAAAAATCGCTTGTCGTGCCGTAATCAAAGGTGAAATTCTCCAACTGCTGCAAAGTCGGATCGTAGCCATGTCGTTCTGTGAGCCAAGGA
>JAZQYT010000266.1:0-4588 GCA_045633665.1 Eubacteriales bacterium | reverse complement strand
GTAGAGAGTCTTGAGGAGTCGGGCGAAAAGCAGCACATGCTTGCCGACGTGCTCATCCTTGGCTATTGGTGGCTGCCGGGGCATGCAAACGATGAGGTACTGGCAAAAATCAAGGTCTCGGCCATCGCAGGACATAACGAGTCGGTGATGCAGTGCGTGATTCCCAAGGAATACGCAAAATATAAGGGCGAGGAACGCCTGGCCTTCATGCGCGACACGCAGATCCCTGAGCTTGTGCGGCACGGCTTTGTCAAGGCAGTGGGCTATACGTGGTTCTGGTATGGCTGCTACAGCATGGACGAGAATCACACAGAGCAGGGCATGGATGCGTTTCGCAAGGTTCTGGAGCTTCTGACTCCCGAGGACGTGTACTATGCAAACGCGCAGTCCGCGCTTTGGGTGGAGCAGAAAAAGGCAAATGTTCCCAAAAACGAAGCGTTTGACCGTGACGGTATTGGGTACGGTACGCGCGGTGAGGTCTACCAGTACGTTGGCAAAAAGCTGTACTTCTGGGAGCAGCCCGGATACAGCCGCGGCGGCACGGCAGAGCTTAATGAATCTCTGCTTTGGAACACCTCTCTTTGCGATGGACTTTTGTATGATCCCGATCTGCTCCCGGGGCAGAGCGTCAAGGCATCGGATGGCAGGATGACGCTGACCTGCCTTGAAAACGACGCGACCGTCACTGTAGCGGCAGGTACGTTTGCGCATTGCACGGTGTATGAGATGTTGGCAACCGTTATGATACTACCTATACCAAAACCGTGTTTGCTCCCGATGTGGGCTTGATTGCGCAGATGACCACGCGTTATAGCCAAACCAACAGCTGGGAGCTGAGCTATTACAAGATCTGCGGTGGGGAAGGAATCGTGCCTTTTGCGCCCGGAAACCGCTGGGAATACGTTTGCACGGATAAGGATTCGCCCTTCGTGTACACTGCGGAGAACTATTTTGAGGTTACATCCTACAAAAACGGCAGAGCGGTGGTCAGCAACGGCTATTTTGCACAGGTCACGGGCTATACCGATACCTGGCAGGGGCACATTCTCAATGCGCGTCACAATTATATCTATCCCAAGGACGGCAAATGGCTGCTGCGCGACGTCAGCGGCATGATGAAGCGCGCAGCAGAGTTGGCAGAAACTAAGCGTCAGAAGGTACACACAGCCATCGCGTCCGACGTGATGCAGCGCATCTGGGATACTGAGCCCGAGGCAAATCCCGACTTCACCGAATTTGGTAGATGGAATTTCTTCACTCCTTATACGTTGGTTCGCGATAAAAAGGGCTGTACCTGGGACAATAACTGGTGTTATTCGTTTGAAGGCAAGGATATGGCAAAGTGTGCGGACTATGAATTCTGTGTGCTGCATAATCACCTTTACAGCATTTTGGCAGACGCAACGGGATATTTGTGGTGTGACGCATGGATTCCGGGCTATCACTTGGAATCCATGCAGGTGGAATATGCAGGCGGTGGCAGAAAAAAGGTTGACCTGACGCTGGACGTATTGGACGATTGCACGGTGACGGTTGAGGCCGGCACATTTGAGGGATGTCGACACATCGCGATCGATCTGCGCGGCCTGGAGGCAACAGGCTGGGGCTATCGCGGCGGCAAGAAGGAATACTGGTTTGCACCCAGTGTGGGCATTGTCAAAATGACTGCGCTTTACAAGGGCGACACCCTGCAGGACGTCTGGGAGCTGACTGAGTATCGCGGCACGGGCGAAGGATTTTTCCCCGCAGAGGACGGCATGTTCCGCCGCTATGAGTCCAAATTCTCGGGCAACGGCGTGCATGCATCGGTAGAGTACACCTTTGACGAGGAAAACGGCGAAATGGTCATTTTCCGCAACGCGCTGGGCAATCAGGACAGAGCATGCTGGGAGGCAGGCCCGATCGAAGCCCCGACAGAACAGTGGTATAAGAAAAGTGAAGCATAAAAAACAAAAAAGGGGCAGAAAAGCCCCTTTCGGTTATGTAAAGCAAATGCATGGATAGGCGACAAATGTCAGTAAAAGTAAACCGTCCGTCTGTAGGGGGCGACGTCCCCGATGTCCCGGGTAGGCACAAGGAACTCATTACACAGAAAAAAGTAGTTTGTGCAGACGGGCTGTCGGGGACGTCAGCCCCTACCGACGGACGGTTTACATATCCATGGAAAAAGACGCTCTTTGAGCGGCTTTTTTCAATTTTATTTGCTCCAATTTCCATCCTTAATATACTCCGCAATCAAGTCGCGCGCGAAGGTGGTCTGATCGTAGGTGTCTACTACGGTCAGGCGGTTGGGCGCGTAGGAGGAGCAATAGGAGTCGGTGACGATGTAATAGGTTGCATTGGGATCGATCCTGGATCTGATCTCGTTTCCGTAGTCGCTGAAGGCAATATAGTAATTGGAATTGCTCGTGTTGATGAATTTTTTGAGCAGATCCGAGCCCTTGACCGAGCAAAGCACGATCTGATTATCAAAGGGAAGAAGCATTTGCAGATCGGCATATTGCACCTCGCCTGCGGCCAGATCGTAAGGCGAGCGGGTGGAGATAAAGCCACCGCCAAGCACAAGATCGTATTGTTCTCCCCAGCGCTCCATGCCGTATTCGATATACAGATCGGCAACCTTTTGCTTGATCTGATTCGAATAACGAATTTTTGCATTGTGGCCAAGCGATAAGTTCCCCTGCGCCAACTGATCGGCGTATTTCTCATTGAGCTGCCCGACGATCGCGTGGTCATCAAAGGACTCATATCGCTGTGTCGGCAGATATTCTGCCTTGGTGACCACCAAGGTACCTGTCACGTAATTGACGCGTGCCTCTGCGTGGGAAATGCCGTCGTTATCCCCGCCACCCTGCAGATGGTAGATGCCCTTGGAGTCTTTTTTGACGTAATTTTTGTGTGTATGTCCCTCAAAAACGAGATCCACGTAATTGCCGGAAAGGTCATAGTCGTATTCGCTGCCACCGTCGTGAATGGAATATACGATGATATCCGCACCCTGCGCGCGCAAGGCCTCGGACTCGGCCTTGACAAGCTCGGTCAGCGCGTTGCCCGTGACAAAATAGACGTCCTCCACCTTGTCCGCAGAAATGGAGGAATAGCAATCACCGATCGCACCGATCAGACCAATCTGCACTTCTCCCTTGTCTATCAGTACCGAGGGGGTACAGTAGTCGGCTCTTGCGTTGGTGTCGCGGTCATAGATATTGATGGCCAGGAAAGGGAACTCGGCAAGTGCGAGATTGTCGTAAACGGCCTGCTCGCCCCAGTCAAATTCGTGGTTGCCCAAGGTCATGGCGGCAAAGCCCATTTCGTTCATCCAATCGGTGATGATCAACCCCTTGGTCAGCCCCGATTCCGCGCTGCCTTGCCACATGTCGCCCGAGGAGAGCAAAATGGTATTGGGATTGGTCTGCTCGGCAATTTCGAGATACGTGCTGAGCTCGTCCACACCGGGCTGGTCGGCTGTGTCGTTGAATTTACCGTGCAGGTCGTTGAGCGCATAAAAGTCCAGCGTCACCATGACCGATACCGTGCAGAGATCGCACGTGCCGTTGTCGTCTGCGTCCGCATGCGTGCAGTCGGGTTCCGTTTCTGATTCCGATTCGCTTTCTGACTCGCTTTCGGGCTCGGTTGTTTCGTTGAATTCGGGATTGGTTGTGTCCGTTGTATCGCTCGTCTCGACCGGCTCGGTTGTCTCTGTCAGCGCGACTGTCGTTTCGGATACGTTTGGTATATCGGGCGTTGTGCAGGCGCAGAGCAAAAGCATTATAGCCATGCATACTGCCAAAAATGGGATCGGTCTTTTCATAAATCCTCCGGGAAAGTGTTTCATAAGAACATTATAGCACAGATTGCGGGAAATGTAAAGAGAATTTCGTAGGGGAGGAATATTTGCAAGCAAATTCATCCTCCCGCACGAAAGCGGTTTATGATCGTATTTCCGAATACGCTCCAATGATATCACGTGCGGGAGGATGATATCCTCCTCTACGAGCAGGCTCGGTTCATATCTGTAAGAACATGAAAAAGAGGCCGCCGTGCGGCGGCCTCTCGGTATAAATCTTAAATACATCTGACTCTCAGAACACCGTCCAACGTATCCATCTCGCAAGGACACATAGTACCCGAGATGTCAAACATGGTATAAGCGTAGTCGCCCTTGGACTTACTTGCCATGTTTTCAATGTTGTGTCCCTTGGCAGAAATGGCTGCCGAAAGGGTTGCGATGACGTTGGGAATGTTCTTGTGCAGCACGCAAACGCGGCTTTCGCCCGAGCGAGGCATGGAAAGTGCGGGGAAGTTTACGCTGTTGACAATGTTACCGTTTTCAAGGTAGTCAGCCAACTGCTCTGCAGCCATGATGGCACAGTTGTCCTCGCTCTCCTCGGTCGAAGCACCCAGGTGAGGAATGGTGACAGCACCCTTGACGCCGATGAATGCGGGGGTGGGGAAGTCGGTGACGTACGCGGAAAGCTTGCCGCTCTCCAAAGCAGCGATCACGTCTGCAGCCACAACCAGATCGGCACGCGCCAAGTTGATGATCTTTGCACCGTCCTTCATGGTAGCAAGGCTCTGCGCGTTGACC
>JAZQYT010000265.1:0-8856 GCA_045633665.1 Eubacteriales bacterium | reverse complement strand
AGCTCCTTTATACGAAAATTAGACTTGCTCGAGTGCCTGCTCGAGGTCTGCGATAATATCAGCGGGATTTTCAATGCCGACAGAGAAGCGCACCAGCTCGGGGCGCACGCCTGCAGCGATCAGCTGCTCGTCGGTCAACTGTCTGTGCGTTGCACTTGCGGGGTGCAGCGCGCTGGTACGGGCATCGGCAACGTGTACCACAATGGCAGCCAGCTTGAGGTTGTCCATCAGTCTGACGGACGCTTCGCGACCGCCCTTGACACCGAACGAAATGACACCGCAGCAGCCGTCGGGCAGGTACTTCTGCGCAAGCTCGTATTGCGAGTCACCGGGTAGGGAAGGATAGGAAACCCAATCGATCTTGGGATGATTCTGAAGGTACTTTGCAACAGCCAGTGCGTTGGAGCAATGCTTCTCCATGCGCACGGCCAGCGTTTCAAGCCCCAGATTGAGAATGAACGCGGGAAGGGCGGCCATGGTGCAGCCAAGGTCACGCAAAAGCTGTACGCGCACCTTGGTAATGTAGGCGTTTGCGTTGCCGAATTGTTTGGTGTAGATGACACCGTGGTAGGATTCGTCGGGCTCGTTCATCTCGGGATACTTGTCCGAGCCTTCCCAGTCGAATTTACCGCTGTCCACAATCACACCGCCCACAACGGTGGCGTGACCGTCCATGTACTTGGTGGTGGAGTGTACCACGATATCCGCGCCATGCTCAAAGGGACGGCACAAAACGGGTGTGGCAAAGGTGTTGTCCACGATCAGCGGAATACCGTGTTTGTGGGCAAGGTTTGCGTATCTTTCAATGTCAAATACTACAAGAGCGGGGTTTGCGACCGTCTCGCCAAAGAACAAACGGGTGTTCTCGTCGATCTTGGCCTCGATCTCCTCGTCGGTCATATCGGGCGTGACAAAACGCACCTCAATGCCAAGACGCTGCAGCGTTACGGCAAAGAGATTGATGGTGCCGCCGTAGATCGAGGACATGGAGATAAAGTTCTGACCTGCGGATGTGATATTCAGAATGGAAAGCAGGCTTGCGGATTGACCGGAGGAGACAAGCATAGCGCCAACGCCGCCTTCCATATCCGCGATCTTGGCCTCTACACAAGCAAGCGTGGGGTTGGAGATACGGGAGTACATGTGGCCGTCAGCCTTGAGGTCGAACAGGTCACCGACGTGGTCAACGTCGGAGTACTTGTAGGTGGTGCTTTGCACGATGGGCAGCACGCGGGGCTCGCCGTTTGCGGGCTCGTAGCCGGATTGTACGCATTTTGTGTCGATCTTGTAAGAAGACATGAAAGATCCCTCCTTGGGAATGTATTACTAAAATATTATTATATCACGATTGTGCCGTGATTGCAAGGGCTTTTGGGGATTTTTTGTGCCAGGCTGCGTACGATTGCGTCAAAGCGCAAATTTTTGCCTGTCATTTTTTCGAAATTGAAGAAAACTCTTGCAATTATGCTTGTCTTGTGGTATAATACTATGTATTTTAGTGCGATAATTTCAGAAAGGAATTGCTTTTATGAAGCGTTTGGAGAATTTCCTTGGAAAAATAGCCGGACTTTTGTTCCGTTGCCTGTGCGTAGTGCTTGTTTACGTGGGCTTTCGTCCCAAGGTGATATATGCGAATCCCGAAAGAAAGAACAAGGGCTTTGATAAGCCCGTGGTGTTTACCTGCAACCACGTTTCCCATAAGGATGGCTTGATCATTGCGACCTTACTTTGGAAGTACCGCGTACACATTCTGTCCGCAAAGGACCAGATGGAAAAAAGCAAGCTGTATTATCACGTGCTGACCAACAACCGCGCAATTCCCGTCAACCGTTTCGGTCTTGACACCGGTTGGATCAAGGACAGCATCCGAGTGATGAAGGAAGGGAACAGTATGATCATCTTCCCCGAGGGACATACTTCCAAAACAGGGGAAATGGATAAATTCCGCCCCGGCTTCGCGTTGCTTGCCTCCATGGCGGGCAGCGAGGTGGTTCCTGCTGTGATCGACGGCAACTACAATTTCCTGTTTGGCAGACGCTTGCGCGTGGTGATCGGTGAGCCCGAGCCGCTTCGTCCTGCCGAGGCAGGGCAGAGAAGCTCGGTGCATCTGCAGGCCGAGGCTGACCGCTTCCGCGAACTTTCAGAGGGACTTTTAGAGTTGGCTCGACAAACGAAATAATTTTGGGAGGATCTTATGCTTCTTGAACTTTTTTTGACGCTGGGCGCGCTTTGCTCGGTGCTGACTGTGTTTTTGAATGCAACACTTGTGACGTCCATTTTTGATATCTGGATCCCGCTTGTTTTGTGGATCGCGTACGCAATAGGATTTTTCCTTGTTTACGTGCTGTTTTTCCTGTTCCTTTCCATTTTTGTGGATAAATCCAAGCCTCAGGTAAGGCCCAATCGCTTTTATCTGGCGATATTCGTGGAGTCTATTGCGCTGTATTTCAGATTGGCGCGCATTGAGATCCGCACCCGCGGCAAGGACAAAATCCCCAAGGAGGGTAACTTTTTGATGGTTTCCAACCATCTGTCCGACCACGACTTTATGTCTATGCTGACCGTTTTGCGCGGCAGAAGCATTGCATTCGTTTCCAAGCCCGAGAACTTTGATAAGCCCATCATCGGCAGATTTTTGCACAAGAGCGGCTTTTTGCCCATCAACCGCCAGGAGGCGCGTGAGGCGCTGACCACCATTCGCGAGGTCGCAAGCCGCATGAAGACCATGCCCATTTCCTACGGCGTATTCCCCGAGGGGACGAGAAACCGCGAAAGCAATAAGGTTCTGCTGCCCTTCCATGAGGGCGTGTTTCTGATGGCCAAAAAGGCAGGCGTGCCGATCGTGGTCGTGCGCGTGACAGGTACGGATATGGTCAAGCATCGCGCACCTTGGAGAAAAACGCGCGTTTACGTGGATTTTGTGGATGTGATCGATGCAGAGACCGTCAGAAAGCTCAGATCTCACGAGCTTTCCGAAATGGCAAGAGAGCGCATGGAGGTGGCCGAGGGCTTGCCCGAGGTTCCCGAGATCCGTCGCACATTTAAATACGGAAATAATTAATTTTTACGGAGACCACTATGTTAGAACTGCAACATGTATCTTACTCTGTTACCGATGAGGTAACGGGCAAGAAGACCGATATACTCTGCGACGTCAATCTGACCATTGAGGACAGATTCGTCGCCATCACCGGCCCCAACGGCTCGGGGAAATCCACCCTTGCCAAGGTCATTGCCGGCATCATTACTCCCACCTCGGGAAAGATCTTATTCCGCGGTGAGGATATTACCGATATGGGCATTACCGAGCGCGCAAAGCTTGGTATCAGCTATGCGTTTCAGCAGCCTGTCCGCTTCAAGGGAATCACGGTCAAGGATCTGATCTCTATCGCTGCGGGCAAGGATATTTCGGTTGCTCAGGCTTGCGCGTACCTGTCCGAGGTTGGACTTTGCGCCAAGGAATACGTCAATCGCGAGGTCAACGGCTCTTTGTCGGGCGGTGAACTTAAGAGAATTGAGATCGCAATGATCAACGCCAGAAACACCCCCTTTGCCGTTTTTGATGAACCCGAGGCAGGCATTGACCTTTGGAGCTTCGGTTCACTGATCACGGTATTTGAGCGTATGTACGAAAAGAATAAGGGCAGCATTCTGATCATCACCCACCAGGAGCGCATCCTGGATATTGCGGATACCGTGATCGTGCTGGCCGAGGGCAAGGTTACCGCACAGGGCAGCAAGGAAGAGATTCTGCCCAGCCTGTTCGGCACGCAAAAGCCCTGCAGAGTGATCGTGGGAGGTGAGAGCTGATGGCTAAGACTATGGATGCAATTCAGAAGAACCTGCTTTCCGAGATCATGGATCTGGAGATCGTCCCCGAGGGCGCGTACAACATCCGCGCAAACGGTGAGAGTGCCGACAGACACACCACCGCAAATATTGACATCGTCAGCAAGACGGACAAGCCCGGCATTGATATCATCATCAAGCCCGGCACGCAAAACGAGCGCGTGGATATTCCCGTGCTGCTGACCAAAACAGGCCTCAAGGATCTGGTATATAACGATTTTTATATCGGCGAGGGCGCGGACGTGCTGATCGTTGCGGGCTGCGGTATTCATAACGCAGGCGACGAGCAGACTGCGCACGACGGTATTCACAGCTTCCACGTGGGCAAGAACGCCAAGCTGAAGTACGTGGAAAAGCATTACGGCCAGGGCGAGGGCCTTGGTGAAAAGGTACTCAATCCCACCACCGAGATCGAAATTGACGAGGGCGGATACATGGAAATGGAATCCGCACAGCTGGGTGGCGTGGATTCCACGGTGCGCGTGACCAAGGCAAAGCTTGCTGACCGCGCAACGCTTGTCATCCATGAAAAGATCATGACGCATGGCAAGCAGACTGCCGTGACCGACTTTACCGTTGATCTTGACGGTCAGGATTGCGGTGCGCATGTCGTTTCCCGTTCGGTCGCCAAGGACGATTCCCGTCAGACTTTCCTTTCCTGCATCAACGGCAACAACTGCTGCTCGGGACATACCGAGTGCGATGCCATCATTATGGACGGCGCGCGTGTGGATGCGATCCCGAAGGTTTCGGCAAACCACGTACAGGCTTCTCTGATCCACGAGGCTGCCATCGGTAAGATCGCAGGCGAGCAGCTGATCAAGCTGATGACGCTGGGCCTTTCCGAAAAGCAGGCTGAGGAGCAGATCATCAACGGATTCTTGCGCTGATATGGCACATCCCATCAAGCATTTTGTCACCATTACCAAGCATCGCCATATGGTGATCGCGCATTGCTTTCGCGCAGGGATTGGGTGGCAGGGGCTGTTTCACGATCTGTCCAAATACAGCCCGACCGAGTTTATTCCGGGGGCAAGGTATTATCAGGGCAACCGCAGCCCGGGAGAGGCGCAGCGCGAGGACGTTGGCTATTCCGAAATGTGGCTGCACCACCAAGGGCGAAATAAGCACCACTATGAATATTGGTTTGATTACGTGCCTGCGGCACGCGCTTACGGGCCTGTCAAAATGCCTGTTCGTTACGTAGCGGAAATGTTCTGTGACAGAATGGCGGCTTGCAAGACCTATCAAAAGGAAAAATACACCGATCGCAGTGCGCTGGATTACTTTTTGCGTGGACAGGCGAGGACGCGCATGCATCCCGAAACTGCCGCACTTCTGGAGGGCTGGCTGCGCACGCTTGCCAAACAGGGTGAGCGAGAGGCGTTTGCCGCGGTGCGTCGGGCGGTAAAGCTGGGAAAATATTGATCGTACCAAAAAACACGGTTGGAGGCAATTACCATGAAATTCAAATTGATCTATTTGGCTATCATGTTGATATGCTTGCTCTCTGCAGTATCTGCAGGGCTTTTGTCGGTGCATCGCAGCGAGGGAAGGATCATCTCTCCCGAGGTGCAGGCGCAGATCGAGGCGTTTTTGGACGAGCATGATATTCAAATCCCCGAATTGCCGAAAATTTTTCAAAAATAAAGCATGCACGAATGAACCGTCCCATCGGGATGCAAAATCTGCAAAAATAATCACAGGGTTGCCTATCCGGGGCAGCCCTGTTTTCAAACGTATCAATACTTGTTTTATTTCCAAATCACGTAAAGAGCATAGAAAAGGGGCTAAATCCAAGTGACTTAGCCCCTTTTGGGTTGTGTTATTTCTGATTTGATATGTGGCGTTCTTTCCCTGATTTATTTTCTGAACTGTCCGCGCAGCGCCATGAGCAGCTGCGCGTATTTGTATGCACAAAAGCCGGATGCACCCGTGATCTCCCACGTACCCTGTGCGGTGGAGAGCGAAAGCTTGTTTTTGCCCACAGGCCTTAGCACGGTCACCGAGTCCAGCGAAAACCCGACAGAGCGAACGCCTGCCTCACCGTCCTCAAAGCGCAAAAGCAGCCGCTCGCGCGTCATGATCAGCTTGCCGAACAGGGGCTCGTCTGCAGGTTTTTTATCGACGGACAGGACGCTGACGCCCTCGTCTTGAAAGATCTCACCGTCCAAAGCGTCCACGTGGCTTTTGAGCCAGGCCAGCTGATAATCCATCCATGCGTCGGGTGTGGTGATGGATGTTTCGCAGTTAAGAAAAACGAAATTGCCCGCCTCAGTATAGTCGGCAGTCATGCCGCAGCCGCGGCAGCTGACGTGGTTGCCCGAGGAGTACAGCACCGAATGCTCACGGCAGCGCGGGCAGACGTACAACACGCGTTCCAGCTTTTCCGCACGGTATTTGCTCCTATAGGTCAGGGCAAGCGACTTGTCGTTGACGCAAAGCGTGCGGCTGATCAGCTCGTACAGCGCCTCGTCGGTCATATCGGCATACTCGGATGGCATGAGCGTTTTTTCACTTCTTCCGATAAAAGGCCCTTTTCTTCTGCAGTCACCCCAGCGGGGAAGCGCGCCCGCACCGCCGTGTACCGTGTACAAAATAACGGGGACGTTCAAGGTGCGGATGAGCGGTACGGTTTGCTTGGAGATCGTACCGGGCGTATAGCCGTACGGTGCGTCACCCATGGGAAACAGGCAAACGCTGCCGCCCTCGCTTATGACCTGCGTGATCTGTTGCACGCAAGCCGATGACCAGCGAACAGAGCAGGGTTTTTGCATGATGGGTGCGGTCAAAAGATCCGCAAGCATACCGATCGGGCCACGGCGCACGGCACGCGTTTGCACGCAGTAAACGGGATAATCAAAGGCAAGGCGCACAAGGAGGGAGTCCTGCAGCGTTTGCGAATTGACAAGGATCAGGTGCGCCCCTTGCAGGTCGTGCTTGACCTTTTGTGAGCGATAGCCTGCCCAGGTCTTTGCATAGATCCTGCCTGCCATGCGGTAAAACCCGAAGGTAAGCTTATGATACGCGCGGCAATGCGCGGTATTTTCGGGATTAGTGGGCGTGTTTTTTTGCTTATTCATCGTTCTGCGTACCAAAGGTGTCGGGTGTGATGGCTTTTTGCGTGGTGGTCACGATCTGACCGGGGTAGTCACCGTCTACCACAAGCTCGGGCAGCACGCGCAGATCGCTGCTTGCCTGCAGTGTCAGATACACAAGATCGTAGCCGTATTGCGACTTGTCCGAGGAGGTATAGGTGCAGGTCACGGTCAAAAGCTCTCCGTCCTCGGCAAAGGCTACCGCGAAGGATTTTGCATCCTGCTCGGTGGACGAGCGGTACAAAAGCAGGTGATGGGTGGAGGTTCCGTCCCCATTGTCCACGGTGTTGCGCAGCACGTAATGTCCGATGTCGTCGCGCTCATCGGCAGCGCACAGCTCGATCCATGCGGCCACGTCGGGATTCTTACAAGCATTTTCCTTGGAAATACCGGTTATGTAGCTGCTGTTATATTGCCCGCCGCTTTGCGTGACGGGCTGACGGTCGGTCCCTGATTCGGGGCCGTTTGTATTGCAGGCGCATAACAGGCAAAGTGTGGCTAAGATCATGGCGATCGGTCTGATATATTTCATAGAGAATTCTCCCGTAAGGTTTTTTACCATTATATCATATACGTCTGCTTCTGTCACCTGTTTTTTGTAAATTTTAATTTTTTCTCGCTCACTCCCTGATGTGACCATATCCGTCACGCAGCAGGGCGTATAATGAAAGCGGAGGTGAGGGAGCTTGGACGTATATGCGGATCTGTTGTTTCTGATCAATTTCAGCATGGATTTTCTGTGCATGTTCCTGAGCGTCAAGCTGCTGCATTTGCGGCAGCACAAGGGACGCATGCTGCTGGCTGCAGTAGTTGGTGGACTGTACAGCGTGGTGTCGCTGCTGATCAGCGTCCGACAATGGTTAGCGCTGCTCTTGGACGTCGGGATGTGCCTTGCTATGTGCGCTATGTGCGCAGCGGGGAAGGGCGTGCGTCCGGGGCGCTTGCTGCTTTTGTGCGGCACGTATTTCGGCATTTCGGCACTCATGGGCGGCGGCATGACCGCGCTGTACAATTTGCTCAACAAGCTGGACCTGCCGCTTGGCGAGGTGCAGGGGGACGGGATCTCGGCATGGATGTTTTTGGTGCTTGCCACGGCTGCGGCATTGGCTGCTGCGTTTGGCAGCAGGCTCTTTTCAAGGCAAAGCGTAAAGCGCACCTGCAGGGTGCGCGTACGACTGGAGGATGCGGTTTGGGAGTTTGACGGGCTTTGCGACAGCGGGAATTTACTGAGCGATCCGATCAGCGGCACGCCTGTGATCGTGGCGGACAAGGAAAGGTGGTTGGCGCACCTGCCGCACGAGCTGCGAGGTGCGGTGGAGAGCGCGGGCAGGGATCCGGACTTCGCGGGGCAGGAGAGAAGAGTGCGACTTGTTCCCATGCAGACCGCACAGGGGAGCAGCCTTGCGGTGGCATTGCTACCGGACGAGGTGCTCATAGAGGAGCAAAACGGAAAACAGCGCGCGGTGCATGCGTTGATCGCACCCTCGGGGCAGGCTTTGCCCGAGGAGTATGCTGCCATTGTGCCGACTGCGCTTTTGCAGTAAAGGAGGAGATATGAACGTAATTGAAAAGCTGCTGCTTTTGATCAGAAAAAGGCTGGCGCAAAAAAACGGTGTTTATTACATAAACGGCCCTGAGCTTTTGCCCGCGCCGTACAGCGCGGAGAAGGAGGCCGAGATGATCGAGGCCCTGGAGGCGGGCGATCCCGATGCACGAAACGCGCTCATCGAGCATAATTTGCGGCTTGTGGTGTACGTGGCCAAAAAGTTTGAAAGCACGGGGACGGGGATCGAGGATCTGATCTCGATCGGCACCATTGGACTGATCAAAGCGGTCAACACGTTCAAAACCGATAAGAATATCAAGCTTGCCACATACTCTTCCCGCTGTATTGAAAATGAGATTTTGA
>JAZQYT010000264.1:0-18725 GCA_045633665.1 Eubacteriales bacterium | reverse complement strand
GTGCAAGTCGGTGCAGTTACTACAGACTCATATTTGTGTCCCGTCGCCTTGACAACCTCGGTTTCGTATGCATCGCAGCGATCACAATCACGACGATTCTCACCATCAGCCGTGCAAGTGGGCGCGGTCACTACATACCATTCACCATACGCATGGCCGAGGGCGTCGGTTTCATAGTGTTCTCTGCCCAGCTCAGCTCTACAAATTGCGCAATACGTTACCATGTCATAGCTGCCCTTTGTTGTACAGGTCGGTTCAACGCGATGTTCCTCCACTGCATCTGCAGCTGTGTGGCCGGTTGCGTCTACGACATTGGTTTCGTAGTGATCACATCTGTTACAATCTCTTCTCTGCTCACCCTCTGTCGTACACGTGGGCGCGGTGGTTATGCTCCACGCGCTCATTTCGTGGCCGAGCTCGTCAACATAGGAATCCTTGTATTCATCACCGCAAACAGTACAAGTGTAAACCGTGTACCCCTGCTCTGTACAGGTCGCGGGGATTTTGAGGGAGGTGTAGCTATGCCCCGTTGCCGGCTTGAAGTCATCCTCATACTCATCACCGCAGTTCAGGCAATAGTACGTGGTATATCCCTGCTCGGTGCAGGTGGGAGGAGTCATGATGATCTCATAGTCGTGTCCGTACGCGGGGATCGGACGCGACTCGACCAGACCGCACATCCAGCACTCATTATACTCGATGCCGTCCTTTGTACAGGTTGCGCCAACGCCCTCATACCAGCCGCCCATATCGTGTCCGTACGCGGGGATCGGCTGCGTTTCGATATAGCCGCACAGCCAGCACTCCATATATTCCTCACCGTCTTCGGTGCAGGTGGGATAGATCGACGTATACCAACCGTCCATTTCATGGCCGTAGGCTGCGGTAACTTCCTCTTTGAGGATCTGTCCGCAGTCAACGCAGGGCAGATAGCGATAGCCGTCCTCGGTGCAGGACGCATAAGATTCCACAATCCAATTGCCTGCCACGTGTCCCTCGGGGAACGTGGGCTGCTCCTTGATACCGGAATACCAGTTTGCATTGGAATCCTTGGGAACGCGGCGCAGATACGGTCTGCCACCGTTGATCGCGGGATCGATGGCCCAGATCGAGGAGAAATCATAATACTGATACGAGCTTTGCGTCGTGGCGGCGGCCCCGTATACTCTCTCCCCTGTTTCGGGATCGATGCTGTAAGAGAAGGAATAGCAGCCTGTCGTGGTGTTGCCGCCCTGACCGTTGGTGTGTATCAGGGTATGTTTTTCCGTATAGGAATGATCCGATGTCAGCTTGCCTGCAAAATAGCAGTTGGTCACGGGGGTATCGTTGCCCGTACCGATGCCGCAGACTCTGCCGTTATTATAGCTTTCATGACGGGTAAAGGAGGAATGCACCACACCGTCGCTATAGCAGTTATTGAGCAAGGAATCGGAGAATGCCGCAATACCGTTGCCGTAAGGCTCGTATGCGGTGGAATCGATGGTCACCGTGCCGTGGTTGCAGCACTCGGACATCGAGCAATACTGCAAAACCGCTACCACGCCGCCTGCGTAGCCGCCCCAATAATAGGGGTTATCGTAGATTGACACATCACCCTCGTTGCAGCAATATTTGATGACACCGTCGGTATAGCAGGTGGATGCAATACCGCCCGCGCGGCTCTCGCCGCCCTTGCTTCCCGCCTTGACGTCACCCGTATTCTTGCAATAGTACATATACGCCTTGGATTGGCAATAGCCAACCACACCGCCTGCATAGGCATGCGCAGCTGTGCTGTAGGAATGGACGCTTCCCTTGTTATAGCCATATCTGACCGTTCCGTAATTAGAGCCGCTGATGCCGCCTACGTAAGAGCGGACGTTATCGTTATAATCCTTGTATGCCGTGCTGGCATAGATCTCACCGTCGTTGGTGCAATAATTCACGTTGCTGTGATTTTCTCCCGTAATGCCGCCCACGTAAGAGCCGCAAGAGTTTGTGCCTTCGACGTAGCCTGCGTTATAGCAGTCAGACACGAGGTTGCCCGCGTATCCGACAATGCCACCGGCAAAAACGTCACAGGACGCCGAGCCCTCGCCTCGCACGGTTGCATAGTTTTGGCTGTTCTGAACGTTTGCGCTGCCAAAACCGCAGATACCGCCCACGTAGGCGTTACTGTAAATATCATGCGTTTTGGCATTGACCTCTCCCGAGACGCTGCAATTCTTGATGGTAGGTGTTCCTGCTGCCGCGACCAGACCGCCTGCATATGCGTTTGTTTCGTCCTTATAGGCATTGGCGCTGACCGAAGCAATGGCATGACAATTCTGCACAAGCCCCGACTTTGCGTACGCAACGAGCGCTGCGCTGTAAACGTTCCCTCTCGTGCTTGTATTGGTTACAGTAAAGTCCTTTATAAAAAGGTCTGATATAGTTCCCGTTGAATAGCCGAACAGCGCAAGATAGGTGCGGTCATCCGCTTGCAAGGTCAGATCGGAAAGACAGTAGCCGTCACCGTCAAACGAGCCGCTGAAGGGGTTCGTTTCGGTACCGATCGGTACAACATCCATGCCGGCAAGCGAGATATGGTTGGTCAGCCTGTAGTGCGCGGTCGGCCTGTAGTGCATGTTCGCCACGTCCTGTGCCGTGGAGATCAGGTACGGATTGGAGGCAGTACCCGCACCGCCCGAAAAGGACGGATAGCTTGCGTACCTGTAGACCGAGCAGTTGCCGATAAAGCCGCCCTCCTCGGTGATGGCGCGGATGGTAGCCGAGCCAAAGCCAACCACGGTCACGTAGCCGTTCTGGTCTACGGTTGCAACGTTTGGGTTTGTACTTTCCCATCTGACGTTGCGGTTCTTTGCGTTCAAAGGTAGCACGGTGGCCTCCAGCTTGACTGTTTGTCCAAGCTGAGGTCTTATCGTACTCTCGGAGAGCTTGATACCGTTGACTGCGATCAACTCCGAGGGATGCACAAACCAGCCGTGATCGTCCGCACCCAGCACGTTGCGCAGATAGGGGCGTCCCTCGTTGATCTCGGGATCGATGGCCCAGATCTTGTCAAAGTCATAGCCCGTGAAGGTAGACTGCTGCTTGGCCTTGTCCGCGCTGATCACATACTTCGAAGAAGTTCCCTGACTTGCCGTAGTAAAGCAGTTTTGCAGGACGTTACGGTCTGTGCCGCCCGAAGTGCCGTACAGTCCGTTACATTCATTTCCCGAATACTTTTTGGAGATCGCACCTGTGCTGTAGCAGTTGATACAGGTGGTATCCGAATCGATAAACAGCATTGCGCCTCTGCCGTTGCTGTATCTGATGATAGCACTGTTGACATACACGTTACCCGTGTTGTAGCAGTTTTTGATCACCGCCTCGGTGGTGTTGGAAATGCCACATACGATCGCATCGTACTGCGTGGCGGATACCGTCACGTCACCGTGGTTGCAGCATTCGATCATGGTAGCGTACATCAGACTGCCGACCAAGCCACCTGCAATGGCAAGATTATACTGCTTATTCTCGGTTGCGCTGATGTTGCCCATATTACAGCAATAGCGCACATCGGAATTCATATAGCTTGTTGCCACAATACCGCCCGCACGGCTCTCGCCCGCGGTACTGGATGCTGTCACGTCGCCTGTGTTGATGCTCTTTTCCACGATGAAAGGCCCCGGATCATTCACACCGTCACCGCTGTAGGCCACGATGCCGCCCGCCTCAGCATTATCCGCAGAGCTGTGCGCATGGATAAAGCCACTGTTCTGCGCATAAGAAACGCAGCTCAGGTTATAGGCCACTGCACCTGCCGCGTAGGCATCCGAGCAGTATCCGTCCTGGGCGCGCGTGCTTTGTGCATAGATCTCGGCTGTGTTCTTGACGCCCGTGACCGTACCGTAGTTGATAGCCGTGATACCGCCTGCCAGACAATTTCGGCTGTTGAGGGCCTGTACCTTTCCCTCGTTCATGCAGTTTTTGATGACAGACGTAGTATTGTTGTTGCCGACGATACCGCCTGCGTAGGCATCCACCGCATAATTCGAGGTCTTGCAGGTAACGGCAGCAGTATTGCAGCAATTTTCCACAAGTCCCTGGTTCAGGCCAACCACGCCGCCGACAAACATCACGGCATTTGCATAGACCGACGTACCATCCAGCGAACCCGATACCGAGCAATTCAGAATTGTTCCGCTTTGATAGTTGCGTCCCGCAATACCGCCGCAAAAGCCGTCGGTAGACGAGCCCGAGCATGAGATGGAACAATTTTCAAGATTGACATTTTTGATCGTGCCGTAATTGATGCCGAACAAGCCCGCAGCTCCGCTGTAGACCTTCATGGCCACGTCCCGGATGGCGTATCCGCCACCGTCGTATGTACCCGAAAAGCTGGACACGGGAGAGAGCGAATAACCCTCCATTGAAATGTCACAGATCTGTACAAAGTATTTGCCGGTATTGTTGCGCACGTTGATCAGATCCTCGGGTGTGGCGATCAGGTAGGGGTCATACGACGTCCCCGAGCCGCCCGAATATGAGGATGCCGCCCCTGCTGACAGGTTGGCAAGCGTGACAATCAGCATAACTGCCACGATCACCGCGACCGATATTCTTTGAACGTTTTTCATCATAGTAGCTCCTTTGAACGCAAAGCTCCGTAAAATTCGGGACGTTTACACAGAAAAATTATTCAATGGTCAAAAGCACCGCACTTTGCGCAGGCACAAGAATCTGCAATTTGTCCGCATAACCAAGGACGCTTATGTCCTGCGTGCAATCCGCCCTTGTGATATGCAGGTATGCACGGCCGGAAAGGCCGTCCATGCACAACTCGATCTCTTGGTCCTCAGATTCGGGATTGGACAGAAGCACCGCACCGCGCTCCCCATTGGCAGCGGCCAGCGCGTCGGCACAGTCCCCCGTCATGGCAGCGCAGCCACCCAGCTTGTAAAGCTCGTTATAGTACACGAATGTGTAATACGCAGGGGCTACGGTGCGCTTGTTGGCGTCATATACGCCGGAATATGTAGACCACGGCTGTGCATCATAGTAATTCATCAAGCGCACGTCGGTGGTGTGCATACGGCACATCATCTGTGCAATATTCGCCATATCCTGCGTCGTACCGCGCACGTCACGCCCGGGATTCCACTCGTTCAGATGCATTTCGGTACCCGTATAGCCGTATTCGTCCAGCGTTTTTCTTGCGTACTCTGCAAAGACGACATTGCTTGCGGCATCTGCGTAGGAGTGCCAGGAGAAGAAGTCCAAAGGACATCCCTTTTCCTTGATATGCTGCAAAAAGCCGTGGAAAAAGTCCACGAAATGCTCGGTGCGCTCAGAGCTGTTAGCTGCCTTGACGTAGCCGCCGAGGATCGCGTAAAAGCCACAGCTGCCGTAGCCGCCGATCATCAGATCGGGAAAACGCTGCTTCAAGTAGATCGATGCGGTTTCATACAGCGCGTAAAACTGCTCGGGCGTGCCACGCCACATGGGACTGTCCATGGGATCGGGCGTGTTGTCCGGCTCGTTCCAGATCTCCCAATAGCGGATGCCGAAACGGTAGCCGTTCGCCCAGCCCTCGTTATAGTGGCGGATGATGCCCTCGCAAATGCGCGCCCATTTGAGATTATCAGTGGGCGGGATGATGTTTCTGGGCTTAATGAAATACTGGCATTCAATGCTGCAGCCGAGACGGTAGACCACCTCG
Organism: Eubacteriales bacterium; assembly: GCA_045633665.1. Lineage (GTDB taxonomy): Bacteria > Bacillota > Clostridia > Oscillospirales > CAG-272 > SVQP01. The sequence continues at coordinate 13,042 of JAZQYT010000264.1, read as the reverse complement.
CTGCCCTGTCTGTAAAGATCGGCGATCAGCCAATCGGTAAAAGCAAAATCGTAGCTTTCGGGATCGGCGGGATCCTTGTCAAAATCGGGAAAGACGTTGGCAATATCCACGTATCTTGCCGCTGCATAGTGACCGCCCATGTCGTGCAGACGCACGAAAGGAATGCCTGCCTTGGCAAGCACGTCGCGATACACTGCCTCGCAATCCGGCTCAGGCGCATTGTTGACACCGTGCAAGGGCTTGATCGCCCCTGTAATATTGGAAAAATCGATATGTACGTGTTTCATAGTCGTATCCGCCTTTCATAGAGAAAATTGCCTCTTTAGTATATATATCCATGTTAATTATACCGCAAACCGTCCCCCGTGTCAAGACGTTGACGCATTGTCGGCAGACCTGCACAAAAAAATCCCCCGAGCCATGGCGTTGTGTTCCTAAGGACACAACGCCAACTCTATTCGCCTGCGGCGAGTTATATTGCTTCGCAGTGATATTCGGCTTATGCCGAGTGGTATTCGCTACGCGAGTTTTGGAGGCGAATAGAATATAACTGCTCTGTTTACAGAGCAATATCACTTTTGCAGAGCAAAAATATCACTCTTTGCGAAAGCAAAGTATATCACTAAAATGCAGAAAAAAGAGAGAACGCAGTGGTTTATACTCCACCGTATTCTCTCTTTCTGCTTTTATTATTCAGACAAATTACGCAGATGTCAAGAAAAAAGCAAAATCCCCCGAGTCATGATAACTCGGGGGGATGGTCAATCTTTACTATAAACAATTTTCAGTAATTGCGCTGCGGTCACGTCGATCAGATACTTGCCGCCTCCGTAATTAAGTGCAAGAAAGTATTCATGATTGCGTTGAAATTCTACGTCGTGCCATTTTGACCAAGATAACTGTTCTTGGAGCGTTACCGAATGCCCTGCACAAAAAGGCAGATGTATTTGGCCTTCGCATAAATCGTCAATACGCCACAATACCCTCGGTTTTTCCTCCATACTGTAGCAAACGATATTGCCTTTTCTTTTATCCACGTAACTGTCCGCAACAGATTTTCCATGCAGATCCGCGTCATCGAACACAACCACGACCGATTTTTCAAATATGGTTATGGACAAAATATGCGTATTGGCACCATCCTCAATCACATTTCCGTGGATCGATAAGCTTTCGTACAATGCATCATAAACCACGTTGCCATGTGTACTTTCGATATAACTAATTTGATTCATACAATATCCTCTTTCAATGTAACAAGGGGCGATTCTCTCTGCTACATGATTTTCCCTTTTACTATAAGTTTTTTCATGTTGCGCGTAACAATGGTCCGTCCCCGGTTACGCACCCATATTTTGCTCAAACTCTTGAAATACGTTTTTTGTAAAACCATTATATCATTTTGTCTGTGGTTTGTCAATATTTATTGCTTGTGCTTTCTGCAAAAGACGCACCGCTTATCTTGCGTAGATCTCGATGGTAGTTCCGTTGCAGAACTGGCCGGAGTGGCCAAAGTAGATGGATGCGATGCTGTCGCTGTCCAGCCGCCAATGGTTATACGCTCTTGTGTGAGTAAAGGTCGGCCAGTTGGTGCTGTCGTAGGCCACCGTGTCCGTTTCGGTGATCTGGAAGACGTGCTGCGCTCCCCAAAATTCAAAATGAACGTCAGCCTTGATATAGCCCCAGCCGCCGTTGTCACCCAAATGCACGCTGCCGTAGGTATCCACGTATGCACCGTCGTATCCTTTACCGCCCGTGCTGGTTGCATAATACGCACGGTTGGAGGGATGCACGTAACGGTACGGTGCTGCCACTCTGCCCTTGATGATCATGTGATAGGCCTCGGACTGCGGCAGGTCCCCGATCGAGAAGCTGCCAAGCTCCCTTCCCTCAAAATGGAACTGCGAAAGATCCATGGTGCCAACCTCGGTGTAAGTCAGCACCTCTCCGCCCGAGGTTTTGCTCAGACTGAAGGTGTTTGCATCGATCACGTTAACAAAATAGCCTTTGAGTTTGTTGGTGATCATCTCCAGCCCGCCCGGCAGGCACGCGTAAGGGGTACCGATGTGATACGGTGCGTGTACGACAACGAACACCTCCTGATTGGCCGACAGCCCGTGTCCCTGGGCTGTAAATACGCCCGTGGCAAGATCTATTGCCGTGGGCTGCACCTGTACGTTGCTTGTATGCGTATAGGAATAGATAAGCTTGTTACATGCGCGGGATGTGTTGTGCATCACGCCCTGTTCATCCAAGGAAAGTCCCGTGCCTGCAAGTGTGCCGTCAAGATACTTTCCCATAAAATCATCAAGCTGCTTTCCCGTAAAATGATTTGCTTGATATGTTTTTCCCATATAGCCTCCTTGCTTTGTTTTGTACACACATCATAGCATAAAATCATGGAAAAATCGTCCCCATATAGTCCTCAACCACATCTGCCAGAGTGCAGGCCGTGACGGCACCGAACACCACGCGCAAATAGATCTCCTTCGCGATCCGCACATCATCGCATATCGGGCAGACCGTCACCTCTTGGTTTTGCTCCAGGGCAATCGCATATCGCACACCAACGCCCTCGGGCTGTGCCAACAGCTTTGCCCACACCTTGATGCCTGCCGCATCGTACTGCGCACAGCAGATCTGCATTTGTGATTCATTTTGCGTCATAACGCCATCCTCCACCGTCTTTTTTTCAGAGTAACGCTCCCATTATACCACTTCCACCCCGTCGATTCTTAAGATTTTCGAGAGCCGCCCGATCCTTTTTTTTGCCCTTTTGGGGCGATTTTCTGATAATTTTTGCACCCATTTTCGCATTTTGAGACTTATTCCCGGTGAAAATGCGGCTGTTTTTACACCTATTGTTCATGTTTCGTTCATTATATTTAATAATTTGCCGCACTTTTACGTTTGTAAAACAAAAAACATGATCGCCTTTGTTACTTTCACTGCGCCGGCGCATCATAACTTGCCGCAAGGCAATCATCAATCATTGCTCGCCACAGGCGATCATAACTGCGCAAGCAGCGCGCCTGCGCGCTACTTGCGCCACGCCACAGGATGCGGCATACTCCCTTGCGGTGGCACACCATCGATCAAGATGCCGCCCTCCAGCAACAGTCCCCTGCGCACCGCGCGTGCGCCGTACCGCGCACGCAAGCCGTCTAAAACACCGCCCAAGGATTCCAGCGCGGCGTGGCGGCAGGTGTCACCGTCAAACATGCAAAGCTGCCGCTCACCGTTCTCTATCAGATTGCAGGCGGTCACACCAATGCTGCGCAAGGGACGGCCGTCGTGACAGGCATCGTACAGCGCCATCGCCTCGCGCCAAAGGTCGTTTTCAAGGCAAGTGGCCACCGTTCCCTTTTGCCGCTGCTTCCAGGAAAGGTCGGTGCTGCGCAGCGACAGCTTGACCGTGGTGCAGCGCATATCCGACTCGCGCAGCCTTGTTGCCACGCTCTGGCAAAGCTGCGCCAGCACGATCTCGGCATCGCGCCTTGTCACCATATCCACGGGCGTGGTGGTGCTGTTGCCGATGCTTTTAATGGGGTATTCCTGCCCGTCAAGCAGCACGGGCGAACCGTCCATGCCGTTGGCAAAATTCCAAGCCATCAAGCCGCACTTGCCAAGCGCTGCATCCAATCTTTCCGGTTCGGCACGCGCAAGATCCCCTACCGTGCGGATCTGCATATACCAAAGCTTTTGCACGGTCGAGCGTCCCACGAAGATCAGATCTCCCACAGGTAACGGCCAGAGCAGCTCACGGAAATTCTCGCGCGAAATCACCGTGACCGCGTCCGGCTTTTTGTAGTCGCTACCCATCTTGGCAAAGATCTTGTTAAAAGACACCCCCACCGACACGGTCACGCCCAGCTCGGCCTTGATGCGGCAGCGGATCTCATGCGCGATCGCTTCGCCGTACTCCTCTCCCCACAGCCTGCCGTTGCCCGTCACGTCCAGCCAGCATTCGTCAATGCCAAAGCTCTCCACGCGGTCGGTATACTGCGCGTAAATGGCTCTCGCCTTGTCCGAGATCTGCCGGTACCTATCCATATGCGGCGGCAGCAGCACGATGCGGGGACATTTGCGCCTTGCCTCGGCAATGCTCTCTCCCGTTTGCACGCCATACGCCTTGGCCACCTGATTTTTAGCAAGAATGATGCCGTGCCGCGCCTGCACGTCCCCCGCCACCGCCACAGGCTGCTGCCACAGTTCGGGGCGATCCGCACACTCAACCGATGCAAAAAAATTATTCATATCCACGTGCAATATCACGCGATCCATGTATTTCGCCTCCAATATAGAACATTTGTTCTGTATGCGTATTATAGCAGAACATTTGTTCTATGTCAAGAGGTATTTTTACACAAAATAAATTGACAGAAAAACGGGAATGCTTTATAATGATATTATCAAGATCAAGGAGGTGCGCTTATGTGCGGAAGATATACGGTTTTTGACGACGGTGAGATCCCCGAGCTGCAGGTGCTTTTGCGCCATGCGAGAAGTACGGGTCTACCATTTGCCACAGGCGAGGTGTTTCCCTCCGATCCCGCCATGGTCATCGTGCAAAAGGACGGCGCGCCCTTGGTTACGGTCATGAAATGGGGATATACAGGCTCTTCACGTCTCTTGATCAACGCACGTGCCGAAACGGCTGCACAAAAGCCGACCTTTGCGTCCGACCTTGCGCTGCGCCGCTGCGTCATTCCCACCACTGGCTTTTACGAGTGGTCGCACGACGCGCAAAAGCAGAAATACCTGTTCTTGCCACACACCTCCCCCCTGCTATACCTGGGCGGCATCTGGCACCCCTCTCCCGAGGGCGGACAATTCACGATTCTGACCACGGCCGCCAACGATTCCATGCGTCCCTATCATCACCGCATGCCGATTCTTTTGGATACGCAAAGCGTGCGGCGCTATCTTGCAGACGCGCAATTTGCACAAAGCCTGCTGGCGGCAACGCCCTTTGCGCTACGCGCTGAGCCTGCAATTTAAGGGCTCGCGCCCCACTTTTCCCTTGTTTTGGCGCGAATACTGCATCTTGTATGGGATTGCGACTACCAACACAGCATTTTGCGATTTTCGTCGATTTTTCGGGCAAAAAAGTTGTGCAAAATCATGTTTTTTCCTTGACAAGACAAGCCCTGTATGATATAATGAATATAATCATGAAAACTGGGGATCATCCCTTAAAAAAAGACAAACTACGGAGGTAAAAAACACGATGAAAAAGATTCTTCTCATCGCTCTTGCACTTATGCTCGTCCTTTCGCTTTGTGCATGTAACAATAAGGAAGGCAATCCCGATGATACCGATAACAATGAGATCATCCTCAATCCCACGGGCACAGGCAATGGCACCGGCACAGGTGATCCCTCTGTAGACACGGGCAACAACGGAACCGGCGGCGCCGACGATCCCAACACTCCCCCCACCGAGGAAGTATTTACCGATCTTGAGCAGACCATTTTCATCATTGCAAGCACCGCTACCATTCGTTCTGAGGCTTACGTCAGCGATTCCACCGTTGTGGATTATGCTGTCAAGGACACCGAGTTCAAGAGCACCGCGCACAGCGAAAACTGGTACAGAATCGAATTTGTGACCGAGGTTGAGGTTACCGCCGCTGAGGGCGAAACCACCACCGAAACCCAGACGCTGACCTGCTACGTACATAAGACCGCTGCATACGTCAAGGATCCCACAACCGTCGTGCTGGAGCAGCCTATCACGTTGTACATCATTGCAAACGCTCTGAACGTCAGATCCTACTACAATTTCGACGTGGCCGACAACAAGATGTGTACCTTGGTTTTGGGTGACGAGGTCACCGCAGTTGCAAAGGGCAACGGCTGGTACAAGATCCAGCTTTCCGATGACGAGGAGGGCAATCCCGTATTCGGTTATATCTCTTCCAACGAAAAGTACGTTTCCACCACCAAGCCCGAGCAGACCACCGAGGCTGCCGAATAATTGTTTCGACAATACGTTATCAATTCCATAAAAAACGGGAGCTTGTCATTCTGACAGGCTCCCATTTTTTGGTTTTATTCATTTTCGGCAGCGACTTCAAACCAGAAGGTCGATCCCTCGCCCTCCTTGCTTTCCACACCGTACAGCGCACCGTGACGCTCCAGCACGGTCTTGACGATCGAAAGCCCAAGTCCCGTACCGACCACCGCACGCTTATGCACGCGGTCCACTTTATAATATCTGTCCCAGATCAGCGGGATCTGGTCGGGCGCGATGCCCACACCGTGGTCAATGACCGAGACGCGCACCTTGTTCTCGCGGCATTCCTGGCGCACGATCACGGTCTTGTCGTCCCCTGCGTAGTTGATGCCGTTGTTGATCAGATTGTAAAGCACCTGCAAAAACAGCGTTTTGTCCGCGTTGACCATCACGTGGCGGTCAAACTCAAATTGCACGCAATATCCGTCCGAGGCACGCAGCTTGTCGTAGCGCTCCACCGTCTTTTGCACCTGATCGGTCAGGTCAAAGGGCTCTCGCTTGAGTTCATCCGTTCCTGCCTGCAGGCGAGAGATATCCAATAGCGCGTTGACCAGCTCGGAAAGGCGCTCGGTCTCGTCAATGATCATCTGCATATTCTCAGGCGTGTTCTCCCCCGGAATGTCACGCATGACCTCACCGTATCCCTTGATCATGGTCAAGGGGGTGCGCAGATCGTGCGAGATATTGGCGATCAGCTCCTTTTGCAGTCTGTCGTTTTGCGAAAGCTCCTTGGAGGCATAGTTCAAGGTTTCGGCCAGCTCGCGCGTTTCGCGATACCCTTCTCCCTCAAAATGCACGTCGTAATTTCCCTTTGCCAGCTGCTTGGCAGCCTGGTTCATGCGCACGATGGGAGATACGATGCTGCGCGCAAATACCACGGCCATAAGCAGCGCCAGCAGAATGAAGAACAACGCGATCCAGGAAAACTGCACCTTGAGCGTTGATACCGTGGCGCTCAGGGGTGTCAACTCGGAATTGAGCATGATCACATAGGGTGTTTCGCCCACATGACAGATATCCACGCGGATCATACTCATTCTTTCGGGCTCGATGCGCTCGCTCTGCTCCGGTCTGTGCGGCACTTGGCCGTCAATGATCTCGTTTCTCTCCCCCGAAAAAGGGATGATGGTCTGATAATGCCCACCCTTGGAGGCTGCCTTTTGGTACAGCTCTGTCAAGGTCGCACGGGAAATATGGTGCAAAAAGCAGTTTTCCGATACGTCGGCATCCGAGATCTCGATCGCCTTATTGCTGGGATCGACGCGGAACACACGAATGCAGACCAAGGATTGCGCCGCGTGATCGTACACCGTTTGCTCCAAGGCCTCGGGATCTCCCCCAAGCGTTTGCTCAATGACCGTGGCGATCTTTTCCATTTCGTTCATCTTGGTATTGCGGTAAAAGAAATTGAGCAACATGACCTGGAAGATCCACAGCACCAGAAGCATCAGCATCATGAAGATCAGAAAATACAGCAAAAGCTTGGTGGTCACACCCGTGCCGGGATAAGAGCGATTGAAATTCTCCCGTTTGCTCATTTGATCTCTTCAAAGCGATAGCCCATACCGCGCAGCGTGACGGTATGTGCGCTGTATTTGCCAAGGCTCTTGCGCAGCAGCTTGATATGCGTATCCAGCGTTCTTGCATCACCAAAGAAATCGTAGCCCCACACCTCGCTGAGCAGCTTTTCGCGCGAGAGCGCGATGTTGCGGTTCTCCAACATGTAGAAAAACAGATCGTATTCCTTGGGCGACATTTCCACGCGCTCCCCGTCTATGTATACGATACGTGCGGTCAGGTCGGCCTTCAGGCAGCCGCCGTCCAGCTCCACGACCTTATTTTGCTGCTTGGGTGCCTGCTCCTTATTTCTGCCCACGCGCTTCATGACCGCTTCAATGCGCAGCATCAGCTCCTTGGGTGAGAATGGTTTGACTACGTAATCGTCAATCCCAAGCTCAAAGCCGTTGATCTTATCGTATTCCTCTCCCCTTGCCGACAGCATGATGATGGGCGTGTCGGTGATCTTGCGGATCTCGCGGCAAGCCGAAAAGCCGTCCAGCTCGGGCATCATGATGTCCATGATGATCATATCAAAGGTCTTCTCGCGGCACTGATACACCGCATCCATGCCGTCGGTCGCCTCGCTGACGGTATGTCCCTCAAATTCCGCGTATTTGCGGATGATCGCGCGGATTCTGGACTCATCGTCCACAACTAAAATATGATACATTCCATTGTCCTCCGTTTTATATTTTTCGGAATTATTCAAAGCTGACGTTATCGCGCAGCTCCTCCGGGACGTACTCCCGCAGCATATAGGAAACCTCGATATTTCTGCCGCTTCTGCGCACGACAAGCGTGATGGTATCCCCCACCTGCATCTCGCCCAGCAGCGCGGAGACCTCGTCCACGGACGAAATGGCCGTGCCGTTGACCGAAACGATGCGATCCCCGTATTCGATCTCGGTCGAGTATGACGATTCCAGCACGTAAACGCCCGTGCTTCCGGCATTGAAATAGAAATACGCTTCACGCATGCTGGTCACATCGTACAAGGAAAGCCCCGAATCCACAATGCCGCGCACGTAGCCGTATTGTTTCAGATCGTCCACGTACGAGGCGGTCATGCCGATCATGTCGGTCATGATCTCGTACACGGTATCCACGGGAATGGCAAAGCCCAGTCCCTCCACGTCATTGTCCGAGCACTTGGCATTGACCACGCCGATCAGCTGGCCTGCCATATTGAAAAGTCCACCGCCGGAATTGCCGGGGTTGACGGCTGCGTTGGTTTGCAGCAGCGTCATGGTATTGCCGTCAATGACCAGCGTGCGTGCCGTCGCGCTGATAATACCGTTTGTCACGGTGCCGCCCAAAGAACCCAAGGGGTTTCCGATGGCCAGGACCCCCTCGCCCACGGCAAGATCGGCGCTGCATCCCATCTGCGCAACGGTCAGCGTACGATCGCTCGCATCGATCCACAAAAGCGCCAGGTCGTTCTGGGCATCGGTCGCAAGCAGATGTGCCGAGAATTCGGTACCGTCGGTCAATCTGACCTTGATCTGATCCGCTCCGTCCACCACGTGGCAGTTGGTCACGATATAGCCGTCCTGCGAGATGATCACACCGCTGCCCGCGCCGCCTGCAACGTAAGAGGATACCCAGTTGCCGCTGACCTTGATCTCGGTGGTGATCTCCACCACGGATGCGCTGACCTTGCTGACCACCTCGGGGGCTGACATGGCATTGTTCCCTGCCGAGGTGATGCCCGATGTATTTTGCGCATCGGCCTTATCCAGCTTTGCATGGGCATCGGACGCTGTCGCATCTTCGTCATACTGCATCTGGCCGATGGCGGGCAGACCGCTCAAATCCCCGTTCATTTCCATGCCGTGGTAATTCAGCTGAACGCCCAGCATCATCCCCCCCATAAACACCACACCCATGGCAAGCACTGCCAGCAAGGAGGATACGGTGATCACCGTAGTCACGGCAAAACGGCGGCGCCTGCGGGCAGGTCTGCGTGAAGGGGGCGTAAAGGTATATCCCGTGCTGCCCTCGGGCGTGACGTAGCGCGTGTGCTGCTCGTCCGTTGAGGTCACGTCGTATTTATATTCACTTTCATGTTTCTCGTCAAGTCTATCAAAGTCGATATCTTTTTTATCCTGCATCCGGACACCTCCCTTTGATTTTCATTATTTATTATAAAAAACCTTTGTGACCGTTCTATGAAGATATCATAAAAAGTCGTTGAATTTAGGAAAACAACGAAATGGCATTGTAAAGCAAATATCTTCGATACTTACATGTGATATACTTTGGCAAAGCCAAAATTCAATGCCCGCTCAGGTGGCAACAACTTTTCTGCATACACGACTGTCAAGCATATAAACCAATGGTTGGAACCGATTGACAGCTAATAGAGACTGTGATAAACTTTATATTGTCAGGAACAAAAACTGCATGAAATCTAGGAGAATCATATATGCACGACATTTTTGTTGAAGATTTTGAATCCGAATTATTTACCGAGGCTTTCAAAAAATACTTCTGTGAAATCAGTACATCTAAACGGAATTGGGAAATGTTATTCCGTCAAATGAACACAGAAAAGGATACTACGAAAGCAATTATGAGACTGGATGGGAATACCGTGGTTGGTTTTATAATGTTTTGCGAAATTGAGCTGAAATGCGCATTCTTTTCAGAAAAATTTGGATTCATTCGAGAATTATGGGTTGACAAATCTTATCGCCACAACGGTCATGGAAGCCATTTATTGAATTTATCGAAAAAATACTTTGCTGATAAAAAGGTTCCGCAAATGGCGCTTAATGCCAGACCGGAAGCAGAAGAGTTTTATCGAAAGCAAGGCTATTTTGCAAGTGAAGTGATTGTTTCTGAATCGGATGTAATTTTCGTAAAAAAGATATGATTACGATATGGTCGTAGGGGAGGATATCATCCTCCCGCACGAAAAGGGTTTATGATCGGGACATCCGAACACGTTCCTTTCTCATTACGTGCGGGAGGATGATATCCTCCCCTACGAATTGTAACCATGTGAACACCATTAGACGCACGAAAAAACAGAAATAATCAGCAAAAGCGGCGTATGCCGCTTGTTTTTTTGCGTGAATTTTGATATAATAAAGAAAAGACTTGTAGAAAGGACGCGTGTACATGGATTTTGCAAAATATCTGCCCGACGGGATTTCGGTCGGCACCCCCATATCTCTTGCGGATTGCCGCGTGCTGCGTCCGTATCTTTTGGAGCGTGCGGGAATTGACACAGGCTCTGTCTTCATGCTGGCCGTGCCGTATGCTGTCCCTTGCGAAGGGCACACGGTATCCATGTATGCAATCGCCAAGGATTATCACGCCTATTTTGCCGCGCTGTTTGCCGAGGTACTGCCCATACTGCGCAAGGATTTCCCCACGTATATCTTTGCGGGCTTTGCGGATCATTCTCCCATTGCAGAGGTTGAGGCTGCCTGCATGGCGGGGCTTGGCGTCATGGGTTCGAACGGCCTTTTGCTGACGCGCGAGCACAGCTCTTACGTATTTCTCGGTGAGATCGTAACAAGCATGCCCTGCACAATTCCCCCTATGCCCGTGCAGCATTGTCCCGATTGCGGTGCCTGCCGCCGCGCGTGTCCCGTCGATCTTTCCAAGCAGCAATGCCTTTCGGATCTGACACAGAAAAAAGGAGCGCTTGACGCGCAAGAGATCGCGCAGCTGCGCTCTCACCCGTACGTTTGGGGCTGCGACGTCTGTCAGGATGCCTGTCCCTTTACCGCGGCAGCCAAGCGTGCAGGCACACTTTATACCACGATCCCCTACTTCAAAGAGGACCTGATCCCCCATCCCGATCTTGCGGTGCTACAGCGCATGTCGGACGCACAATTTGCCCTTCGCGCCTATGCGTGGCGAGGGAGACAGACCATTTGCAGAAACATTACGATCAAGGAGGAAGAGCAAGCATGACCACATTCGTTTTCGGTCACTCGGGATGCGGAAAATCCGCGTACGTTGAGCAATGCATCCGCGACGACGTCGCTGCAGGCAGATGCGCTATGCTGATCGTACCCGAGCAGGAGGTCTTTAGTGCCGAGCATCGCTTGCTCTCCACACTGCCTGCGGGTGCCGGGCTGCATTTTGAGATCTTCAGCTTTTCCCGCCTTGCCGAAAAGGTATTCGGCATTTACGGCGGCATTGCGGCAGAGCCCGTATCCGAGGCGGCAAGATCGCTTTATATGTGGAAAACGCTGCGTGAGCTTTCGGGCATGCTGGAGCAATACCGCAACACCTCCGATCCTGCCCTGCCGGCATTGATGCTGGGGACTGCGCAGGAGCTGCGTGCCGCAGGGCTTACGCCTGCACAGGCGGAGAGTGCCTGCGACAAGCTGGACACCTCCTCTCCCCTTTACAAAAAGATGCGCGACATCGCGCTTGTCTGGGCTTGCTTTGAAAACATGCTGGACGAGGGATTTGGCGGTGATCCCGCGGACAAGCTCACAAGGCTTGCATCCGTTTTGGAGCGACACGACTTTTTCCACGGCACGCAGGTATATATTGATTCCTTTACCAGCTTTACCGCTCCCGAATACCGCGTGCTGGAGCAAATGCTCAAGGGCGCGGACGGGGTGACGCTGACGCTGGGCTTACCTGACGGAAACAGTATCCCACCGCATATGGAGGAGCTTGCCAACACGCACGCGCGCATACGACGTATGTGCCGCGAGCTGGGGCAATCCCCCGATACCGTCACCCTGACGCACAGTATCCGCACACAGGATGCTTCACTGATAGCTCTTGAACAAAAGCTTTGGAGCTTCTCGGCAGATCCGCTGCCCGAAACGGGCGCGCAAATGCCCATTTCCCTGTTCGTTTGCGAAACGCCCTATGCCGAGGCGCAGACGGCTGCTTTACATATCGTAGAGCTGCTGTCCAAGGGATATAAGCACAGCGAGATCGCCGTGGTGGTGCGCGATACCGAGGCTTGGCGAGGCATACTGGATCGCGCCATGGAGCAATATCACGTTCCCTATTTTCTCTCGCGTCGCACCGACGTTTGCGCATACCCCATCACAAGGCTGATCCAGAGTGCTTTGCGCTGCGTTTGCACGGGCTACCGTCGCGCTGACGTAATGACGCTTTTGCACACGGGACTTTGCGGTGTGGAAAATGCCGATATGGATCGCTTTGAGGACTATTGCGAGACCTGGAATATTTCGGGCAACCGTTTCTTTGCCGACGTATGGACCATGAATCCCGACGGCTACAGCGAGATCATGTCCCCCCGCGCGGCAGATATTTTAGCCGCAGCCAACCGCACGAAAGAGGCCGTGATGCTGCCGCTGCAAACGCTGGAGATGCGCTTGCGTGCCGCACAGAACGTGCCGGATATGTGTGCCGCCGTTTGGGAATACCTGCAGACGCTGCAGGTTTCGGACAGGCTTGCTGATCTTGCCGCCACGCAGCTTTCACTTGACAGGATGCGCGAGGCGGGCGACACGGTGC
>JAZQYT010000263.1:0-11835 GCA_045633665.1 Eubacteriales bacterium | reverse complement strand
TGTATCTTGCCTTTAGCAAATTTTTCACTTGTAGGAGTTGCGCGATTACTTTTCAGAGAAGGTGTATTGAATCGGTTGGGACACATCCGACGTCACCAGCCAAATACAGCTGTCCTCATCCACCTCGCCAAAGGCAATATTGCTCTCCCACGCCTCCAAGGTATCGGGATAGTGGTAGATCAGGCCGTCGGAATATTCCGCATTCTCTCCCGTGCCAAAATAGCGCAGACCTGCGGGCAAATAGACATGGACAATTCCCTCCTCCTTGGCAGAAAGACCGTCAAAGCAATCGTCCCCAAGATTTGTCACGCTCTCGGGAAGGTGCAGGGCGAATTGCAGCATCTCGCCCTCGGCATTCGGCTGCAGGCTGCAAAGCGTGAACGCATGGGTATCCAGAATCCGAATATCCGCCTCTTCGGGGAATTTTCCGTCCTCTCTCATATACAGCTTGAGCGTTCCCGTCTCTTTATCCACAAGGCAGCCGTCTATCATTTCAAAAGCGGGATGATCCTGTGCAAGATCGACCGTCTTCAATCCGGGAAGTGCCTCCCACATCTCACCATTGATCAATCTGACCGACTTGGGAATGGAAATCCCCACGGCCTGCCGCACGTCCGCATTTCGCAAAACGGTCAGGCAAAGCTCGGCATATTCCCTGTCCGGGCTGCATTTGGCCAACGCCACGATCTCGTCAACACTCTGCGAATACTTTTCTTGATTCCACTCGCAGTACTCGGTCAGATATCCGTAGATCTTGTTCATTTCCCCAACCGTTGCATTTGAGTCAAATACGTACACGTCACCAAATGCGACAATGGGAAACGCGGCCAACATCGCGCGACGCTCCTGCGCGTCAAGGTTTTCAAGTGATAACTTAAGATAATAAGCCCTGAGCTTTCCGTAGTCAAAGCTGCTTATATTGTTGGCCTTGGCAGTTTCACAAAGCTCGTTCATGGCAGAAGCGGTCAGAACGTAAGGGAAATCGGCCTGCTGTGCCTGCCTGATACGTGTGGACTGCCCGATATCGATCGCGGTTACGGTATCGCCCGCGGGAGAGACCATGGGGATCTCGATCATATAGTTCTCTGTGACTTCAGGATCGGTGGTAACGTATTTGAGCGCACAGGTTCCGTCGCCGTTGGACAGGAAATACAGGCGGTAAGGCTTTCCGTCCGCAAAGGAATCCTGTGCTACTAGGCCCGAAAACTGCGACTGCGTCAGCACGTCAAGGATGGGCGTGCTCTGCATCATTTGCCACAAGGGCAAGGGCAGGCTTTGCTCCAGCTTCTGCGCCGTTTGATCCTGCCATGCCGCAAAGCCGTCAATACCCATCAGATATTCGGTCAGGGCTGCGGAATCCCCCTTGATGACCGCTCTTCCCGCAGGGTGCAGGGAGGCAAGCGGCAAGCAGAGAGCGATCACCAATACAAGGCATGCCGCCATAACAAGCAGGCGACGCACGTTTCGTTTGTACGCATACTCGCGTGCAAGACGCAGATCCATTTGGCGGTGACGCACCAAAAAATCATCGTTGATCTGTCCGATCGCGTCAAACAACAGTTCTTTATTCATACTATAATTCCCTCCTTTTCCAGCGCTTCCCTGAGCTCATGGCGTATCAGGGCAAGCTCCTTATTGACCAAGGACACGCTGCAACAAAGCCGCTTTGCGATCTGCGGAATGGTCAGCGAATAGAAATATCTTGACACAAACACGTACATGCGGCGCTCAGGCACACTTTCCAAATAGCGATCGATCACACGCGCAATGGTGGCCGAATCCAGCTGTCGCACAAGCTCCTGTCCGTCCGACACGCAATCGCCAAGCTCGTCAAGTGAGACGGTTGCCTCACTCAGCACTCTCTTTTGTCGCCTGGCAGTCTTGTAGCGGCTGAGCGACAGATTGCGCGTGATCTTGGCCAAAAACGCATATAGTACCCTTGGCCGCTCGGGTGGAATGACGTTCCATGCGCGCAGGTACGTATCCTGCAGGCATTCCTCGCAGTCCTGCTCGTTGGCCAGAATGTTATACGCAACCGTGTGCAGATATTGGCAATATTTCTTTTCGGTCTCAACGATCGCACGTTCCTCTCTGGCAAAGAACAGTGCAATAATCTGCTCGTCTGTCAAAGAGCCGCCTGCTCGCTTGCTTTCCATGCTGCACCTCCCTTGGGTTATTTTTAGGATCCTTCATCTATAAAGACGACGTTTTTTCGAAATCGTACACGACTTTTTTATGATTTTTTCTGAAATTATCATATCATACCCAAACCCGTTTTGCAAGAGGGATATTTATGCGCGATGGAGGCAAAAAGCAAAAACAGCCTCTCTCCACTGTGTATAAACAAAAGTAGCAGGAATCTGCTCAAAATCGAACAAATTCCTGCTTTTACCGCTATTTCCGCAGCCATGGCTGTTTTTTATGATAAGCTCCACTCACATTTCATCGGCAAGCGTTTTGCGCTTTTTCCATATACCCGAGAGGAAATAGATCAGGCTGGGGATGGCATAGCCGTAGGGTGCCAGGCCGTAGCCAAGCACGAATCCGTAAAAGCCCCATCCAAGCCCGATGCCGAACAGCCACGAAAGGCCGATACGCAGCACCACACCGTCCAATATTGCCAACACCATGGAGAGCTTTGCATGCCCAAGCCCCTGGATGAACGCACCGCTGCCGCGCATGACGGCAAAGGCCGGGAACATCCACAAAATGGCCGAGATAAAGATATGGGACATTTCATGCACGACGGGATCGTCCGAGAATACCATGAACAGCTGCTTGCCAAAGCATACGTACAACACCATAAAGAACACGGTCAAAGCGGCAGAATACACCCACGCCCAATGCACAACCTTTTTGGCGCGAGCCTGCTGCCCGGCACCGATATTCTGGCTGACCATGGGCATAGCGGCATACTGAATGCCCTGCGAGATCTTATTGACAATATCGTCGATGCGCACGCCAACACCAAAGGTGGCCGAGGCCTCCACACTGATGTCGTTGATCAGCGCGTTGACGGTCAACATGGACAGATTGATAAAGCCGGACTGGATGGCCATGGGCGTTCCCTGCTTGACGATCATGCCCACGTATTTGAAATTGGGAACAAAGCTTTCCTTTTTGAAGTCAAAGCCAAAGGCCTCGCGTCGGCGGTACAAAAAGAAGATCGAGAAGATAAACGAAACCGCCTGGCCGATGATGGTTGCCCACGCAGCGCCTGCCACGCCCCAGCCCCACCAACCGGTGAACACCAGGTCAAGCACCAGATTGACACCCGACGCAATCCCGATGAACAAAAACGGCCGTTTTGCGTCGCCCATACCGCGCAGCACCGCGGACACCATGTTGTAGCCGGCCGTAAAGATCAGTCCGATGGCGCAGATGACCAAGTAATCCATGGCCATGTCGTAAGCCTCGTCGGGGATGTTCATGACTTGCAGAATAAGATGGCGGAAGATCAGAATGATGGCGGACAGGACAAGCGCAAGCACGGGAACAAAGCCGAACAGCGTTCCCATAATGTCGTTCATTTCCTTTTTCTTGCCTGCTCCGAGTGCCTGCGAGATCAGCACCTGCCCCGCATTGGAAAAACCCAGGCAGACCATGGTGGCGAAATTGACGATCTGCGAGGATTGCGACACGGCAGAAAGCCCGGACGTGCCAACAAACTCGCCCACGATGATCATGTCAATGGTGCTGTACAGCACCTGCATGGCATTGGACGCCATAAATGGCAGCGCAAATAAGAGCAGCTGCCGCGCAATATTGCCTTGTGTGAAATCCTTACGTAACGTCTTGGTCGCCAAAGTCCTTGTCCTTCTTTCGGTAAACTATCTCACATTATATCACGTTTTTTTCTAAAATGCAACCCCAATCTGCCCCCTGAGTGTCATCCTCGAGTGAAGCGAAGGATGACACTCGGGGTGACGCGTAAGACACCTCCCATCCCCCGATACTGCGCATCGTTTGACCGATTTTGTCTGATAATTTTCCAAGATTTCAAAAGATTATGAAAAAAAGGGCTTGACTCTGCGCCAAACCCGTGATATAATATACGAGTTATTGGGATGTCGCCAAGCGGTAAGGCACCAGACTTTGACTCTGGCAGTCGTCGGTTCAAATCCGGCCATCCCAGCCAGAAAAAAGCACTTGCCGAGGCAAGTGCTTTTTTCAGTTATATTCGCCTTGCGGCGAGTTCTATTGCTTCGCAGTGATATTCGGCTTACGCCGAGTGATATTCGCTTCGCGAGTTTAGGAGGCGAATATAATATCACTGCGGAACGAAGTGGAGCAATATCACTTTTGCGCAAGCAAAAATATCACGCTGACGAAGTCAGCATATCACTAAAAACTTTTCGACTCTGAAGTTTTTCGAAATTTTATAGATGCATTTCCGCGCCGAGCACCGCTCGGTGCACCTTTTCGGGTCCCTCGACAGATTCGAACCGCCACAATGTAGGGGCGACCAATGGTCGCCCCTACCAGTTCGAAATTTATTTACAAAGCCATAGTTGCAAAGGTATTTTGGACAGATTTGAACTTGCGAAATAGTTGAAATGTTTACAAAATTGTGGTATAATAAACCCAGAAAGGCGGTGCTTCAATGGAAAATTTCAAAGAAAAAATCATCGAGTTCATTGAGGGGAAAATTGCTCCCAACGAATTTTATATTTGGTTTGAATCCAATCCGCAGGTGTTGGATTGGTTACAAAGCATGATTCCTCAAGACAAAACCATTCGAGATGCAGTTGAAGTGAAAATTGATTATTTCTTGAAGGATCTGCCAACATCAAAGCAAGAAGATGTATATTCGACTTATCAAAGCTTGTGCGAAACTACCGATTTGGATCGTGCAAAAAAACTCGTGGATCTGCTGACTGAATTGGATTCACGTACAGTACAGTTTACCGATCTCATGAACCTTTTGCTAAACAATTACAAAACCGTATTGAATAACCCAAGCAAATATAAATCTTCGTATGTGCAGGAAATGTGTATAGCTGTTAAGAAGTTTTTTGAAGATAAGTTTACGACTGTTCAAGAAGTCCCATATGATGTCAAGACCGTTTATTCTCACAATAAAACAAATAGTAAGCTGTGGACGTACGTTAATGTACAATCATGGCTATACCGACTTATGACAGAACTTTGTCCTGATGAGACTATTGAAAAAGATAATACACTTTACGAAAAAGCATCGTTTATGATGGACGTTTGTCCCGAATATATCGAAGGTCACGAAATTGATGAGGCTGGCATCATTGAAGCAATCATCGAGCAAGTGCCTGAATCTCTGCCGAAATCAAAAAGAAAAAAGCAAATCAAAGAGCTTATCAAGAAAGAATTTCATATTGTTGGAACAAAATATCCTCGTTGGGTTCAAGGCGGAGAGTGGCCTGTTTCCAAAAGCGGCAAGCCCATGCGCTTCGTAGAGCAAAAACGAAAAAAAGGAAAAGAATATCAAGATATGCTATATACTATCTATGTGTTTGAAGATCCGGATACATTAGAGAAACGTATTATTGAACAATTTACATAATACATAGGCTTCGTTGCAAGCATGGCGTTAAAAGTCCGGTAGACCGCGGAACCTTTTCACTCCCATCATCGCCAAGGTGGAGTCGGCCTGTAGACGGATTCAAATCCGCAAAACGATTGCAATATTTACAAAGGTATGCTACAATGATATCAGAAAGGGGGGAAGAATCAGATGGAACATACGGAAAGCGAAAACTTGATTTTGGAGTGTGAAGGCATCAGCTTTCATGTTGACCGTTCAAGATGCTTTGATTGGTTTGACAAAAAAGTATATGCTCTTTCAAAAACAGGTTCTAAAAGATTGTCCGGGTATTTTACTGAATATATCAACCACCCCACCGTAGTGAAATCAGTCGCCATTGGTGTAGAGCGCGACGAGTCATACGATATGATCGCTCCGGGTAGGCTAACCGTTTTTTATCATAATGGAGAGAAATATTCCTTTGAGTGTTATACGGATACGGTTTTTAGCGGTCAGTTTGGAATATCCATTTCCGCTGACGGTGAGCGCATATACGTTATCAGCGACATCAAGGGATTATGGTGCTATAATAAGCAGGGGGAAATCCTTTGGAAAACGAGATATACGTCGGCCGGGCAGGTTTACCCTCATGATGACGGAACGGTTACCTGCGTAACAGGTACGCATTTGATATTACTCGATGAAAACGGAAAAGCCATAAAAAAGCGCGTATTGTTTGACGGTGAACGATGCGAAATGTCCCCTCAAACGATTGGTATGCTTACAAGCGAAAATGTTTTGGCTGTTGTAAATGTCAAAACGCTTGAACCGATTCTGAAAATTTCGCTTTTAAAACTCAATATCTATCATTTCCGCGAAATGATTGAGGCAGATGAATATTATATAATTCAAGGAACCGAGCGTCTCGGAACGGAGGATTTACCAAACGGCAGAAGAAGATTTATCGAAAAGGATATTATTTATCTTCTTGATCACAACGGGAGCGTGATTCGCAGAATTGATGATGGCAAGTGGACTTATGCAACTCGTGCATACGTTGACCGCGAGGCAAATGAAATTGTGTTATATGCACTGCATAAACATCATACAAGCAAAACGTATAGAATTCCAATTACCCCGGATAAAGGTCATTGACATCCATCGACCTGCATCTGAATCGAACACATATCACATGACGAGTGTCTGATTCAGATGTAGGCACGAAAAAAAATGAGAAAAGCGGAAATTTCGAGAGATTTCTCCCGCCCCATCTGTTATGCAGATGGGGCAATTTTTCTAACTCTGTTTTTTCAAAATTTTACAGATACATTTCGGGTATTTTGCATCCGTAGCCGGATTCACCCCCTTAAAACGGTTGCAATGCTGACGAATTTGTGGTACAATGGATGCAGATCGGTGCAAGGAGGGTTCATAATGAAGATCATCGAAACGTTGGATTGGATTCTTGATAAGGATGATACGCGAATCAAAAAAGAGGAAGAATACCTTTTAAATATAGAATTTGTTCACTCCCTTGGCTTAAAGTGTGATTGCGTTGGATGGAGTACGTTGGATTTGCAGAATCCTCGCGCCGATGAAATCCTGTCCGCTATTGATTCTTTTTGCGAGAAAAACGGCTGGAAGGCAAGAGGCATTTACACAAGGAAATATGCAGATTATTCGAGCGATTGGTACGAATTAGTGCCTACCGCATTCAAGGATAACACTTTATGTGATTATGATGACGAATGTGAGAGTGAGCGAGGCGAGAAGGTCAGAGTATTTAATCTCCGCGCCTATCACGAGCTTCGTCCTTCGCCAAAGTGGTGGTATGAATCCATTCTGGTTCCGGAGCGTTTCAGAGATGCATGTATTCGCCACGGCATCACCGACGTTGATTTTTGTTGGGCAAAAGACAAGGGAAAATATCAAGCAGAGCAATATTTTCATTTGTATGCCAACAAACAAGTACCGACTATTGCGGAAGGCAGAAATCTGACGCTCGAGGACAGAGAAAAGATCGATGCATTGGGCGGTTCTCTTCCCAAAATCGCTGATGTTTTCCATAAATTGCAATTGATCAATTTACAAGATTGCTATATTGAGGCCGATCTACCGGACAGTCATATCGCTCTTGCATATTGCCCAAGAACCTTTACCTATTGCGGAAGGAATAAATTCTTGATCCATAAGGATTTTGCCCAAATCATGCTGCAGGAAAAGGCGATATCGGAAAGCGACTTGATTCCGGCTATGGTTGCAAAAGATTTGCCGCGCGGATATACGTTAAGTCACACGGTTATGCCGGACAGACCTGTCGTGAGTTATTTACAAAAAAGCATAGCGGAATACGAAAAGCTGAAAAACGCAGAACGCCCTTTGCGCATGATCTCGGAAAAGGATGCCCTGAAGCTTTTGAGAATTGCAAAGAAAGAGAGAAAAGAAGATTTCAAGAAAGCGTTTCCCAAAGCCAAATCCGACGATCTTGCACAAACACGCTATGCACCCGTTTTGCCGTATTATTTGATTGCAAACGGTGGTTCTCTTTCCGACGAATATGAGCTTCTGCCTTATGAGATCGCCACGGAAGAAAACGAATTGTTTGCAAAAGAATTGCTCACCGAAGAATTGCTCGACGCAAAGCCGGACGGCATCGTGATCGCAAAGTGTCCCGATGGCGATAGAATATTGCTTTGCCGTGATGGCAAGGTCATACGATTCAGTCACGAAGAACCCGTTGCAACAGAGGAATGGGTGAGTTTAGCGCAATTTGTGGCTGATGCAATAAACGAATAACAAAAGGTGTAACCGATATGGATCATGTATTTATGATTGAAAAGCTGAAAAAGGCCGGGGTTGAAATTTCGCTCGGATTATCCGATGGTGAGGCATAAGGGACAGATTCAAACCACCGCACACAGAAATGGTCATTCGATCTCTCCCCCACAAATATTAAGAATCATTAAGAATTGCACAATCGCTTGACTCAAAAATTGAAATATGTTATAATCTCCGTCGATCGTGTAAATTTAACGAATTACAATGACTTCAGAGGTGTATTTTTATGAAATCAATGATCGAATGGACTTGGGGTGACATCAATAACGGCGACGTAGGCCCCGGCGCGTTCAGCTGGTTCCATCTTTTATGGATCGGGATTATGATCGTTTCCTGCATCGTCATCGGCCTGACCGTAGCACGCAAGCACAATCCCAAGGCAGACCGCATCGTGGTTGCGGCTTTCTCTGTCATTCTGATCGGATGCGAGGTATTCAAGCAGCTTTTCTGGTTTGAATTCTACGATTATTATCGCTTTGAGATCTTCCCGTTCCAATTCTGCTCCGTGCCGATCTACGTGGCCGTTTTTGCCTCGGTGATCCCTTGGGATAAGGTGCGCGAGGTCTGTTATCGCTTTCTTGCATTTTACGGCATTATCGGAGGTCTTGCCGTTATGCTGGTTCCCAATGCAGTGCTGTACACGTATTTCGTACCCATGTCGCTGCACGCCATGCTCTGGCACACGATACTGGTGGTAATGGGCATTTATCTGATCGTTTCTCGCGGATATGGCAAGCAGATCCGTGAAATGCTTGCTCCCGCGCTTACCTTTCTGGGCTTTGTGGCGCTTGCCGTTCTGGGCAACGTGCTGGTATATCACCTGTATCTCAACACGCCTGCATGCCAGCCCGGTGATAAGCTGAGCATGTTCTACATCTCTCCCTACTCGCCCACCGAGCTTCCGCTGCTTGGCGCCGTGCAGGAGATCTCCTATCCTTTGTTCTTGCTTTGCTATCTGCTCTTGTTTAACGGCTTTGCGCTCATCGTCTGGAGCGTGGCGCATCTTGCAGGCAAGATCTTTGGAAAGGTCGGCAAACGCTCCTGAGCCGATAATCGTATAGCCGAAGAGAGCCGAGTCAGCCCGCTGACTCGGCTTCTTTTTTGCTTGGAGCAGTAAAAATACTTGCCGATCGATAAAATATAAAACTCACTCTTTACCTTTCTCGCAGCATGTGCTATAATAAAATTCATACCCGAGCTGCTTGCGTTTTCAAAGGGATGACGGATCTTCCGTTTGCCGCAAAAAGATCGGGAAATGCAAAAACACAAACGCAAAAAAGACAAGGAGGGATGCTGGATGCAGGCGTGCAACACGTATAAAAACAAGCATTTTTCAATTTTGGGCGACTCTTTGAGCACGCTTTGGGGCTACAGCGTTCCCGCCTTCACCTTCCCCTTCTGCCGCGGTGGCATTCATCTGGAGAAATATTGCGAGGCGGTCAAGGCGTGCGCAGAAAAGCACCAATGCCGCTTGATTGACCTTTACGACACCGAAAATCTTTTTGACACGGTGGACTGCTATCCCCCCAACGCTGACGGCATGAAAACCATTTCGGCAGCCATTATCAAAAGACTTGAACAGGAGGAAACGTACAAATGATCATAGATTCACACGCACATTACGCATACGACCGCTTTACGGGAGAATTCCCCTATCTTTGCAAACGGGACGGTGCTTATACCGTCGCGCACGGCACGCTGGACGATCTGCTTTGTGAAATGCGGCAAAACGGCATTGTGGGAACCATTGAGGCCTCGATCGGCTACGAGGATCTGGACGGGCAGATGGCGCTCAATGCCACCCTGCAGCCCTACATGCACACAACCGTGGGCGTGCATCCCACAAGATGCATTCACACGGCATGGAAAAACCGCAAGAATCTGCGCGCATACGTGCAGCAAAACAAGCCCGTTGCCATTGGAGAGACGGGGCTTGACTACCATCATCCGCGCAAGGAGCAGCGCAGATTGCGCCAGAAGATGTGGTTTCGCTATCAGTTAAAGCTGGCCGACGAGCTAAAGCTCCCCTTGGTTCTGCACATTCGCAAGGCGGATGCCGATGCGCTCAGAATCCTGCAGGCAAACCGCGCCCGCCTGCACGGCGGCGTGGTGCATTGCTTTACGGGAGACACCGCGCTGGCAAACCAATACGTTGCACTTGGCCTTTGCATTGGCATTGGCGGCAAGCTGCTTTGTGACAACGAGGAGGGACGCGAGATCTGCGAGGCGGTCAAGAGTGTTCCGCTCTCGTCCATTTTAGCGGAAACCGATGCACCCTTCGTGCTGCCCGATACGGGAGAATTGGAGTGCAGCAAAAAGCAGCGCAGAAAGCTCTGCAATTCTTCCCTGATCCTGCCTGACGTCATCCGCAAGATCGCCGAGCTGCGAGAAGAGCCGTATGAAACGGTCGAAAACACGATATATCAGAACACTCAGCGCTTGTTTGGATTGACTGAACAGAACTGAATGACGGCGTAAAAAAACAAAGAAAGGCGGTGAACGTATGGATATCTGGGCAAGGATTTTAAGCTCTGCGCTCATTCCCGTGGTGGTAGGCGCGGTGCTTATGCTGATGCGTTGGCACAGGGATGCCCCCCAAGGGCTGGTACGCTACAACAAATTCATGGGGATCATTTCCACAGTTCTGCTGGTATTTATGGCGGCGATTGCTGTGCTCTGCGCATTCGCAGGCAAGCGTTGGGACGTTTCGCTGCTGTTTTTTGCAATTTCCTTGATTCCCGCTGCGCTGCTGCTGACTTACTTCAATTTCAGGATCCGCTACAACGATCAGGGCTTTGAGATCAGGGGCATGTTTGGCGTGACGCGCAGATACACGTACGATCAGATCACGGGCATCAAGCAGGGCGTGCAGGATGCAACGCTGCGCATGGGAAAACGCCGCGTCAGCGTGGATGATTTTATGGTTGGCAGTCGGGAATTTATCGCATACGCGCAAAAGCAATATAAAAAGCAAACAAAGGGAGAACGGATTCCGCCCATCAAGCCGCGGATCGATCCGTTTGGCGGACACGTGCGCGAGCCGGGACTGTACGTATTCCTGATCGTTCTTTTGGAGGTTTTGGGCATTGGTATGTTCCTCTTCAGCATCTTTTACACCTTCCTGCCCCCGACCGATCCGGAAAAAGCCGCCCAAGAGGAGGTTTGCTTTGTTTCCTGTGAGATGAAGGACAGAGATCTATGCTTGTACACCGAGGACGGTCGGCTATATAAGATCGACGACGCGGGCGACCGCTTTGACACCCAAAGGATCCGCGAGATCTGTGACGCGCGCACGCCTGTGACAGTACGCTACAGGCAACTCAACGCCTCCGAAAGGGACGGTGGAGGTCCGTATCGCGACGTTCTGACCATATCCGACGGGCAAGACGAGATCTTTGGCTTTGAGCAATACGCAGAGCTGCACAGAAGAGGCAATCTGATATCCATTCCCTTGACGCTTGGGATGTGGCTGTTTTGCACGTTTGGGGCTGTCGGCA
>JAZQYT010000262.1:0-9499 GCA_045633665.1 Eubacteriales bacterium | reverse complement strand
GTTGTAGTTGAAGGCTCGGTATCCGCTGTCACTGCGGCAGCGGAAGCCGGTGCCGAGGCTGCTAAGGCTGTTGGCAACGTCAAGCTCTGCGAGGTTATCGCACGCCCCCATCCCGACATCATGAAGTTTTTGAAGACCGATGCTCTTTAATAAAGAGAACGGCAAACACACAAGTTTATTAAAAAAATAAAAAATAATATTTACACATTTTAGGAGGATTTTAAAATGGAAGCTCTTGGTATGGTTGAAACCAGAGGTCTTGTTGCTGCTATCGAGGCAGCTGATGCAATGGTAAAGGCTGCAAACGTTGTTCTGATCGGCTCTGAGAAGATCGGTTCCGGTTTGGTAAGCGTTATGGTTCGTGGCGACGTTGGCGCTGTTAAGGCTGCTGTTGAAGCAGGCGGCGCAGCTGCTTGCCGTCTTGGCGAGGTTGTTGCAACCCACGTTATTCCCAGACCCCACGCTGACGTTGAAAAGCTGCTGCCCAAGATCGGCTAATTTCAAGCTGATTTTTAAGGCAGTCCTCGGAAGGGCGATTTCTCGCCCTTCCGAGAACCCCGAAATATTTGCGCATATGAGTGCATTTGCAAAAAATGCACCGATATATGTAAATATGTGACCGCCCACGGGCGGAATTCAAGATAAGAAAGAGGAACAGTTATGGCAATCAACAGCAATGACATCGCTGCAATCGTCAAAAAAGTGATTGCAGAAATGGATACCGGTGCCGCTGACGCAGGCATTCCCGTAGGTATCTCCAACAGACATATTCACCTGTCCACGCAGGATCTGGAAACTCTGTTTGGCGCAGGCTACGAGCTGACTCCCATCAAGGATCTCTCTCAGCCCGGTCAATATGCTTGTAAGGAAACCCTGACGCTGATCGGCCCTTCCATGCGCCCCATTGAAAACGTGCGCGTGCTCGGTCCCGTTCGTAAGGCTTCCCAGGTCGAGATCTCTCTGACCGATTCCTTCGTACTCAAGGTCAAGCCCCCCGTGCGCGAGTCCGGTGACATTGCAGGATCTGCTCCCATCACCATCGTTGGCCCCAAGGGCATCGTCACGCTCAAGGAAGGCTGCATCATTGCAAACCGCCATATTCATATGCACACAAGCGATGCCGTCAAGTATGGCGTCAAGGATGGCGATTACATTGACGTAGACGCACTTCAGGGCACCAGAAAGACCAGATGGTACGGCGTACAGGTACGCGTGCGTGACGATTTCGCGCTGGAAATGCACGTGGACACCGACGATGCAAACGCAGTCGGCTACAAGAACGGTTACACCGTCACCGTGGTCAAGAACTGATCTCAGATTTCGGAGGATATTATGGTAAAGGGTAAGGTAGTGGGAACCATCGTTTCCACCAATAAGTTTGATTCTCTGCGCGGCTTCAAGTTCTTGGAGGTGCAGATCATTGAAAAGGATACTTTGACCGATAAGTACATGGTGGCGGTGGATAAAACCATCAGCGCAGGTATCGGTGAGGAGGTACTGGTCGTCACGGGCAGCAGCGCACGCGTTGCCGCAGGAAGCGAGTACTCCCCTGTGGACGCCGTGATCGTTGGCGTCATTGATAAGCCCACAGACTGATCGCCGCAGAGTCCTCTCGGCGTAACCCCATTTTTAGTTAAGGAATTATTGTTATGCCCGAATTAAAATTAAAATCCATATTACAAAAGAACGGTGTCGTCGGCGCAGGCGGTGCGGGCTTCCCTTCTTACGCAAAGCTGACCGAGGGCGCGGATCTGTTGGTCATCAACTGCATCGAATGCGAGCCCTTGATGTACACCGACTACGAGCTGGTACGCGAAAAGCTGCCCGAGGTCGTTCAGGGCGCACAGCTGGTCATGCAGCACACCAATATCAACCGTGCGGTGCTGGCCATCAAGGAATACCGTGCCATGACGCTCGGACTTACCGATAACCAGGAGCTCGCTCCCGGTATTTGCGTTAAGACCGTTCCCAATATTTACCCCATGGGTGACGAGATCAACCTGATCTATCAGGTCACCGGCAGACTGATCAAGCCGGGCAACCTGCCTATCACCCAAGGCGTCATCGTATATAACTGTGAAACAGTTTTCAATATCCGCAATGCCGTACACGAAAACATGCCCGTCATCACCAAATGGCTGACCATTGGCGGCGATATTCCCGAGGCTTACACGGTCAAGGTACCGGTCGGTATGCGCATCTCGGACGTACTTAAAGCAATTAACGTGACAGTCCCCAAGAATTACGTCATGTTTGACGGCGGCCCCTCTATGGGTATCATCAAAAACCCCGCCTCTGACGTGGTAGTCAAGACCACCAAGGCGCTGATCATCGTTCCCGACAACATCCCTGCCGTAGTGCAAAAGCAGCGCACCCTGGAGCAAAATCTGCGTGTGGCAGCCTCTACCTGCTGCTCCTGCACGCGTTGCACCGATCTTTGCCCCAGACACCTGTTAGGTTACCCGCTCGAGCCGCACAGACTCATCCGTGCAGGTCTGTATCCCGCGCAAGAGGATCCCGAGCTGATCCGCACGGCAAGCCTGTGCTGCAGCTGCGATATCTGCGGAACCTTCTCCTGCTGTCAGGGCATCTCGCCTATGATGGTCATCAAGGAATACAAAAAGATCCTTGCCCAAAAGGGCATGAAATACGTAGCCGCTCCCGGACAGGAGTTCACCCCCGAGGACAACCGCGACAGCTGCATGCTGGTTTCACAGAAGTGGAAAGAGGTGTTGGGCGTTGCCAAATTTGACAAGCATCCCACCTACATTTCCAAGAATCTGGTTGCAGATAAGGTCGAGATCCGTATGACGCAGCACATCGGTGTCCCCTCCGTTCCCTGCGTCGCAGTCGGTGACAAGGTTGAGGTTGGCCAAATGATCGCAACCGCAGGCCCGGGACTTTCAGTTCCCCAGTACGCATCGATCACAGGCTCGGTCACTTTTGTGGACGACGCCAAGATCATCATCGAAGCATGAATTTTATATAAGTAGGTATAGATATGTATCAAGCAATCGGAATTATTGAACTCAAAAGCATCGCACAAGGCGTTGAAGCCACCGACGCTGCGCTCAAGAGCGCAGGCGTTCAGCTGATCTCCGCTCGTGCAGCTTGCCCCGGTAAGTTTGAGATCGTTCTCACGGGTGCGATCGCGGACGTTACAGCCGCAATCGAGCACGTCAAGGGCAGATTTGATCAGAAGCTGATCGACTCCAGCATCATGGGACGCATCGATCCCGCTGTTGTCGCAGCCATGTTCGGCACGCAGGCAGCACCCAAGTCGGGCAGCCTTGGCGTGATCGAAACCTTCTCTGCCGCAAGCGCCATCAAGGCAGCCGATATTGCCGTCAAGACCGCAAAGGTCGAGATCTACGAGCTGCGTACCTCCAGAGGTATGGGCGGTAAGGGCATCGTGCTGATCGTGGGCGACGTGGGTGACGTCACTGCCGCTGTCGAGGCAGGCGCAAGACACGCAAAGGATCAGAGCATGTTTGCATATTCCACCGTCATTGCCGCTCCCCACAAGGAGCTTTGGGACCAAATCTAAAGAAAGAGACGACGTATTATGGCAGAAATCAAATTTCAAATCGCAAAAAGCGACCGTATTGCTCGCCTTGTAGAGCATCTGTACGCCAAGCTCCCCGAAATTGAGCCCTACCGTGCAGAATTGGTAACCGAAAGTTATCAGAAAACGGAAAATCTACCCATTATCAAGAGAAGAAGTGCCGCTCTGCGTCATATTCTTGAAAATATCCCGATCGTGATCCGTCCCGACGAGCTGATCGTCGGTGCAAACTCGGTATCTCCCCGTGGCTGTCAGACCTACCCCGAGTATTCGTTTGAGTGGCTGCGCCCCGAGTACGACACGGTCGCAACCCGTGAGGCTGACCCCTTCTACATCTCACCCGAGACCGTAGCAAGACTGGAAAAGGTACACCCCTACTGGTACGGCAAAACGGTCAGCGACCTGGCTGCTGCCAACATGGATCCCGAGTGTCTGGACATCTTCTTAAACCACGGTGTTTTCACGGTCGGTAACTACTTCTACAACGGCATCGGTCACGTTTGCGTTGACTATGAAAAGGTCATTACCCTTGGTATGGAGGGTATCATCGGACAGGCCGAGCAGGAAATGGCAAAGCTTGACATGGGCCAAGGCGATTATCTGTCCCGCAAGCACTTCCTTGAGGCAGTCATCGAGAGCGCAAAGGCTGTTACCGCGTACGGTCACAGATATGCAGAGCTGGCATATAACATGGCAGCCGAGACCACCGGCACGCGCAAGCAGGAGCTGCTTCGCATTGCCGAGGCTTGCTCGCAGGTTCCCGGTAAGCCCGCAAGAAGCTTCTACGAGGCTTGCCAGGCGTTCTGGTTCGTGCAGCAGATCCTGCAGCTGGAATCCAGTGGTCACTCGATCTCTCCCGGTACCTTTGACCGTTACATGTATCCTTGGTTCAAGCACGATATCGACCGCGGTATCGAAACCCTTGAATCCGCACAGGAGCTGCTGGACTGCATCTGGGTAAAGTTCAACGATCTGAACAAGGTGCGTGACGCAGCAAGTGCAGAGGGCTTTGCAGGCTACGGTATGTTCCAGAACCTGATCGTCGGCGGTCAGGATGAAAACGGCTACGACATCACCAACGAGCTTTCCTTTATGTGCATGGAGGCACAGTGCCACGTGCGCCTGCCTCAGCCCTCCCTTTCCATCCGCGTATGGAATAAATCCCCCCATGATCTGCTGATCAAGGCTGCAGCCGTTACCCGCGAGGGTATGGGCGTGCCTGCCTTCTATAACGACGAGGTCATCATCCCCGCTATGATGGATCGCGGCATTTCGCTCAAGGAAGCGCGCCGCTACTGCATCATCGGCTGCGTTGAGCCCTGCGTTCCCCACTACACCGACGGTTGGCACGATGCTGCATTCTTCAACATGTGCCGTCCTATGGAAATGGTATTCTCGAACGGTATGGACAAGGGCGAGCAGATCGGCCCCAAGACGGGTGACGTGTGCAAGATGAGCCGCTTTGAGGACTTCTTCGAGGCTTACAAGACGCAGCAGGAATTCTTTGTCAAGATGATGGTGCAGGCCGACAACGCCGTGGACTATGCGCACAGCGTTCGTTGCCCCCTGCCCTTCCAGGCATCCCTGATCGACGATTGCATGGCACGCGGTAAGTCCAACCAGGAGGGCGGTGCAAGATTTAACTTCACAGGTCCTCAGGGCTTCGGTATTGCCAACAACACAGACGGCCTTTTGGCTGTCA
Source organism: Eubacteriales bacterium (assembly GCA_045633665.1). Lineage (GTDB taxonomy): Bacteria > Bacillota > Clostridia > Oscillospirales > CAG-272 > SVQP01. The sequence goes on along the minus strand of JAZQYT010000262.1, from coordinate 4,232 downwards.
AGACGCTGGTCTTTGATACCAAGCAGGTTTCCATGGCTGAATATAAGGAGGCCATTGAGAACAACTTCGGCCAAGGGTTTATCCCCAAGAAGGCCGAGGAGCTGACTGTGGAAGCAGTCAAGCAGCTGGTGCTTGCAGGTACGAACGTAACCAACGCACAGATCTCCGAAATTTATCAGAGTTTTATTACCGCATCCTTTATTCCCGCTGACAAGAAAGCACGTTATCAGCAGATTCGCGAGCTGATCATGGCACTTCCCAAGTATGGCAACGACCTTGAGGACGTAGACACCTTCGCCCGCGAGGTTGGTGAGACCTACACCGATATTCTGCCCAACTATACCAACTGCAGAGGCGGTATCTTCCAGGCAGGTCTGTACCCCGTATCCGCAAACGTACCGCTGGGCTACCAGACCGGTGCAACCCCCGACGGCAGACTGTCCAACACCCCCATTGCGGACGGTGTCGGCCCTGCATCCGGCAGAGATACCCTCGGCCCGACCGCGACCGCTAACTCGGTATCCCGTCTGAATCACGCAGCAGCCTCCAACGGCACGCTGTTTAACCAGAAGTTCCACCCCTCGGCACTTACCGGCATGGGCGGACTTGAAAAGTTTGTTGCCTATCTGCGCACCTTCTTTGATCAGAAGGGTATGCACGTGCAGTACAACGTGGTTTCCAAGGACACGCTGCTGGACGCACAGGCACATCCCGAAAACTACAAGACGCTGGTCGTCCGCGTGGCGGGCTACAGCGCACTCTTCACCACCCTTTCCCGCTCTCTGCAGGATGACATCATCAACAGAACCGAACAGGGGTGGTAAGGCAATGCCGTCTATGACGACATTGCAGTGATAGATTTCGCCCACGGGCGAAATGTGATATTTTTGCTTCGCAAAAGTGATATTCGCGCTTTGCGCGAGTGAAATGTTCCGCCTTTAGCGGAACGTTAAGGTAGAAATTTGCTTTTAGCAAATTTCAATCTTGATGATTGGGGCGATCCAAATCGCCCCAATCAGAGAAATTCTCTACGAAAGGATTTGTCATGGAACAATATTACGACAGAGTCGGTCGTATCTTTGATATACAGCGTTATTCGGTCCATGACGGACCCGGTATCCGCACCATCGTATTCTTAAAGGGCTGTTTCTTGCGCTGCAAGTGGTGCTGCAACCCCGAATCACAGGAATTCAAAATCCAACAAATGGTTCAGGGCGGCAAGGAAAAAACCGTCGGCTATGATATCTCGGTGCGCGAGTTGATGGAAGAACTGGCCAAGGATCGCATGTATTTTAGGCGCTCGGGCGGCGGCATTACGCTGTCGGGCGGTGAATGCTTAGCACAGCCCGAATTCACCGAGGCACTGCTGCGCGCCTGCCACGACTACGGCTTTACCACCGCGATCGAAACCACGGGTTTTGCCAAGCGTGAGATCATTGAGCGCATCATCCCGCATGTGGACTACGTGCTTATGGACATCAAGCACATGGACAGCGCAAAGCACGAAGCGTTTACCGGCAGACCGAACAAGCTGATCTTAGAGAATGCCAAGTGGATCGCTCAGAATGCATCCAGCATGACCGTGCGCGTTCCCACCGTTCCCACCTTTAACGCGACCGCGCAAGAGATCCGAGAGATCTCTAAATTTGCAAACACGCTGCCCGGCGTCAAGGAGATCCATCTTCTCCCTTACCACCGCCTGGGTACAGATAAATATACGGGCATCGGCAGAACCTACACCCTGCCCGACATTCTCCCTCCCGACAAGGCGAGCATGGAAGCGTTGGTCGAGGCCGCCAAGAGCGTCTGCGACCTGCACGTACAAATTGGCGGATAGCCAAAACTCATTCATGGAGGTTTACATGAACAATTTACCTGCGGATCTGCAGATGAAGGACAAAATGCGCATTGTCCAGGAATTAGTTCCCGGTCGACAGATCACCATTTTGCACATCATTGCCAATCCCGATCCGATTCTTTATCAAAAAATGGGACTTGACCCCAAGCTTGACTATACACATGCTGCTATCGGTATTCTGACCGTCAGCCCCGCGGAAACTGCCGTCATCACAGCAGATATCGCGCTCAAGAACGCGGGCGTCGATCTCGGCTTTGTAGACCGCTTCTCAGGCACGCTGATCATCACGGGCAGAGTTTCCGAGGTGGAGTCGGCCTTCAACGCAATCGCCGATTATTTCCGCGATAAGCTGCATTTTGCAGTATGCGACGTGACCAAGACCTAAAAGCATGAAAAAGCTGATCTTAGTCGGCAGAGTTGCGGCAGGCAAAACCACCCTGACCCAAGCGCTCAAGGGTGAGCAGCTGCACTACTGCAAGACACAGTATATCAATTATTTCGACACCATTATTGACACACCCGGCGAGTATACCGAAGTCAAGCAACTGGGCGCGGCACTCGCACTCTACGCTTACGAGGCAGACATCGTCGGTATTGTCATTAGTGCCAACGAGCCGTTTTGCGTCTTTCCGCCCGCCATCACCTGCATGGTCAACCGTGAGGTAGTCGGCATTATCTCGGGCGTGGACAAGCCTGACGCAAACGTGGAGCAGGTGCGCAGATGGCTGCATCTGTGCGGCTGCACCAAGATCTTTGAGCTAAGCTCGTATACGGGGCAAGGCCTGACCGAGATCATCGAGTATCTGCGCGAGCCCTCGGATGCCCCCGACGCAAGACCTGTGTAATCAATTTCATTTGAAAGGAAATATCAAGCCATGAGCATGACAAAGGTAATTTGCTTTGCCAACAACAAGGGCGGAAGCGGAAAATCCACCACCTGCTCCAACGTGGGATATGCCATGTCCGCAATGGGCAAGAAGGTGCTTTTGATCGACGGCGATATGCAGATGAATCTGACTCTTTCGTTCTTTGACGAGGAACAGGCGCTGGAATACGCCAAGAACGGTAAGAATCTCTATACCGCCATCCGCGAACAAAAGGATCTGTACGATTTCATCGTACCCACCGAGTACGAAAACTTAGACATCGTCCCCTCCTCCACGCTCATGAGCAGCATCGAGTTTGAGCTGTTCACCAAGTGGCAGCGCGAATTTATCCTGCGTCAGGGACTTACCAAGATCATGGCTCTCAACAAGTACGACTATATCCTGATCGACTCGCCCCCCACGCTTGGCTGCTGGGTGATGAACATCATGTGCGCGTCGGATTACCTGATCGTACCCGTCGAGGCGTCGCCCTGGGGACTGTTCGGCCTTGCAAACATGTTTGAATTCTACGAGCAGGTCAAGCAAATCGCACCCAAGCTGGAGCTGCTCGGCATCGCGGTCACCAAGGCAAGCGAGAGAAAGAATTACTTCAAGCAGACCATGGAAACGCTTGCAGAGCTTGACAACGTCAGACTGTTTGAAAACTACATCCGCGTAGACAGCACGGTAGAATGGGCGCAGGACAATTCCAAGCCCGTTTGTGCTTACAAAAAGTCTAGCCGCGCTGCCGGCGAATACACCAAACTGACAGAGGAGGTACTGAAATATGCCCATCGGTAAGCAGAGCATCAACAGAGTGGCTAAAAAGGCCGATACAGAGGAAGTAACGCCCATCGCAGCAGTTGCTCCCGTCAAAGAAGAAAAGCCCACTAAAGCGAAAAAAAGCGGCTCCTGCGCGACTCGCACCAAGACAGTGAAATTGACTCCTCCCCAGGTAGACACCAAACAGGAAACGGCTGCACCGGTTGTAACCGAACACGTCATTGCCAACATCGACCCCGAGGTCGTGGAAAAGGTTGTCGGTAAAGAGACCCCCGCCCCCAAGGACGGTAAGGTCAAGGTCACCGATCCCATGCCCAGCTATTTGTTGTAAATTAAAAAAGCCGTCAAAGTGTAATGCCTTGACGGTTTTTTTGCTTAAAAGCCCGGAATGTCATCCTGAGCAAGAAAACACCCCGGTGTGGGTGTTTTCGCGTCGAACTTCGAAAAATCTGCAACAAATTGCTGATTTTTGAAAGTCAAAACGCGAGACGCGTTTTGAGGATCTCCAAGCGGTTTACTCAATCTTTTTACTTTTGTCTAACGTTGAGTAAACCCATTTGAGATCCCGCGCTGCGCGCGCCCTCCTTGGGTCGGGTTCGACTCCGAAAACATTCCCCCGGAATGTTTTCTCCGCTCAGAATGACAGCGAGGGAAATGACAGCGAGGGATTGGAGAATTTTCGCTCCTCGTCGAAAATCTTCATTTATTTTGCACTTTGCATTTTG
>JAZQYT010000261.1:0-8711 GCA_045633665.1 Eubacteriales bacterium | reverse complement strand
ACCCCCGGTATCCACCGTCCGCAGAATCAGCTGGGCGACTATATGGTCAAGGAGGCCAACAACACCATGTACGAGGCAGATGCCGTGATCATGGTGGCGGATACGGGCAAGGAGATCACGCGCGTGGAGGAGGATATCATTGCATATCTCAAGAGAAGCGGCGTGCCTTGCGTGCTGGCACTCAATAAGATCGATATGTATAACCGCGAGATCGTGGCCAAGACCATTGCCGCTTATGCGGACAAGCATGCGTTTTCCGCTGTCGTGCCGATCTGTGCCAAGAACGGCAAGGGAGTAAAGGAGGTCCTTGACGAATGCAAGCCCTTCCTCTCCGAATCCCCTTGGTATTTCCCGGAGGATATTGCCACCGACCAGCCCGAACGCCAGGTTGCAGCGGAATTGATCCGTGAAAAGCTTTTGCGCACGCTCAATAAGGAGGTGCCGCACGGTATTGCCGTAGTCATCGACAAATTTGAGGATCAGCGCACGCTGGTCAGCATTTACGCAACCATTTACTGCGAAAAGGCGTCGCACAAGGGCATTATCATCGGCAAGAACGGTGAGGAATTAAAGAGAGTCAGCACCTACGCAAGACAAGACCTTGAAGCGCTGCTTGGTACCAAAGTCTATCTCAATCTTTGGGTAAAGGTCAAGGAAAATTGGCGCGAGAGTGCCGCAGCCGTTTCCAATTTCGGATATAAGCCGGAATAATGGTGCGCTTCGCGCAATGATGTTGCGCTTCGCGCAATGATGTTGCGCTTCGCGCAATGATGTTGCGCTTCGCGCAATGATGTTGCGCTTCGCGCAAATGATGAATGAAAGGAGAGCATCACCATGCAGATGAGCACCGACGGACTGGTCACGCGTGTGGTCAACACAGGCGACCACGACAAGCTTTTGCAGATCCTGACCGCAGAGCACGGAAGAATTTCCGTGATGGTCAAGGGCGGCAAATCACTCAAAAACCCCGCAATGGCGTGCTCTCAGATGTTTACGTACGGAAATTTTGAGCTGTATCGCAAGGGCGATTTATACTGGCTGCGTCAGGGAAGCGTGCTGAATGCGTTTTACGAGCTTTCTGCCGATATCGTGCGCATGAGCCTTGGCGTGTATCTTTGTGACGTGGCCAACGAGCTATCTGATCGCGACGAGCCTGCCCCCGAGCTTTTGCGCATGCTGCTCAATTCGCTCTACCTGATCGGCCGCGAAAAAAAGCCACAAGAGCTGGTCAAGGGCGTGTTTGAGCTGCGTGCCGCGGCCATTTCGGGCTATTTCCCCGAGCTGGATGCCTGCTGCCGCTGCGGCAGCGTGGATGAGCGGCTCAATTATCTGGATGTCATGAACGGCCGACTGCTTTGTGCCGAATGCCTGTCCCGTCAGTCCAAGCTGGTGCGCACGCCTATGGTGGGCGCGGATGCGGACGGAGATCGCGAAAAAAGCGTGCTTTGCGCCATGACGCCCGCAGTCACGGCAGCCGTACGTTATGTGCTGCACGCGTCACTCGAGCGGGTATTCTCCTTTGAGCTGGCTGACGCACAGGACGTGACCGAGTTTTCACGCACCGCGCAGACCTACCTGCTCAATCACCTGGGGCGCGGTTTTGATTCGCTGGAATTTTACGAATCGGTCAAGCCGAAGGGAGGCAGCCATGGATAAAAATCGGATATCCGACATGCTGGATGGCCTTAACAAATATCCCTTCCATATGCCGGGACATAAGCGCAACGCGCTTTGGAAAAGCAGCGATTTCCCCTACGACCGTGACATTACAGAGATCGCGGGAAGCGATAATTTACATGATATGAGCGGCGTGATCCTGGATGAGTGCAACCGCGCAGCACGCCTTTGGGGGGCGGGACGCGCACATATTCTGGTAAACGGCTCAACCTGCGGCATCTTGGCCGCCATTCGCGCGTATGCAGGGCATGATCGCTCTGTGGTCGTGGCGCGAAATTGCCATAAATCTGTCTATAACGGCATCGAGCTTTGCCGCTTGAAGCCGACGTATATTTACCCAAAAACCCATTCCGAAAGCGGCATTTGCGCAAGCGTTACGCCTGCCTGTGTGGATCGCGCACTTGCCGACGCGCCCGACGCAAGGCTGGTCATTCTGACAAGCCCTACCTATGAGGGTGTGATCAGCGATATTGCGGGCATTGCACATGTCGTGCATGCGCGCGGTGCGTTGCTTTTGGTGGATGCAGCGCACGGAGCGCATCTGGGGCTTGGCGATTTTGCCGCGCATCCCATCACGCTTGGCGCGGATATTGCCATTTGCTCCTTACACAAAACGCTGCCCGCGCCCACGCAGACCGCCCTTGCACTTGTGGGCAAAAGCTGCCCCCATCCCGATGCGTTTGCTTCTCAGCTGTCGGTGTTTGAAACCTCCAGCCCCTCCTATATTCTGATGGAGCAGGCCGCACGCTGCGTGCATCTGCTCGAAGGCCACGCAGGGGAACTGACGGGCGCATGGATGCAAAGGCTTTGCACCTTTGAGGCCGCAACCGCTTCGCTTTCGCGTCTGCAGGTACTGTTTCGCAAGGATCTGCCCGGTTGTGTCTTTGCATATGATCCCGGCAAGCTGGTCGTCAGCACGCGCGGTACCAATATTACGGGACACGCGCTGGCAGAGCTGCTGCGATGCGACTATATGATCGAAACAGAAATGGCTGCGAGCGATTACGTTATTGCCATGACCTCGCCGGCCGACACGGATGAGGGCTTTGCGCGTCTTGCCCATGCGCTTTGCGAGATCGATGCTCGCATAGAGGCGAGTGCATCCGCATCCACTCTTACGTTGCCGCAGCTGTATACGGTTTACGCACCCTGGCAGGTGGCGGATCTTTCAAGCATCAGCGTGCCTGTCGAGCAAGCCGACGGCTTTGTTTCTGCCGAGTACGTGTGGGTTTATCCTCCGGGCATTCCTTTGGTCGTACCGGGAGAGATGATCACAAATCAGATGCTTGACGCGTTTGCCGCGCTGCAGACGCGCGGCACCGAGCTGCACAGTACGAGCGGTCGGTTGCCCGATTCCTTGCGCGTTGTAATTGAAGAATAATATGGAGAACAAACTGCATTTTCATTATGATTTTGAACCGCGTGCCATCCTGCAAGCTCCCGATGCCGCGCAGCGACTTGCGTGGATGCGAGAGGCAGGCGTGGAAACGGTATGGCTGGATTGCTATACGTACGGCACCTGGCTTGCCACGAAAGAGGAGATCCGCAGCGCCAAAACGCTGCTTGAGCAGCACGGCTTTGAAGTGCAGGCGCTGACCGTTCCCGTAGGACACGGTGGGGGCGCTTTGCTTGGCGACGCGGGCGATCCCGGCTTGCCGCCTGCGTGGCAAAACCGCGTGAACGCACAGGGGCAGCCGGTTGCCCTTGCAAGCTGCATCAGAAACGAAAATATGCTCAAAGAGAGCCGCGAGGTGGCAGAGCAGCTTTATGATCTTGGCTTTACCAAGCTTTTTTATGACGACGATCTGCGCGTAGGCCCTTGGGGGCCTGCATTGCAGGGCTGCTGTTGCCCCGAATGCATGCAGGCGTTTTACCAAAAATATCCGCATTACGCACACCTGACCGCACCCGAGATCTTCGCGAAGGCGACCGAAGGGGACGACCTTTGGTGCGCGTGGAGCGACGTGCAAGGTGACGCGGTGCTGCAGTTTTTGGAGCAAACCATACCGACAGGCATGACACCGGGTATCATGATCATGCATAATGGCGACTGCCGCCACGGTGTGGATATTGCACGCATCAAGGCACGATATCCGGATGCGTTGTTCCGCATCGGGGAAGGGCATTTCGAGGATGCCAGCTTTACCCATCCGCTTGCCGGGGATGCGATCAAAAATTCGATCCGAGCGCATCTGCATGCGATCGGCTCTGCGCAAAATGCGTTCAGCGAATCCACCGTGTATCCTGAAAACGCGCTCTCGCCCGAAAATTTGGTGCAAAAGCTGCGCATGGAGATCTCTTGCGGACTTCGTAATCTCTTTTTGATGAGCGGCCTGTTCTTTTTGGACGAGCCCTATTGGCAAGCCGTTGCAAACGCACGTCCCGAGCTGGAGGCGCTGGCGCAAAGGCTGCCGCTACCAGATCTGAGCAATACCCCCGACTTCTTTGTCTGGCAACTGTAATTTAATTGGAGGACCGATATGAAACCGATCCAAAATAAAAGATTATTCAGTCTGATATGTGCTCTGTTGGCACTTTGCATGCTGTTTGGCGCGTGTTCCGGGCAAACACTGCCCGGGGATACGACCGAGCAAGAAACCAACGCGCCCACAGAAGAGCAGACCACCGAGGTTTACGTTCCCGACGAGGACTATCCGAGCGCGGACGACTTGAGCACCCGGGCGGACTATACAAAGCTGATCATCTCGTCCGTGTACGCAGGCTCTACCTCAAAAAGCGCACCCGTGGCTCATAGCTACGTTTGCCTGTACAATACCGGTAAGGTCGATCTGCCGTTGCAGGGACTGGCCATCCACGTTTGCGGCGGTGACTACGTCTGGCACGAATATCCGCTGTCGTACGATGCAAGCATCCCTGCGGGCGGCTATTATCTGATCCTCGGGCAGGCAACGCAAACGCAGCTCGCAACGCCCGTGCTGCAAACCGAGCATTCCGATGCCATCCGCCCGAATATGCTGTTGGTAGGCAACGATTTGCGCCTTGTCATTGCACCCGTGGGTACGCAGCTCAAAAATAACGAGCCGATAGAGGGGCAGAGCGGTGTGGTGGACTACCTTTCCTTGCACACGCTGGACAGCGCAGCGCTGCGCCACTATGTCGAAGGTGCCTCCAAGGATGACCTGATCCGCCGTGATGCGGATTCTCCCTTTGCGCCCTTTGATACGATCGATCTGACCAAGGCTTCCTTCTCGCTGTTGGCACAGATCCGTCCGCAAACAAGCACGGGTGACGTCAATACCAAAGTCTGCTCGATTGCAAACGAGGTCGTGTTCTCGCACGTAAGCGGTTTTTATAATGAAGAATTTTCGCTTTCTATGACCGCCCCCGAGGGCTATACCGTGTATTATACGGTCAACGGAGCCGATCCGCGCACGACCATGGCCGAAAAATACGAGCAGCCAATTCCTATGACCGATACCACGCAGATGGCATGGGGAGAGCTGACACAGAATGCCGTGCTGGCCATGGGCAACACGTATTCTCCGAGTGTGCTTTCGCAAATGGGTGCGTGGACGGTGCGTGCCTATGCCACAAACGGCAAGGATACCACCCCCGTGACCACGCAGACCTACTTTGTCGGAGAAAATATCCGCGCGGACGAGCTGGACGTATTTTGCCTTGCCGTGCAGCCCGAGGACTTTGTCAGCACAGATCCCGATGGTAAGAATATTTACATGAATTATTCGGACGGACACGCGCGTATTCAGGCGTATCTGGAGTATTTTACCGAGAATTCATGTGAGTTTTCCTCCTGGGTGGAGATCGCGCTCAATGGCAAGGGCTCTCTTGGCATGACAGAAAAATCCTTCCGTATCCTGTTCCGCGAAAATGCAAATCCCGAGGTCTCTGAAAACCTCAATGCCTTTAACTATAACATTTTTGGAGAATATGCCACACCGTCTGCCTCGGGGGATGATACAATCTATTACCGCAGACTGCTTTTGCGCAACGGCGGCGGTGATAACTCGGGATGCACCATCTCGCGCTCGCATATCGGTGACGCTTACATCGCGCGCCTGGATTCCTTGCTTCATGCCGAAACCATGGCGTATAAGCCTGTGTTCGTGTTTATCAACGGGGAGTTCTGGGGCATTTACAACGCGCGCGAGCGCTTTGACGAAAAGTATTTTGAAACCGTGTACGGTGTCCCCGAGGAGGATCTTGCCGTGCTGGAATGTCCCTATCCGCTGCCTTACATCAAGTACGAGTATCTGCTGACGCACGGAGAGCAGAGGGACGTGGACGAATTCAACGCGCTGTTCCGTTATGCGCAGGCAAACGACCTGACCGATCCCGAGCATTACAAATACGTCTGTGACCGCGTGGATACCGACAATCTGATCGACTATTTCTGCGCACAGATCTTCCTTTGCTGCAGCGACTGGCCGAACAATAACGTCAAGGTGTGGCGCAACAGCAACCCGAACAGCATTTCGGGGCAGGATACCAAATGGCGCTTCTGCGTGGTGGATACCGACCACGGTGTGGGACTGAATTCGGATATCGACACAGACCTTTTGCACACGCTCAGCGACAGCTCCTGCATCGGTATGCTGATCAACGGTCTTTTGGCCAACCCCGAATTCCGCGAACGCTTCCTGACGCGTTATATTTGGATGATCGAGGTGTATTATGCTCCCGAGGCAACCTCGCCCGTGCTGGAGGAGATCGTGGATACGGTTGCGCCCGTCATGCAGATGCAGCTGGATCGCTGGAAGTGTACCGATGGCACTCCCACCCCCTACGACGGTGGCCGTCCCTCCTGGATGTACTATATCAACGTCATCCGTGACTTTAACCAAACCCGTCCCGCTGCGGCCAAAAAGCAGCTCATGAGCCGCTTTGGCCTGTCCGAAGCAGATTACCAAAGATTGTTGGCGCAGGGAATTGCCGAATGGGGAGCAGAGAGCCCGCTGATAAAATAACAAATGTCCCGTGGATCGCACAAGCGATCCACGGGATTCTTTGATGGTATGCGATTTCGTGTAATAAAAGTCTCGGACGGTTCTCTGTTATGTTATTTTTCCTTATACTATAAGGGGGTGTATTGCGTGTAACGGGGGACAGGCCCTTGTTACACCGCATGATTGTTTTTTGTGTTGTGTTCGGGCGTGTCGCGGCGTAACAATGCTCCGCCCACCTGTTACGCGCGCGAATCAGCAGGGAACAGCATCAGCTTGTCCGCCCGCCCCGCCGCTTCGGCGGCGGGGGACAAAGACAATTGTATGCCCAAGCTCACTTGGGCTATGTTTTTGTGAAATCTTGTCACCATACAGGGCTGGTTTTCACGCTAACCGTCCCCTGTTACACAAAAGAATTCTGGTCGAATTACTCTTCAAACCTTCGGTTAACAGCGATCTCATATTCGGCAGATTCACCTGCAATACGGACAAGAACAGTCTTTCCAGAAACATCGGTTAATTTTATTTGTGTGCTTTGATTTATCGGGACTTCACTATACATTTCGCCATCTACCAGAATTATAATAGCAAAATTACCCGATGATACGATGCTTTCGATTTCCAAAATCAATGTGTCGTTTTGAGAGCGTGTCGCATGCAGAGTGTCTATTCCCGAAAACGATTTTGCATAAGAGGTCATACGCGTATAGTCTAAATCTTTGAATCGATAATCTTTGACCTGAGACTGCTCGCCAGTTCCTTTCCCTCCCGCGATGTATTTATAGGCCGCAAACTCCTCGCTTACAATCTGCTCAATGGTGATACTGTTAAGCGCAAAATCTTCTGTGCCATTGGTGTCCGGGATTGTGTTCTTTTGAACCTTATCCATTATCCCAAAGATCAGAATAAAGCCGACAATTAGCGCAGTAACTACAATTGTCACGATGAAAAATATTTTTTGAGAACTTTTCATAAAAACCCACTTTCTTGATTATAGTCTTAACTGTAATCTTTTATACACTGCGATTGTGTCTTGATAAGCAGAATGAGCACAGGGGACGGTTCTCTGTGCAGTTTAATTTTGCTTAAAAAATTGTTGTTTCGCGCAGGGAACAGCATCAGCTTGTCCGCCCGCCCCGCCGCAAAGCGGCGGGGAAGGGAATTAAGACGATTGTGCTTGCCCGATCTCACTTGGATTTTGTTTTTTCGCAATCATGTCGCTATGTGGACTGATTGTCACGTCAGCTACCGCCTCTTATAACATTAACCAAAGAAACGTTATGAGCAGCATTAACAGTGAGATAAGAAAAACAATTAATGTAGGCCAAATGGAAGCTTTCTGTGGCTTTGGATTACTTTCGTTTATTAAACCTGTGTATTCAGCCGAAACCTCATATTTGGATAATTGATTCTCGATGAACTTGATGCATGCGTCATTAGCAGAAAAGGTTAAATGTTTTCTGTTATAAAACGGTGCCAATATGATGCCATATAAATGTAAATATTGGACAGGAACGTTTGAGTCAATGTATACACCAATATAACGCTTTCCATTGCCGCTGCATATTACAAATTTCTTTATGTCTGACCATGGATAAGTGGCGACCTTGGTTCCATTTCGATTGACCAAAAATATGCCATATTCATTGATCTGAATCTTTTTCCAAAACAGATTGCCTTTTATAACAAGAACAATCCCGCATACCATTGAGATCACAGATGCAAGAATGCCATATATAAAGAGCAAAAATTCCGGTGATTTATAATCGAGAGTTGATGGGATAGCGAGTAAAAGCAGAAGGACTGAGAAAATAATGCTGACTATTCCTAACGGAAGAAATACTTTTAGAAAGCCGGAAAACTTATGATACATATTAATCAATAGGGATCACCTCCGAGCACAGGGGACGGTTCTCTGTGCAGTTTGATTTTGCTTAAAAAATTGTTGTTTCGCGCATCACAGGGGACAGTTCTCGGCAACACCGCAGGTGTCACGGTGAACCGTCCCCTGTAACACTTGCTTTGCCGAGTTTATTTGCGAGAATGGTAGTTTGTCTCTTGACGTTTGGTTGTAATCAAAAGCAATCGGTTTGCTATCATCGAGTGTTACCG
>JAZQYT010000260.1:0-3752 GCA_045633665.1 Eubacteriales bacterium | reverse complement strand
TGCAGGGGCTGTTTGAGTCGGACAAGAAATACGTCAAGCGGCTGCAGCAATGCAAGAGCGAGGCAGAGCTGCGCGGCGCGGTCATGGCCATGATCTGCGAGCTTCCGCTCAAGTCCTCTGCGGAATTTGACGTGCGCTCTTGTAATCTGATATAAACTATGGTAGAATAAACGTAATCATCACACAAGGAGGATCCCATGAAAAAGCTGTTTTCCGTGATTCTGGTCATCCTGATGCTGGCAGGCGCGCTGTTGCCCGTGCTTGCGCAGGAAAGTCCCATCGTATCGCAAAATCCCGTCAAGATCAGGGCGTACGATCCCTCGTTGGACGGACAAAAATCCGCACATCAGGTACATCCGGGTGAGGTTTACGGTGCGCATCTGAGCCTTGGTGCTCCCTTTAACGGTCTTGCATACTGCCTGCCGACCTGGAGCACTACCGATTCGGACGCGACGCTTGTGCTTTACGCGTGGAATGAAACGTATGACAAAACGGTGGCAGCCGAGCCCATCGCGCAAAAGCGATTTGACAACGTGCGCGACTGTCAGACCTATACGCTGTCCTTTGACGAGCAGCCTGCAGGCGAGTATCTGTTCTGCATCAAGGACGTAGAGGGGCAGATCGGTACCTGGCTGTATCCCGCAACCGTTTCCAAGGGATACGTGATGCAGGATGGCGTGGAAAAGACAGGAGATCTGGAGATCACGGTTTCCTTTACCAAAACGCCCGAAACACCCTTTTATCAGGCATCCTCGCTGGATCAGGCATACACGGGACACGATACGCCCGATGAATACGTTTTCCCCGAGGACAGTTTGCTCTATACCCACGAGGTCATGCCCGACACCTGGGTATTTACCGACGGACTTGGCCGTACCTCACTGACCAATGCCGAGGTGGGAGATCTCAAGACGGACAAAACGCTTGCCATCTTTTACTGGACCTGGCACGTGGATCTTGCGGGCAACGAGCCCTTTAACAACACCGCGTTTACCACCGAGCATCCCGAGGCCATCAACGATTATTTCCATAAGGGCTGGCCTACCTCCAATACCGCATTCTTCTGGAACGAGCCGCTATTCGGCTTTTACCGCACCGATGACGAATGGGTTTTGCGTAAGCATGCCGAAATGCTGACCAACGCAGGCATTGACGTCATCTTTACCGACAATACCAACGGCAACTTTACCTGGAAATCCAGCTACGTACCGCTTTACAATACATGGAGCGAAATGCAACAGAATGGCATGAATACGCCTAAGGTGTCCTTTATGCTGCCGTTTGGTCCGAATACGGGCTCGCTTGAGCAGCTGGAATCCCTGTATTTGGATATCTATCGCCCCGATAAGTATCACAGCCTTTGGTATTATCTGGACGGCAAGCCCATGCTGATGGCACATTCAAGCAATCTTTCCTCCAAGTCGGGACTTCACAAGGAGATCAAGGATTTCTTTACCTTCCGCGCAGGACAGCCGGGATATACGGTCAAGGATACTGCCCTGAAGCAATGGGGCTGGCTCTCCACCTATCCGCAGGCAGGTTACTACGCCTCCACCAAGGATAAAAAGCAAGGAAACTGGGAGCAGATGACGGTTGGCGTAGCCATCAACCACTCTTATGTGACCGACAGCATGGTGGCCATGAACCATCCCGATGCGATGGGACGCTCCTATACCTCCGAGGGCTACCGCACCGAGGCGGATGCCAAGCTGTGGGGATATCAGCTGGCAGAGCAGTTTGCCTATGCTATCGAGCAAAATCCTCGCGTACTCTTTGTAACGGGTTGGAACGAATGGACGGCAGGCAGAAACGAAAACTGGAGCGATACGCCCAATGGCTTCCCGGATCAGTTTGACGACGAGCATAGCCGCGATATCGAGCCCAGCAAGGGTGACTTAAAGGATCATTATTACTATCAGCTGGTCAATGCTTCGCGTCAGTTCCAGGGGGCGCGTCCGATTCCCGTACCGAGCGAGGCGCAAAGCATTGATCTTACCAAGGGAGCAGAGCAGTGGAGCGCGGCAGCGCCTTATTATGCGGCTTACATCGGCAATACCGGTGACCGCGACGCGCAGGGCTACGGCTCGCTGCATTATACCGAATTCTCGGGTAGAAACGATATCATCGGCGCACGCGTGGCAAGAGATGACGACAACGTGTATTTCTTTGTGGAATGCAACGAGGATATCACTCCCTATACCGATCCTCTCTGGATGGTGCTGTATCTGGATACCGATCAGCAGAATCAGGGCTGGGAGACCTTTGAATACGTGCTGAACAAGACCGCGCCCACCGCAACCGAGGCTGTGCTGGAGCGCTTTACGGGTAACGGCTATGAAACCGAGGTAGTGGGGAACGTTTCTTACACGGTGGACGGCAAATTTATGCAGGTTTCGGTTCCCAAGAGCATGCTGAACCTGAGCGGCTATGATTTTACCGTCAATTTCTCCTGGACGGATAACGTACACGACGCATCCGATACAGGCACGCAGACCGCTGACGGCGCGTGGGTGTATTCCACCTTTTCGGGCGATATTTTGGATTTCTATACCTCGGGTGACGTTGCTCCCGGTATGAGATTCAAGTACAGCTATATCAGTACCGCGGAAAATGCGGGCAAGGAAACGCAAACCACCGAGCAGGAGCCTGCCGAAACCGATCCCGCAGAGTCCGGTGCCGAATCGACTGCACCCGAAACCGAGACCGAGCAAGAGAGCGAGCAGGGCTGCAAATCTGTCGCTGCATACATGGTCATGCTTGCCCTGATCCCCACAGCAGTACTTTGCATCAAGAGAAAGAGAGACTGATTTTATGTTAAAAGCACTCATATTTGACCTGGACGGCACGCTGGCACATACGCTGCCGGCGATTGCCGAGGGCATGAACCTTGCGCTTGCCGAGCTGGGATATCCGCAGATCGACGAGCAGCAGGTATATGAATTCATCAATCTCGGTGCGCGCGATTACGCCAAAATGGCGCTGCCTGCCGAGTACCGCGCGGATGATGAGCGCGTTGACGCGCTGTACGCGGCCTATAACCGCCATTATGCCAAGGTGTACATGCACACTAACACCACCTACGACGGCATTCCCGAAATGATCGCGGCACTCAAAGGGAAGTACCCCATGGCGGTCAATTCCAACAAGCAGGATGAATTTGTCAAAGCGCTGGTCGCACAGCTGTTTGCGCCGGGTACATTTGTGGCAGCAGAGGGCTTTCGCACCGATCGCGCAGCCAAGCCCGATCCCGCAGTACCGCTGCAGTTAGCTGCGCTGATGGGCGCAGAGGCGCACGAATGTGCCTATATCGGGGATAGCGACGTGGACGTTAAGACCGCTAAAAATGCGGGCATGCACGCTATCGACGTTTGCTGGGGCTATCGCCCCGAGGCGGTGCTGTACGACATGGGCGCAGAGATCGTGGCGCATAGCCCAGAGGAGCTTTTGCACGAAATAGAAAATTACGCATAAAAGAGAAAAAAGGGCAACCGTCGGGCTGTGGAAATAGCAGGAATATTGCAGGAATTTGTTCGATTTCGAGCAGATTCCTGCTTTTTTGTAAGACGAAAACCCCGCCATAGTGGCGGGGTTCAAAAGAGGTTAACCGATGAGAAGAAAAAGAATAAAGAATTAAGAAGAAAATAAAAAAGGAGAGTTTGTAGGGACAGGCGTCCTCGACTGTCCGAGAAAACAAAGGACAAAAGCAAAGTCTTGGATTGGCGGATAGACATTAAGGTATAATCGGTAGGGGA
>JAZQYT010000259.1:0-35152 GCA_045633665.1 Eubacteriales bacterium | reverse complement strand
CCAACATCATTTGCCGAAGGCAAACATCATTCAAAAAACGCACCTTTGTCGATAGACAAAAGTGCGTTTTTTGTTGGTGGAGACGAGGGGGCTCGAACCCATGACCTCACGGATGTGAACCGTGCGCTCTGACCAACTGAGCTACGCCTCCGAACGCTTGGTATTATATCACAAATACCAGCGAAATGCAACCCCTTTTTGAAAAATTCTCAAAATTATTTATTTGAAAACAGCTCGGGATTATACCGATAGATATCCTGATTATCGATATCCACCTCGGGAATAATAATCGGTAATATTCCCGTGTTGGCCGTAATTGTGGAAACCGCAGCCCTTACGTAAGGATAAAGCTCCTTAAAGGATTCCTTGTGCAAAAGCTCCTTATCGTGATCAGCAGCAATTTCAAACACGCCGACCAAGGTCAGCTCCAATGTAAGCTGCTCGGGATTCTCACGATCTGAAACCGACACCTTCATCTCGGCACGACACGTATTATTGTTCGCAAACTTCACCTGATAGGTATATTTGGTTTCCAGCTTCGTTTTTCCTGCAGCAACAGCGTGATTCTGAAACTTGATATCGGTGATCCGATACGTTTTTAGTGCAAGGCTTTTCATATTAATCTCCATGCCGCCATGGCGGCTCAAATAGTGTTGAAAACTTCACCGCGGAGCTTTGCTCCAAAAATGGGTTGGGTCCCATTTTTAGGTGAAGTTTAGGCGTGAACGGTGAAGTAAACAGGAGTATGACGTGAACTTTCACGCTAATCCTCCATCAAAGATGAAAAAAGAGGCATAAGCCTCTTTTTTCATAAAGACATTACAGATACTTCTTAATAGTATCGGAAGCTTCTTCCACAGGCAGCGAGGAAGTCATGACAACGTTAACGTTCATCTTGGAGCAGAGCTCGTCAACAGCCAAAACCATCTTCTCGAATGCAGCACGATCCTCGTTGCAGATCTTGAGTGCAGAGTCTACAAACAGATCGGAAACGTCGTGGTTGCTTGCAAGAATGCCTGCGATAAAGCCATACAGGGACTCACCGTCGAATACGAGATATTCGTTGGTGTTGATCAGTCTTGCCTGATACTTGATGTCGTATCTCAGTTTAACACCCTTTTCGATGCAGACCACGTCACCGTGCGTCTTGGAAAGTGCGTCGTTAACCAGTTCAATCAAAGTCTTTGTTTTTCCGGTGCCTTTAACACCAATGAGCAATTTGAGCATGTATTTAGACCTCCATAGTATGCTTTATTACATTATACAGTATATTTTGAAATATTACAAGACCTTTTTGAAAATTTATCCCAATCTTGCTTCAAGTTTTTGCTTCATTTCCTCGTAACCGGGCTTTCCAAGCAGCGCAAACATGTTTTTCTTGTATGCTTCAACGCCCGGTTGGTCAAACGGATTGACTCCCAGCATGTAGCCCGAGATCGCGCAAGCAAGCTCGAAGAAATAGATCATATAGCCAAGTGAGTAAGCGCTGCGATCCTTGACCTCGATCAGAACGTTGGGTACACCGCCATCAACGTGTGCAAGAAGCGTGCCCTGCATTGCGGTCTTCTTGACTACGTTCAGATCCACACCGGACAAGAAGTTCAAGCCGTCCACGTTCGCAGGATCGTTCGGGATCTCAAAGGTTACGTCACTGTTCTCAATAGAGATAACGGTTTCAAACAGATTGCGTACACCGTCCTGAATGTACTGGCCCAAGGAGTGCAGGTCTGTGGAGAAAATGACAGATGCCGGGAAAATGCCCTTTTGATCCTTCCCCTCGCTCTCACCGTAAAGCTGCTTCCACCATTCGTTGAACATCTGTGCATAGGTTTCATAACCAACCAGAATTTCGGTGGTCTTTCCCTTTCTGTACAGAATGTTTCTGATCGCAGCGTATTTATAGCAATCGTTGTTGCAGATGCAGTCGTCGGTATATGCAAGTCTTGCATCGTCAGCGCCCTTCATCAGCGCATCAACGTCAATGCCTGCAACTGCGATCGGCAAAAGGCCTACTGCTGTGAGCACCGAGAATCTGCCGCCAACGTCATCAGGCACCACAAAGGTCTGGTAGCCCTTCTGATCGGAAAAGGCCTTCAGCGTGCCTTTTTGACGGTCTGTGGTTACGAAAATGCGCTCTTTTGCGCCCTCTTCGCCGTACTTTTCCTCCAGCATATTGCGGAATACGCGGAATGCAACGGCAGGCTCGGTCGTCGTACCGGATTTGGAGATCACGTTAATGCAAACGTCCTTGCCTTCGCAAATGCTCAAAAGCTCCGCGATCGAAGCTGCGCTGATATTGCAGCCTGCGAAATAGATGTCGGGAGTATCCTTTTTCAAGCTGTTATATAACGGAGACTTCAAGTATTCAATCACCGCACGTGCGCCGAGGTAAGAGCCGCCGATGCCAATCACAATGAATATGTCACAAGATTTTTGGATCTTTTCTGCGCATTCCTTGATCTTTGCAAATTCCTGCTTGTCGTAATCATCCGGCAGCGTTGTCCAGCCAAGAAAATCGTTGCCAAGACCGGTCTTTTCCACCAGCATTTTGTGTGCAGCAGTCACTTGCGGTTGAATTGCTTTGTACTCCTGCTCACGGATAAATCCGTTGAGATAATTGTCATTCAGTCGGATAGCCATGTTATACCGCCTTTTTTCTGAATTCGCCCATACAGGCGTATGAGTTTATTATACTCCATTTTACTTGATTTTTCAAGTCCTGAACGCGTATTTTTACATTAAATCAAAAGAAATTTTGCAATGATTCTGTAAAGAACACCCCAAAATGAGATCTTCTGCACGTTTTGCATACAAAGAATACTGACACTTCCGATCTGCTCACCGTCAAGCGAAAATACCACTTTGCCAAGCTTATCACCCGTGTGCAATGGGGCTGCAAAGTATTCTTGATCCATGACCGCTTCTGTTTTTACCTGAGAGAGTTTTCCTTTTGGCAACACACAATAAAAGCTGCCATGCTGTGCAGTTACAGTATTGACTGTACCGCCCTTGACCAAAATGCCCGTCAATTCTCCCTGTTCCTTGGCAAACAAAGAATAATTAGAAAATCCCCAATCAAAAAGCTGCGTCGCGATCTGATTGCGCACGTCTCTGTTCTCCGCACCCATGACCACGCAGATCAGCGTCATACCATCCCTCTTTGCCGTTGCGCTGACGCAAAAGCCGGCTTTGGAAGTTGACCCCGTTTTCAGACCGTTACAACCGCTGTAAAAGCGCACCAACCTGTTTGTATTGGTCAAACCGAACGCACCGTCGCGGATGGTATCCATCCAGATAGAGCTATATTCAAGTATCCTTTCATGCTTGATCAGCTCCTTGGACATAATAGCAATATCCCTGGCTGACGTATAATGATTGAGCGTGGTATCGTCAAGTCCGTTCGTGTTTTCAAACTTGGTGTTAAGCATATCCAGCTGCAAGGCTTTTTCATTCATCATCTCAATAAAGTTTTTTTCGCTGCCCGCAATATGCTCCGCAAGCGCAAGTGCTGCATCGTTTGCGCTCGCGATCACGACGCTTTTGACCATATCCTCAACGCTCATGCGCTCGTTTTCTTTCAGATATATCTGTGAGCCACCCATAGAGCAGGCATGCGCACTTGCTGTTACCATATCGTCCCAATCCAGTTTTCCTTGCTCTATTGCTTCCATGACCAGCAGCAGCGTCATGATTTTTGTGACAGATGCGGGCGGCAGCCCCTCATCCGCATTTTTTTCATACAGGATCTTTCCGGTTTTCGCTTCCATCAAAACAGCAGATTTGCAAGCCAACTCTTCTTCAAACGCAGCGTTGTTGCCAACCGTCTGCCAAGGTGTTTGCTCCGGCTCGGATATCAGCATAGTGTCGGAGTCAGCCATAACTGTCGTGGTAAGCAAACACATCAATACTGAAATAATCAACACTTTGATGCCGATTCTTCTATTTTTGATTTTCATATCATACACCGCCTTTCGATGCAATATATGAATCTTACCGTTAATTTATGAGAAAAAGCCATTCTTGTCGAATGGCTTTTTCAAGGTGTTATTTCACGTAGAACTTATATTCCGTAGTGGTGCTGTAAAGATCACCCGGCTTGAGAACACAATTCGTAAACTCGGGGTGATTGGGGCTATCCGGCATGATCTGCGTTTCAAGGCAAAAAGCGTTCTGCGTTGCCTTGCGATATCCGCCAAAGAAAGGATGTCCGTCATCGGTCAGGAAGTTGCCGCTGTAGAACTGCACGCAAGGCATATCGGTGCGCACGTCCATTGCTCTGCCCGTCTTGGGATCATATGCGGTAATGACGCGTCTGATCTTGCCGTCATACGCATCAAAGCACCAGCAATGATCGTATCCGCCCGCGATCTTGAGATCAACGTTATCGGCAAAGAAATCCTGTCCGATCGGCTTGGCAATGCGGAAATCAAAGGGCGTTCCCTCAACAGAAGTGATCTCACCGGTGGGGATCAGATTCTCATCGGTTTTCAGATAGCAGCCTGCATCCATCTGCAGTATCTGGTCAAATACCTTACCCGAAGCAAAGCCACTCAGGTTGAAATACGCATGATTGGTCATGCTGATCACAGTCGTTTTGGTGGTCATCGCCTTATAGTCGATGGCAAGCGAATCGTCCTCGGTAATGCGGTAGGTCACAGTGCAGGTCAGCTCACCCGGGAATCCCTCTTCCATATCGGGAGAGATCAAGGTCAGATACACGCTAGGCTGTGTCGTATCGGAATACGAGGAAGCCCAGACCTTATGCGAAAAGCCGACCTTGCCGCCATGCAACGTATTCTTATCGTTATCATTGGGATAAAGCTTGTATTCCTGAGAGTCCAGCGTAAAGGTTGCGTTTCCGATACGGTTTGCATATCTGCCGATCAGCGCACCCACGTATCCGTCGGATTCCATCAGATCTGCAAGACTGTCATAGCCGCACACCACGTTCGTATAGCAACCGTTGCGGTCGGGGGCTTCAATGCCCATCAGTGTTCCGCCGAATTCACAGATCTTTGCGCGAATACCGCCTGCATGATGCTGCAGAGTATAGCAATACACTTCCTGTCCGTCGGGCGTATAACCGAATAACTCTTTTGTTACCATATCAATCAATCTCCATATCCGTTGGGATTCATGCTCTGCCAACGATAAGCATCGCGGCACATACGATCCATATCGTATTCAGCCTTCCAACCAAGCATTTTTTCTGCCTTTGCAGGATCTGCATAGCAGGTAGCGATATCACCGGGGCGACGTGCTTCAACACGGTAAGGCAAAGGCTTGCCCGTTACCTTTTCAAAGGCGTGAACCACGTCCAGCACGGAATATCCGTTGCCCGTGCCAATGTTGAAATACTCAATTCCCTGTTGCTTGAGTGCAAGCTCAAGTGCGGAAAGATGTGCGCGTGCCAGGTCCACTACGTGAATGTAGTCACGTACGCCCGTGCCATCATGAGTGGGATAGTCGTTACCGTAAACGTGCAGAAATTCACGCTTACCCGATGCGACCTGCGTAATATAAGGCAACAGATTGTTGGGAATGCCTGTGGGATCTTCACCGATCAGGCCGCTTTCGTGCGCACCGATAGGATTGAAGTAACGAAGGATCGAAATACTCCAAGCAGGATCTGCCACATATACGTCCTTAAGAATACGCTCGATCATGTGCTTGGTTTCACCGTAAGGATTGGTCGTATTGCCGGTCGGGAAATCCTCACGGATCGGAACAGTTGCAGGATCACCGTAAACCGTTGCAGAGGAGCTGAACACGATGGTCTTGACATTGTGCTCCTTCATGGAATTGCAAAGGTTGATCGTACCGGTAAGATTGTTATGATAATACATCAAAGGCAATTTGACCGATTCGCCAACTGCTTTCAGTCCAGCGAAGTGAATGCAGGAATCAATATCGGGACACTCGTCAAACATCTTGTCAAGTGCTGCCTTGTCCAAAAGATCGATCTGATAGAATCTGAAATCCTTGCCCGTGATCTGACGGATACGATCCAGGACACAGGGCTTACTGTTGGAAAAGTTATCAAGGATTACAAGCTCATAACCCTTGTTCAGAAATTCAACTGCGGCATGAGAGCCGATAAAGCCCGCGCCGCCTGTGATAAGAACTGCCATTTTTTATTCCTCCGTTTTACAAATACTTGCGAATGATCAGATCCATCTGGTCCATTTTTTCTTCCATATCTGCAACAAGCTTGAACTGATTGCGGGCGCGGTCAAGATTATGTTGACTGTAGGATGTTCTGAAATACGTATCACCATTCAAATAGTCGGTCAAAAAACGAATACCTGTTTCCAAAGTCAGTATATACGCACCCATGGGCAAAGAAAGGATTTCCTGCTCGGTCAGGGAGTGATCCAGACCTTCAATAAAGCCCTTGGCGAATGCATCAAACATCTCAAGACGAACGTAGACCTTATCAAGATCCGTTTCGTCTTCTGCCGCAGAGGACGCGCCGAAACGGATACTGTCACCGAAATCAGCGAGCACGGAGCCGGGCATCACCGTATCAAGGTCAATGACACAAATGCCTTCCCCCGTTTCATTGTCAAGCATAATGTTGTTGAGCTTGGTATCATTATGCGTCACACGCAAAGGAATTCTGCCGTCAGCAATACGCTCGTTGATATAGCTGCAAGAATCCTTTCTTTGCAGCACAAATGCAATTTCATCGCGCACACTACTGCGTCTTCCTGCCGCGTCATTTTCGATTGCCGTGACAAGCTGACGCAGCCTGTCTTCGGTATTATGGAAATTGGGGATGGTTTCATAAAGTAAGGACGCATCAAAGTCGGCCAGCTGCTTTTGGAAATTTCCGAACGCCTTGCCAACCTTGGTAAACATTTCTTCCGATTCAACGGCCTGATAGCACGTTGCGTTTTCTACGAATTTGTACGCGCGCCAATAAGAGTCCTCCTGGTCAACGTATGCATAATTTCCATCCTTGGTAAAAACAATGTGCAGCGTACCTCTTTCGCTGTCACCACCACAGGCGATCAGCTTGTTTTCTATGTGCTTTGTTACGTGCAGAATGTTCTGCATGACCTGGTCCGGTTTTTTAAAAATAGAGGTGTTGACGATCTGCAGAACGTATCTGGACAAGCCTTCTTCTGAAGAACAGTCAACAAAATAAGTGGAATTGATGTGACCTGTCGTACATTCTGTCACGGAAATAGGTTCACCATTAATGCAGAATTTTTCTGCAACCAAAAATATCTGAGCGTTATTCATATATGCCCTTTCAAAATATGTATTATTTGAGGATCAACCCCATAAATTATTCGGATAAATACCGTTTTCGATCATAGCCTTGATCGAATCCTTTACGTATGCTTTATCCTCTGCATACGTTACGCCATACCATTGTGCATCCGTCCGATATACACATACGTCGCAAAGTCCCTTATTCATGAATGCATCGATCGCGAAAGGAATATAGTACTCGCTCTTGAGTTCTCCTCCGCGTTCCTTTAAGAATTCCTCAAATCCCTCACACAACTTCGGAATGATTCCGGGTGTCAAGCCCCAGAAGTTCATCGAAACCGTTGTAGATGCGGGAAGATCGATCCAATCCCCATCCTGCGAGCGATAAGCCGCTTCAGAGCCATTCTTTTTGATATCCGTGCGCTCGGTAACCGAGGTCAGCATACCGTTATGGTCAACAGTGCATTCACCGCGCGAAACCGTGCCGCTGTCAGTCAACGTATTGCCGAGCCTGTAGCCGACCATACAGTAATGATCCCCGGATTCTTGCGCCTTCAGATGCTCTGCGGCCTTAAAGAAGGCATCTCTTCCGTAAAAGTCATCGGAATTGATCACAACAAAGTTTTCTGTCAGATATTCACGTGCCGCATAGATCGCATGAGCCGTTCCCCAAGGCTTGACTCTGTTTTCAGGAACGGCAAAGCCCTCGGGCAGATCTGCAAGATCCTGGAACGCGTAGTATGTTTTGATATAACGAGAAACTCTTTTGCCGACTGTTTCGGAAAATGCCTCGTAATTTTCCTTCTTAATGATGAATACAACTTTATCGAAGCCTGCTTGTATCGCATCGTAAACCGAAAAATCAATGATGAATTCGCCGTTTTCTGTCATGGGATCGATCTGCTTCAAACCGCCATACCTCGAACCCATTCCGGCAGCTAAAATTGCCAATATCATGGTGTGCCTCCGATATATAAATGTATAGAACAGAACTATTATACTACAACTCATAGGAAATTGCAATACATCTTATGTGAATTTTCACGCAAATCATTGATATCCTCTTGACAAATTTCTGCTGCTCGGATATAATAATAGTGTATCATTTGGGACACTCGGAGGCAGCATGAAAGATATCCAAGCTATACTGGAAAAATTGCCTATCACAAAAGGTGCAAATGCAGCGTGTGTAAAGGATGCTGCTTTGGTATCCATGCCGATATTTTGTGATTTCGAACGGGATCAGGTAATTCTGAAACCTGAGCAACAAAGCAATGCGCTATACGTGCTCTGCAGCGGCAGTGCTGCTGCCTACAGCAGCGATACGGACAAGCAGGTACTGTTGCGCTCGTTTAAGCCATATGAAATATTCGGTGTATCCAATTTATTTACAGAGCATGCTTTTGTTACGCGTATTGTAGCAAAAACTCCATGTAAAGTTTTGATGCTTTCAAAAGCCTTTTTGACTCATTTGATCGACAACGATGCGACAGTCAGGTATCAGTACATTGCTTTTATCGCAAGAAAAACACTGTTTCTCAATCAAAAGATCTCTTGCCTGACAGCAGGATGCGCGGAAAACCGTCTGGCAGTTTGGCTAAATGCCAACGCCGATGACGAGCAGGTCGCGTTGGATATCCCCATGAACGCACTTTGCACTATGCTGGATATCGGCAGAGCCTCGCTGTATCGCGCTTTTGATAAGCTGGAAGCAGACGGATTTATTAAGCGAGAAAATAAGATCATATACTTGCTTGACCGTGAACATATGCTGCATTTTTATAAAGGAAAGGAATAATCATTATGAAACACATCATCAAACTCTTCTCTCTTGCCATTTGTCTTGCTCTTGCTATGTCGATGCTCGCGGCTTGCGTTTCGCAAAAGCCCGATCCCGAAAAACAGCCGACACTTGATAACGTCAACGTCATGGTTCTCAACGGCACCACAGGCTTTGGCATGGCAAAGCTGATTTCCGACAATACAAGCAAGCAGACCTCTCTTCCCTACACAATTACCGTCGAAACTGATGCGTCCAATATCACCGCATCTCTGATCAGCGGTTCTTGCGATATCGCAGCGCTTCCCACAAACGCTGCCGCGAACGTTGCCATGAAGACCAACGGCGGTGTCAAGGTCATCGCAGTGAATACACTGGGCGTACTGTACGTCATGAACAACACGACCAAGCAGACCATTACCTCCTTTGAGGATCTGCGCGGTAAAACCGTTTACTGTCCCGCACAGAATCCCACGTTTCTTTTCAAGTCCATTTGCGAAGCCAATGGACTTGTTGTGGGAACCGATGTCATCATCGATAATACCTATGCACAGCCCGCAGATCTTCGTACTGCTCTTGTTTCCGGTGCGGTAGATATCGCCGTACTCCCCGAGCCTATGGTTACTATTGCAAAAAAAGCAAACGAATCCTTGTCTGCATCCCTTGATCTGACTGCCGAATGGGAGAAGCACTATCCCGCAGATTCCCTGATGCAGGGCTGTGTTGTGGCCCGCACCGCATTTATTGAGCAGCATCCCGAAGCGGTCAAGACGTTCTTGAGCGAATATAAGGCGTCCATTGAATTTGTCAACCAGAATCCCACAGAGGCAGGCGAAATGATTGCGGCAGCAGGTATTTTTGCGCAAGCTCCCGTCGCTGCAAAGGCAATTCCCAACGCAAACATTTGCTATATTGACGGTGCAGAAATGAAAGCAGGACTTGCGAAATTCTATGAGATCCTGTATGCAGTAGCGCCCGCTTCTATTGGAAACGCGCTGCCTGCAGAGGATTTCTACTACGTTCCCTGATTAATCTATGAAAAAAGCGATCAAGTATACGCTTATCATCGCATTCTGGCTGGGAATGTGGTGGCTATGCTCCATCCTGGTCGGAATGCCCTTGATCCTACCTTCTCCGGTTGACGTATTGATCAAGCTGGGGACAATGGCAATGACAGGCACCTTCTGGCGTGTCATGATCACAAGCGCTGTTCGTGTCACGATAGGAATCATTCTTTCCTATCTCGGAGGCTTCTTGCTCGCAATCCTCTGTCACAAGGTCAAATTTTTGCATGACATGGTGCGCCCGGTCATTTCCGTTGTCAAAACGACTCCGGTATCCTCGTTTATTCTGATCGCACTTGTGTTTTTTGATCGCGATCTGATTCCGGGTGCAATTGCAGCACTCATGGTTCTGCCGGTTGTATTTTCCAATACGATTGAAGGGCTTGGCTCTCCCAATCCGGATATGCTTGAGACCGCGCGCGCTTATCGATTAAGCTTTTGGGAGCGAGTCAAATGTATTTGGATCCCAACACTTCGTCCTTTTCTGATCTCTGCCGCCGGCGCATGTGCCGGTCTTGCGATCAAAGCGGGCATTGCCGCAGAGGTACTGATCTGCCCCGAGGTTTCCGTAGGCAAATACATGTACCTGTCCAAGCAAAATATGGAATACGTGGAGTTGTTTGCATGGACTGTTGCTATTATCATATTCAGCTATCTGCTTGATTTTGCCTTCAGACTTGCACTCCAACACGTCAAACGCAAAACGAGAAAGGAGGCTGTCGTATATGAGAATTGATAAGCTGACCTTTTCGTTTGATCAAAAGCCGATATTTACGTGCTTCAATCTGGATATCACGGAGAATTGTATTACTGCCCTGATGGCACCCTCGGGTATGGGGAAAACAACGCTGCTGCGTTTGATTGCAGGACTGTTGACACCGCAAAGCGGCAGCATTGAAACGTATGGCAAAAGCACTGGCATTATGTTTCAGGAGCCGAGATTGTTTGGTCAGTTGACCGTTTTGCAAAACGTCATGCTTGTTGTAAAAGACAAGGCGCAAAAGAAGGAAATCGCTATGCAGCTTCTGCACGATTTCGACGTAGCAGATGCTGCCGACAAGTATCCCGATGAATTATCTGGCGGCATGGCCAAAAGAGTCAGTCTGGCAAGAGCGATCGCGTATGATACCGAAATTTTGCTTTTAGACGAGCCCTTCTCCGCGCTTGACCGTGATACCAAAAAAAACGTTATGGACAAAGCACGCGAATTATTGCGTGGAAAAACGGTATTATTTGTAACGCATGACGCCTCTGAAGCCCGTGACTTTGCCGACGAGATCATAGATCTGAACAAATGAATAAAAACATCAATAGCCCCGTGCTGCTGCACGGGGCTTAATTTTTAATTTATGAAACCTCAATAGGCGCTTCACTCAAACGCAGATCAAGCAGTTCGGCGATCAAAAGCAGCATCAAATCTCGTTCCTTTTTGTCAAGATCGTTAAAAGTCTTGATCATGGCAATCATACTTTTCAGACCTTTGGCATTAAGCTCGGAGAGCGTTTTGACGCCAGTTGATTCCAGCATTCCGAATAAAACGTCTACGAAATGCTTTCTTGCTTCAATCGGTAAAGCGTGTATACGATCATTGAGCAGTACGGTGTTGATCGCATCATTCCCCAGCTTTTTGACGCGGACAAAGCCGGCACCCATGACCTCCCACGACATACCGTCGTGCTGGAACACACCGATCTGATTGCTCTTTACAACTCTGCGCTTTTCAACGTTTTCAAAAAACATTCCAACAATGGAATTCTGCGGCATATAAATGTGAAATTTGGATTCGGCAGCTTTATATTCCGGTAACTCGGTAAATTCTTTTGAAAAACCCGGGCCATCGTTGCTAAAACCCGCTACGATACGGTTTTTATACTCCGGAGCGCATTTTACCAAAGAATACAAAGCAAGGTGGCCACCCTTGGAATGCCCTCCTACGTAGAAATTTCCGGACTGTACAGCGCATATGGAATTGACGTACTCGACAACGCGCTTCTGCGAAGGAATTTCATCCAAAAAAGACAGATTGAAATCCTCTTTCCATCCGACGATCGTGTCGTCCGTGCCGCGAATACTGATATACGACAGCTTTTCCTTGAGTCTGATGGTAAGCGCGCTGAATTGCTTTTCTTGTTCCAAATCAATTTCATTGACAAAGGCAGAGAGCTGCAGATCGGCAAAGCGCTTGGATTGTGCCATCATGCGGAACATTTGATATGTCTGCTGTGAAATGATCAATCCGGGGCGAGAGTTCTTTTTGATATCATTCTCAAAGAAAAACTGCATAGCTGCTTGCTTCACCGTCACGGGAGGAGCGGCAGGATCAGAAGGCACGATGCCCGAAAAATCAATAAAGGCCAGCTGCGAAAATATCAAATTGTCCACTTCATTGAGTTTGACTTGTTCAAACGTGATATCACCACGCCATTTCAGATAATCAATAATATTGGGCATGTCGCTCTCCTTTCAAACAGAATAGCAGGTACGATTACAAGCTTACAACGCGGTAAGTACCGGATCCAACGCAACAGGTTTCATCCTCCGGGCAGATCGTTTTCGTGCCATCGGCAGCCGTGATTTCCACGCCTTCTGCAAACGCAAGCACGCAATGCGTGTTTGCAGGCACCGTGACCTCATAAACGTATCCGCTATCTGTTTTATCAGCGGATACCGCAATTCTTCCGTATTGACACTCATACGTGATTGCTACGTTATCTACACCCTTCACGTGACAAGGCTTGACGACAAAGGTCTTGAATCCGGGCTCTGCAGGCTGCAGACCACCGAGATATGCATAATAAACGTACGCGAATCCACTGTGCATGGGGTGATTGTAAGAGGAAACGGTTTTGGTGCGATCCTCTGTGACGTGGCGCATGTCCAGCACCTCCCACAACGAGGTAGCCCCGTCATCCATCATAGTGCCAAAGCTTGTATGTCTGCGATTGAACATGATCTCCATCGCCATGTCGCCCATTCCCTCTTCGAAAAGCAGAGGAATGAGATATTTGTTGCCATATATGCCCGTGCTCATCGCATAGTCGTCTGCAATGATGCTGTTTTTCAAAGAAGCCAACAGCGCTTCCCTGTCATACTCGGGATAAACACCGAGCGTCAACGCAACCGCGTCTGATGCCCACGTTCCGTACGTGTGCTCATCATGATCATAGAAATGCGCAATAAAGGAGTCTGCAATCTGATCGGCAAGATCGGAATAGTATTTTGCATTACCATACCCCAAATGATTGCTCATCTCAACCATTTTTATGCAGATCTCATAGAACATTAAAGTAGAAGAATGCGGCACAGGAATTCTGCGTTCGCTCTGCTCGCCACCGGGCGGGCACCAGTCTCCCAAGCCCTCGGAAATGATATATTCCTTGGATCTTGCCAGTTCATGCTCTACCCAAGCCTGCATCAGATCCCAGTTTCGGGTTATGGCAGAGGAATCGTTGCAATAATAGTATAGCCAGTAAGGAATAATGATCTGCGCGCAGCCCCAAAGTGGCGATGCTTCTCCGCAGCCGCGTTTACCGGGTGCGATCATTGTCCACGTGCCGTAAACTTCCTTTTGTGTGCGGATGTCGCTCAGATACTTCTCATACGAAGTAACCATGTTGTAATTCATGATACCCGTATTGCATACGATCTGTGCATCGCCCAGCCAACCGCATTTTTCACGCGCAGGGCAATCCTCGGGCAAACCGTGATAGTTGGAGCGGAACGTGCGACAAATGATCTCATGCAGCAAATTCAGGTCATCAGAGGAGGATCGGAACGTGCCGTCCTTCTCAAGGTCGGTCGACAGCGCGCAACCGACGGCAATGCTGACCTCGGGGATCTTGCCATATTCGTGGCAGAAATCAACGCCGCTGATCTCAATATAGCGGAAACCGTGATAGGTAAATCGAGGACGCCAGATCTCGCCCTCGGGATCACCCTTGGCAATATAAATATCCTGTTGTACGCACTGCGTAGCAAATCCACCCGTGGAGCGATAATCGGGCTGACCTGATTGATTGAGCGTTTCGGAGTATCTGAACACCAAAAGCTTGCCTCTGGAGCAGCGCGGCAAATGATATTCCACGACACCGGCAAAGTTTTCTCCAAGATCGATGATCCACGCGCTGTCGCTTGCACCGCACGCAGGCGTGACGCTCTTTGCGGGAATGCGGTTGATAATCTTTACGGGAGGCATGTTACAGGGCTTAAGCTCACCCTTGGGAGTATCATCCACAATACAATCGCACCAGCCTGAGTCACTACCGTCGGCATCAGCGAAATCGGGTGTTTCAAGTCTTGCATCGTACGTTTCGCCAACGTAAATATTGTTGTGCGTGATAGGGCTGTTTTTACATTTCCAGGAGGGATCTGTCACAATCGCTTCTCTTGTACCGTCCTCATATTCAATCTCCAGACGTGCGATCAGGCAAACCTTACCGTAGCTGAAGCCGTTATACGTCCAAACCTGGCTTTGCTCGTAAAAACCCTCTCCCAGCCATGCGACAAGTGCATTGCTTTGATCGATCAGATCGGTCACATCGTAGGCACGATATAACACTTCTTTTTCATAGTTGGTAAACGGAGGATCGATATAGTCATCCGCAATCTTTTTGCCGTTTATATAGTATTCCGCGCAACCAAGGCCGCAGGCATACAAAACGGCTCGTCTGACACCTTGCTTTGTGCAAAACTTCTTTCTTAAATAAGGCGCCCAGCTGACGATATGATTGGACGGTGTGATCCAGTGTGCCTGCCACATGTCCGCATACAGCTCAGTGGAAAACTTCAATGATGCAACCGCGCTTTGCTGGTGGTTATCCTTTACACAAAGATTCCATTCGTATTCCGTAGCAGGCTGTAAGAAAAGCTCAGGAAACGTAACGTCACAGGACTGATCGGATTCTACAGTACCTGAATCAAATACGATTTCCGTATCCTTGCATATTGTGACTCTGTACGTTTTTTGCGTCACGTTATTCAGATCCGATGCGAGCTTCCAGGAGAAGCGTAAACCGTGTGTTGCAGCAATATTCGGAGCTGCATTGTGATCGATTCTTAAATCAAGCAATTGAAGCATATGTTCCCTCCGTTTTTGCAAGAAATTGATTTCATTACCATTATAACAGATATTTTTACGATAGTCAATTTAATATCGAAAAAATTCATGCGATTTTATCTCTTTACTTGGGCAATTAGGCAAATATTCACAAAAAAGAACTTCCGTTACGCGTGGTTGGGTAATCATGTTACAATTCGGATTATCAAAATTGTGCAACATGACCACGACCTTTAAGGAAATTCCGGTACGACATTTCGCCACGCTTTGTGTTAGCACGCAAGCGTCTGTTGTGCCAGTGTTTTTTTCGCCATCATCCTTCAATCTCATCATTTCCCTTATATTATAAGGGTATCCGCGATTCTTTGCGATGGTTTAGCATGCTTTACTATTGATTTTTTCGGGCGATTACTGTGCGTCAACACGGCTATTTTCGTGCTTTTTAACACGACAAATATGTCGTGTCGATCAGCCAACCCGAGCCGTTCCCTAATATCAATAATAATTTCCGTAATTTGACGCTTTTTCGCATAATTATTATCGCTAAACAGGCTCTATTTTTATATTTACGCTGATTTTCACAATTTATCACTTTGTTACGAAATTTACGGATTCATTATGCCAATTTCCGCTTTTGTATTGACAAACTTCCAATAATAATATAGAATATAGACACGATCAGGAGATCAGATCCATTGATCAATTCCAAAGAAAGTGAGGAACAGTCATGCAAAACAACGCGGCTTCGGTAGGTCTTTCGTTTACCATTCTGAACGAGAACGAATGCGCCCTTTCCGGTATCGGACATTGCCAAGACACCGGCATTGTCGTCCCGGCAGAATACATGGGCAGAAAAGTTGTACAAATCGCAGACATGGCTTTTTCTCACGATCACGATATTGTATCGATCATGGTTCCTCCTACGGTCAAATTAATTGGTGATTACGCGTTTGCATGGTGTCACAACCTCCATGCCATCACGCTTGAAAACCACGGTGTCAACACCATCGGAGAAAGATGCTTTATCGGCTGCGACAAGCTCACCCAGCTTTACCTTGGTGACAGCTTGATTTTCATCGGAGAGAAGGCTTTCGCTTTCTGCGCTTCGATGCGCACGTTGGTTCTTCCCTTCGGGACAAGAGAAGTCGGCCATTCGGCTTTTGAAGGATGCAGATCGTTAGAATCCGTCATACTCCCAGAATCTCTGAATTCTCTGCCTGATAACATGTTTGGCGCATGCATCTCGCTGACCAGTGTTTCCCTGTCCGGAAGAACAAGGTCGATCGGCTATTACGCTTTCTCCTACTGCCGAAATCTCCGTCATATCGACGTAGGCAGTGCTATTGTTCACGAAGATGCATTCTACGGGTGCGAGTCTTTAGCCAGCTAAAGAAAAATCGTAGAAACTTAAACAGACCGAAAGTCGGATTCGGTCTGTTTTTTTATTTGTTTATTTATAAAAAACGCTTGCAATTACACAATATATATGGTATACTCTTTACGACAACCACATCATACGGAGGTAAGCATGAAAGATATGATGAGTTTCGGAAAGGCCAAGTGGATCTCCTTCGCCTTCCCCGGCACAAATGAACACACAGAGATTTCCAACCCTTGGGAGCATAAGCTCGTAACGACCGATCAATTCAAGCCTATTGAAAGCAGACACGGTTTGGCGCTCTTCAGAAAGAGCTTTACAGCAAATACTACTGACAGCGTTCGTATAGACGCTACTGCTCTCGGAATTTTTGATTTGTATTGCAACGGCAAGCGCGTAGGACGCATTGACGAAAACGGAAACGAAGTATATGACGAGCTCAAGCCAGGTTATTATGAATTCCGTAAGAGAGCACTTTACTTCTCCTATGATCTGACACCTTATCTCGTGGACGGAGAAAACGTTCTCTTGGCTGCAGTTGCCCCCGGTTGGAGAAACGGACGCATTTCTTTCGGAGCTTTTGCGGGTGAGAGCGAAGCGTTCTTTGCAAAGATCACGATCAACGATAATGAAATCTATACCGATGCAGATTGGCTCGCAACGTGGGGCGGCAGAGTTCGTGCTGCTGACATCTGGGACGGTGAGCTTCATAATGCAAAATATCCTTCATATAAGGAAATGGCCCTTGCCGGTTACGACGTATCTGCTTGGGATCATCCCACCGTCGTACAGCAGGACATTGAGATCACACCCTTTATTGGCCCCACCGTTATGGTTCGCCCGGAGCTTACAAGAAAGCCTTTGAGCTTGACCGTACACGAAGGCACGACCGATAACGGCACCGAGCACGGTGAGATCAACGTCATTTATTCCGCTGAAAACCAAGAAGCGGTAACTCTGAAAAAAGGCCAGACTTTGACGTATGACCTTGGTCAGAATATGGTTGGTTGGCCTGTTATCACAGTCAAGGGAGAGGCAAAGACCGCTGTACAGCTGCGCGCTGCCGAATTCCTGAATGACAGCGGCTCCGAAGCTCGCGGGAACGATGGCCCCAAGGGCGCTGTGTACACCGTTAACTACAGAAGCGCCCGTGCAAAGGCATATTACATTTTGGGCGGTGCGCCCGAGGGTGAGAGCTACAGACCTACTTTCTCCTTCTTCGGATTCCGTTACATTGAGATCGTTGCTGATAACGACATTGAGATTCTCTCCTTTTCGGCAGAGGTCGTAGGCTCTGCCACCAAAGAAACAGGCAAGATGGAAACCTCCAACGCGCTTGTCAACCAGTTGATCTCCAATATCATTTGGGGACAGAGAGGCAACTATTTGTACGTTCCCACCGACTGTCCGCAGCGCGACGAGCGCCTTGGTTGGACTGGTGACACGCAGATATTCTGTAATACCGCTGCATACAACGCAGACGTCAGACTCTTCTTCCACAAGTGGCTTCAGGACGCAAGAGACAGCCAGGCTGAATGGGGCGGTTACCCCGACGTTATCCCCGCTGCACGTGTCGTAGGCTGCGGCGGTGCCGCTTGGGGCGATGCAGGCATCATTGTTCCCTACGTCATGTGGAAAATGTACGGTGACGTTGAACTGCTGCGCGATCACTACAACTCTATGGTGAAGCACATGAATATGCTCGAAGCGCGCGACATCGAAACGCCTCATAAGCACGCTGCTTACGGCGACTGGCTGGCTTACGAGCCTTCCGACCATTGGATGGTTTCGGTTTGCTATGCTGCGTTTGACGCACGTCTGATGATTCAGATCGCAAGAGTGCTTGGCGAGAGCAGTGACGTAAAACGCTTCAGCAATTACTTCAATGCAGTCAAAAACCGTTTCCAGAAGTTCTACTGCGATGAAAACGGTGATCTGTTGCCTCAACATCGCACGCAAACCGCTTATCTGATGGCACTGAAATTCCAGATGCTTGAAGAAAAGAACAGACCTGCTGCGATTGCCGCATTGCGACAGAAGATCATAGACAACGGTCACAAGCTTTCCACCGGCTTTGTTGGCACCGGTATTCTGGCACAGACTCTTGCTGAGATCGGTGAAAACGACCTTGCATATTCCCTCTTGCTGCAGCGCGAGAACCCCTCCTGGCTGTACTCTGTTGACCAGGGTGCTACAACGATTTGGGAAAGATGGAATTCTTACACATTGGCAACCGGTTTTGGCAACGTCAGCATGAACTCCTTTAACCATTATGCATACGGTGCAATCCAGGAATGGATGTACAGACACGCAGCAGGCATTGAATATGATCCTGCAGCTCCCGGATTCGAGCGTGCAATTCTGCAGCCTAAGCCCGATACCAGAAGTGCGGAAGAGTTGCCCGAAGGACAGGAAAACATCAAGTATATCAAGGCTTCCTACGATTCCTACCACGGCACTATCGTATCCAACTGGTCGACCGAGAACGGTTTCCAGTACTATTGCGAGGTTCCCGTTCCCACAAGGCTTTATCTGCCTATTCTGACCAAGAACGACAGCTTTACACTCAACGGTGTTAGCCACAAGTTCTCTGAGTTTAATCAGGCAGCATACAGCGCAAAGCTCAATCGCGTAGTGATCGATTTTGCTCCCGGCAAGTACGAATTCAATATGTAAATACAAAACACCCGATGCAAAATTGCATCGGGTGTTCCTATATTCTTATTCTATTCAGCCTTATTCCGATCACGCATGCTGCGCTCGATGACGCGGTCAGCATCACGCTTGGCGGCATCGTCGCGCTTGTCGTACAGCTTCTTACCACGGCAAAGTCCTATCTCGACCTTAACGTGTGAACCGCTGAAATACAGCGACAGCGGGATCAGTGTAAATCCCTTTTGTGCTACAAGGCCATGTAGCTTCATGATCTCTCTTTTATGCATCAGCAATTTCTTATCGCGCAGAGGATCCTTGTTAAAGATATTTCCCTGCTCATAAGGGCTGA
This sequence comes from Eubacteriales bacterium, assembly GCA_045633665.1. GTDB lineage: Bacteria > Bacillota > Clostridia > Oscillospirales > CAG-272 > SVQP01. Next base: position 15,649 of record JAZQYT010000259.1, on the reverse strand, counting down.
TGTGCATGCCCTTGACGAAAATCTCTCCATCTTTGATATCACAATAAGAATCCTTGAGATTTACCGCACCCGCACGAATGCTCTTGACCTCGGTACCGTACAAAGCGATTCCTGCCTCATACTGTTCGTCAACAAAGTATTCATGCCATGCCTTTTTGTTCTGGGCAATGATTTTGTTCCCTGTTTTTTTGTCTGCCATATCAATCCCCTGCTTTAGTCATTTGTGTCCTTATGAAAAATGGTTTCATCCGGGAAATGTAATCCAAGCTTTTCGCGGGCAATGCGCACGATATATTCGTAATCGATCGGAGAATCGATCAGAAATTTCAGTTCATCTACCTGCTCCTGTTTATCAGCAATCTGCTGCTTGAGCTCGTTGATCCTTTCCTGATTGGCATTATATATCATAACACCGGACACAAAAGTACACAAGGAAATGACCACAATTGCAATCAACGCGCAGCGCAGCAAAATCTTCATACCCGATTTTGTGCTCTCTACTGCAGCATCCTGTTGTTTTTCATGCGCTTCCATGCTTTTGCCTCCGTACAATTTTCAAATCCGTTTGATGCAAGTTGCATCATGATATTAATATTCGCGTCTGTATTTTTGATCAGCGCTTTATTGTCCGCTTTTGCAAGCAATATACCAAAAGTCTTGCGCCATATCCAAGTAAATGGTACGGACAAAATATGAAATATTGCTGCGATTACTGTGTTTCTGATCCTTATGACGATCCGACCTATTGCAAGGTCGCTGATGACATATCCTGCCAAGATTCCTGCAATCGAGTGATATCGATACACACCATCGTTCACATAATAAATAAGCAATACAGTTGTAATTGCTGCAAGGATCAAAAATATAAAATCCTTGACGTTGATCAGAATATGATGTAATACTCTGTCTTTTTGTAGTCCAAGGTCAGTCATTCTGTATGCAACGTTACTCAAAACCCCTAACGGAAATCCGCACAACAGTAATACCGACAGCGCAGTTTGCGAAAGCTCCATATCTCAATCAATGAAACAGCTTTTTGACAAGACTGCGTTTTTCTTTTGTTTGTGGCTCGTAATAGTAAACACCGGAAACGGTACCAGACAGCACTACGATCCCGGCGTCAATCTCTAAGACTGCGATTTTCAGGTCTTTTCCTTCGATTGTCATATCCCCGCACTGTGTTTTGAGCATTACCGACAGATCATCAAAGCAGATCACCTCGGTCACACCGTCAATGCGCATATCTTTTCGATCCTTCAACGAGATCGAATGCTTACCCAATACAGACTCCATGCTTGCCTCCGCTATACTGTACTGACAGTATTGACTACTGTCAGTACAAATATATGCGGATTTTCCTAAAATTATGATATCACTTCATAAAGAGAGGCGGCATCAGCTTTTGCGGTATATTCTCTGACGTCGAGAACACGAACCTTGAGCGTGCGCTGCCCAAACGTGACTTCAATAATATCTCCCACTTTCACATCATAAGACGCCTTTGCCTGTCTTCCGTTGACAGAAATATGCGCTGCATCGCAAGCCTCGTTGGCAACCGTGCGCCTTTTGATGATACGGGAAACCTTCAGGAATTTATCCAGTCGCATAAATCAGTTGATCTTATCCTTCAAAGACTGAGCAGCTGTGAATACGATTCTCTTGGAAGCTGCAATTTCAACAGCCTCACCGGTCTTGGGGTTTCTGCCCATTCTCGCATCGCGAGCCTTCACATCAAAGCTGCCAAAGCCTGCTACCTGTACCTTTTCGCCGGAAACTACGGAATCGGAAATAGCGTCAATGACTGCCTTCAGAGCGATCTCTGCATCCTTTTTGGTCATGTTGCCGTTCTCGGCAATCTTTTGAATCAGTTGAGTCTTGTTCATTTTTTATTTCCTTTCTAATTGTTTGTTTACTGTGTTATTATATCATAAATTGGTATATATTTCAAGAACTTTTGATAAATTGTACGCAACAATTTTTACATCTTATCTGTTTTTTAATTTGTTTTGCTCCCAGATACGCTCCAGCTCGTCACGATCCACCTTTGTAATATCCTGTCCCTGTGCAGCAACTGCATTTTCGATTGCTTCAAAACGGTCAATAAAGCGATTTGTTGCATGGAACAGCGCCTCCTCTGCATTGACACCCAGCATTCTTGCAAGGCTGGCGACAGCCAGCAAAAGATCTCCGATTTCCTTTTCGGCCTCCACGGGATCATTGGTAACAGCCATGACCTCTGCCACTTCCTCAAGCACCTTGTCCTTAGCCTGTTCTGCACCTGAAAAATCAAAGCAAGCTGCCTTCTTGCCAACCTTCTGCGCTCTGAGCAATGCAGGATACATAGGAGGAATGGCGCGCAACTTATCGGTTACTGAGATTCTTTGCTTCTCTTCATTCTTGATAGCATCCCAATTCTTGAGCACCTGTTCAGAATCCTTTGCATATACGTCACCGAATACATGAGGATGGCGATGGATCAGCTTGACGCAAATATCGTTTGCAACGTCGTTGATATTGAATCTGCCCTCCTGCTCCTCAATACGTGCATGGAATACGACCTGTAACAGAACGTCACCAAGCTCCTCACGCAGCAAAACGGGATCCTGCGTGTCGATCGCTTCAATTACCTCGTAAGGTTCCTCAATGAAATCGTTGCGAATGCTTTGATGCGTTTGCTCTTTGTCCCAAGGACAGCCTTGCTCACTTCTGAGTACAACCACAACGTTAACAAGATCATCAAACGTATAGGTGTCTTTAGATAGCAAATTAGAGATCATTTCTTGAATATCCATGATAAATTTCAATCCTTTTGTTTTGTTTTTGATTTTATGGGCAATATCTGTTGCAGCAGGCCTGCCTTGATGGCAAGCAATGCATATAGTATCACAGCCACAACCACGGTAAGTATCACAACAAGACTTACTGAGCCGATTTTTTCCACGGTCATACGTTTGATTACCGCAGCAATGCCGATCGATACGAGTGATATCGCGCAAGCATACGTCCACGGCTTGGCAAAGCTGAAGCTTGGCGTACATTTTATAATATAAATGAAGTTGATCAATACGATCATCATGCAGCAGACCAAGGTGCTGATCGGAGCAGCCATGATACCGATCTGCGGCATCACGGTCACGCTGTAAAGAATGATAGCTTTAATGGTGCAGCCTATGGCTGTTGAGATCATCGGAATCCACGGATGCCCGTATGCTTGTAAGATCGCATTTGTAGCAGTTATCAAGCAGCTTGCGGGTATTGCAGCGCTCATAGCGATCAATAGAGGGACAGCAACCTTGAGTTCGGGCGCATTTTGAAATAACAGCCGCAGGATCTGATCGGAAAGCATACCCATTCCGAGAGCAGATGGTATTGCGATCACAGCGCTCAGAGAGAACGTCGTATCCAGTATTTGAGTTTGCTCCGCTTGATTCTTTTGATTGATTGCATGACTCAAATGCGAGACCAGCGGCATAGAGAGCGCGCCAAAGAGTGCCGGAACTGCGCTGTATAGCGGAATGACCATCGATGTATAGCAACCGTAAAGAGCAACGGCGGTTTCTTGCGCCATGCCTGCATCCTGCAATCTGCGCATGATCAAAGCAAGATCGATCATTTTGGAAAGTCCCGATAAAACAGCACCTATCGTTACCGGAAATGCAACAGCAAACAGCTGTGCAAGAAGTTGCTTTGTTGCAATCTCTTTTTCATCTTGCCGAGCCTTGTATTGTTTATTACAAAGCAGCAAGTACAGCAAACACAGCAGCGTGCCAACGCTCAAGCCCAGAACGGCAAAAGCAGCTGCCGTTGCAGCGTTTTGCTTATACTGTATGGCAGCGTAAGCAAACACAAGTCCAAACAATAGTTTGCCCGCTGCTTCAATGACTTGTGAAATAGCGGTTGGCAGCATATTGCGTTTTCCTTGATAGTATCCTCGAAATGCACCCGATAAGCAAACAAATAACACAGCAGGTGCTATAAAACGCAGGCTTTGTGCGGAAAAGGGAGCTTTGATCCAAGCAGCTACATGATCCGCCATGAAAAACACGACGGCACTCCCAAAAATCCCCACAAGTACAAAAACGATCAGGGATAACTGAAAAATGCGGCGGTGCGCATTTTCGTGCTTGCTCATGAGAATGGAAACAGCAACCGGCAACCCTGTAGTGGATATGACGCACAGCAGCGCATATACGTCATAAGCCGCATTAAAGTACCCCATTCCCTGCGCGCCCAATAAGTTCACAAGAGGGATTTTATAGCAAACACCGATCAATTTGACAATCATCGCAGACAGCGTCAGCAGTACGACCCCTGCAGTAAAAGACTCTTCCCTTTTGTTTTTCATTCATGATCACCGCCTCTCATACCTATTGTATGAAGGGCGCTATATCATTCAGAACTTGATAAATTCGCGATACATGGAATCATCCGGCAAATATTGTGCCGCGATAGGTTCAATATTGGAAATACGATTGAGAATATCCAAAGCACGCAGATAGTATCGACTGCCCTCTTCGACCCGTGGCAGAAGCTGGCGCAGATAAGGCGTCAGCAAGTGCAGATCGTACTGCATGGTGGAATCTACAACAATGTCGCACCGATCGCGATACGGGAAGATATGCGCGTCTTCATTGCTGCGAACACCGCGCCATACCTCAAGCGTTCTTTGCGCATTTGCAGAGCGATATTGTGCATCGCGTACGATCCTTCTGTAAAATCTGAAAATATTGGGATCAAACACCGATTCTCCAACAGTAATTGCTTGGTCCGGACAGACGAAAATACTTGTCATCCCGTAAGGTGCAACCAACGAGGTGATTTCGGGATATATCGCTTGTATGCCCTCAAATATGATCAGATCGTTCTTACCACATGAAAAATCAACAAAACCACTTCTTGCGTGCGTATGAAAATCAAACACAGGAATCCTTGTGTGCGACTTATTTACGATTTCATCAAGGCATACGGCAAAAGCGGTCAGGTCTATAGCATCAGCAGAATCCATGTCCAATGCACCGCCCTTATCCTGTGCCATTTTTACAAGGTAATCCATATCATGGAAGAAGTCATCCAGCGACACAAGATGTGCTTTAAGATTGTGATCTGCAAGCTTTTCCACGATCTTTTTGGCAGTGGTCGTTTTGCCTGCACAGCTCGGGCCACTCAAGCAGACGAACCTTGTATTCTTTTTTAAAATGACAGAAACAGCGTCGTCTACCTTGGCATCAAAACTCTTCTCACATTCCGCAATAAAAGCGTGTGCTTCTTGCTTGGTGTATTTGTTTTTTGTAAAAAGCATGTAGAACTCCTTGTAAAAGCAAGTGATTAATTCAAAAGGCCTCGGTCTTGATAGAATTGCTCTATTTCCTTGAATTTTTGTTCAGAGTTTTCGTTTTTCAGATATTCATAGGGATACTTGTCATTGAAAAATCTCTTGATAAAAGGCTTGCTTCCGTCAATCGGGATGTAGTCAACCGCCTTGGTCACAGCACCCGCGCCTGCCGCAAAAATGGAATGAACCTCTTCCATCATGTAGATGTTGTAAAGTCCTTCGTTGCCTTCGGTTGCAAGACCTACGTTTTCATAGTTTCCTACCGTGTTCTTCTGACGGTACATATAATAAGGCTTATAGCCTTCATGCATTGCCTTGATCTGCGAGTAATCCACGCACTTCCCCGTATCTCCGCCGCGAATATCATATACCTTGGAATCCTTTTGCAGAATTTCCGCAGATTTCTTTACGCAAAACGTATGAACAGTGATATTTTCGGGGCGAAGTGCCAGTATCTGATCATAAGAAGCCGCAAAGGTTGAAAATTTATCCCCGGGCAAGCCCGCGATCAGGTCCGTATTGATGACCTTGAAGTCGGCTTCTCTTGCAATCTCGAAAGCCTTGAAGAACTCCTCGCTCTTATGTCCTCTGCCAATGCCCTCCAAAACCTCATCGCACAATATCTGCGGATTGACGCTGACACGGTTGACACCGTATTGCTTTGCCACCGCAAATTTTTCCACCGTAATCGTATCAGGTCTGCCCGATTCCAGCGTATACTCTTCAAGCTTGGACACGTCGGTAGATTCGGCAATCACGGACAAAAGCATTCTCAACTGATCCGCAGACAGAATCGTAGGCGTACCGCCGCCGATATAGACGGTTTTAACGTGCAGTCCCAAGCGGTCAATGCAGGCAAATACACTCTTGACCTCGTCGCACAACTTTGCCAGGTAATCGGGAATCAAAGAGAGCAAGCGCTTGGACGTATACGACACGAACGAGCAATACGCACATCTCGTCGGACAGAAAGGTATGGAAATATACACACTGCAATCCTTCTTCTTTGGAGTTGCGATGATCTTTGCTTCATTCAATGCCACCTCAGTTGCCAAAGCGGCTTTTTTGGGAATCACAAAATATTCATTTGTCAGGATTTTTTTGACGCGGGTTTTGCTTACACCCTTCTTCAAAAGATCCGTTGCAACCTTTGAAGGACGAACACCAGTCAGCATTCCCCAAGAAGGACGGTAGCCGCAAACCTCACCGCAAACAGCCAAAACAGCATCACCTAAGGCGAGCTTGAGCAGTTTATCCTTGTCAACGTCATCGCGGTACGCATAAAAACGCTCCGCCTGTGCTTGTTTTTCGCCCTGTGTCAGTACAGCATTGATCGTGTAACCAGCGTCATCGTTCTTTACGTCCAATTTCAATACGGGCGTGGTTGACGCGATCTCCTGATCCTCGGAAAATTTTTCTCCGGGATAAAATATCATACATAGTGTTTGGACATAGTATACGTTTACTTGTCCGTCTATGATCAGTTTCATATTCTTACTTTCCTTTGTTTTTCAGGACATCACTGTCCATCACTATGGTAACAGGCCCCCAGTTAGTCAGCGTCACGTCCATATCGGCACCAAATTCACCGTGTCCTACGTGTCGTACGTGCTGTGAAACCAGAGAAATAAAATACTCGTAAAGTCTGTTTGCTTCGTCCGGGGCGGCAGAGCCAAAGAAATCGGGGCGATTTCCATGTCGGTACTCCGCAAGCAGTGTAAACTGCGATACGACCAGCAATTCTCCGTCAATATCCTTAACAGAGAGATTCATCTTTCCGTTTTCATCGCGAAAAATTCTATGCTTGACGATTTTTTCTGCCAAAAGCCTTGCGTCTTCTTCGGTGTCTCCTTTGGCAACACCCAAAAGGATCATCAAGCCGTTGCCGCACTCGCCTATTACGGCTCCGTCAACCTCTACCTTTGCCTGCTTGACTCTTTGTAATACTGCTTTCATGATGAATATCCTCTTACTACGTCAACTACGCCGCCAAGCCCCTTGAGCCTTGACATAATCGACTGATAATGATCCGTATTTTTACAGCTGACCTTCAGATTGATAATGACCATACCGTTGGTTCTCTTTTGAGAGTTGACCGAAAGTATAGCAACGCGCATATCCGCAAGAGCAGTCGCAATATCAGCAAGCATGCCGATTCTGTCCTCGGAATGCAGCTGAATGAACGCCTCATAAACGCCAATGCCGCCGGAATCGCTCTGCGAAGTTTCCCACTCCGCCTTTACCCAACGGTCGGCATATTCGGTATTGTCAATGATATTGATCACGTTGGGGCAATCGCACTTATGGATCGAGATACCGTAGCCCTTGGTAATAAATCCAATGACTCGATCACCGGGCAACGGATTGCAGCATTTTGCGAACTTGACCTGACATCCGGATTCACCGTCCACAATAATGCCGCTGTTGGAGCGAACGTTTTTGATCTTGGAGGGAGCCGCGATCATATCGCTTTCGGTAATCTCCGGTATCTGCTCCGGCTCAACGGTCAAATACTTTGCAGCCTCTTCTTTGATCTTGTTGGCAAGCTTTGAGATGGAAAGACCACCGTAACCGATCTCATTATAAAGGTCATCCGCGCTTGCAAAGCCGATACGCTGTGCAATATTGGCACAGATCTCGTTGCGAACGTTTTCGGATACTTTGCTGAGCGTTTTTTTGATCTCTGCCTCAAACTGTGCTTTTCCCTCAACAATGTTCTCCGTTCTCTTCTCTCTTTTATACCATTGACGGATCTTAGCTCTCGCCTCACCCGTCTTGACAATGCTCAGCCAATCGCGACTAGGGCCTCTGGACGACGAGGATGTCAGTACCTCAACGATCTCACCGTTTTCAAGCACACGGTCGATCGGCACGATACTGCCGTTGATCTTGGCACCGATCATCTTGTTGCCTACGGCAGAGTGAATGGCATATGCAAAGTCAATGGCTGTTGCACCCTGAGGCAACGCGATCACGTCACCCTTGGGCGTAAATACGAACACCTCGTCATGGAAGATGTCCGTTTTGAGTGCATGCATAAACTCATCGGGATCACGTGCACCGTCCTCGGTTTCGATCAGACGGGCGATCCACTCCAGCTTCTTATCCATGTCCTCCTTGGAGGTAGCCCCCGACTTATATTTCCAATGCGCTGCGATACCGTATTCCGCAATATGGTGCATCTCCCAGGTTCTGATCTGTACCTCAAAAGGAATACCGGATCGACCGATAACCGTCGTGTGCAGAGATCTGTACATATTGGGCTTGGGCGTGGAAATATAATCCTTGAATCTGCCCGGCATGGAATTGAACATCTCGTGAATGATACCCAAAACAGTATAGCATTCAAGCTCGGTATCCACGATGATTCTCATTGCATAAAAGTCGTAAATCTCATCGAACATTTTGCCCTGAGAAAACATCTTTTTATAGATACTGTAAACAGTTTTGATTCTTCCCTCAAGCGTATAGGAAATATTGTTCTCTTCAAGCTTTGCGCCAACCGTCTGACGGATGTTTTCAATAAAGTTCAAGCTTTGGCCGTATTTTTTCTCAATACCGCTTCTTACCTCTTCGTAACCGATAGGATCAAGATAACGAACACCGAGATTTTCCAGCTCCTGCTTGATCTTTTGCATACCAAGACGATGCGCAAGCGGTGCATAGACCTGCATGGTTTCAAGCGCGGTGATTCTGCGCTTGTTATCAGGCTTTGCATCCAAAGTTCTCATGTTATGCAATCGGTCACACAGCTTGATGAAAATCACGCGCACGTCCTTGGACATGGCCAAAAGCATTTTGCGCAGGTTTTCAATATGCGCCTCTTCTTTGTCCTCTACCTGCAAGGTCACGATCTTGGTAAGACCGTCAACCAGGATCGCTACGTCCTTACCAAACAGCTTTTCGATTTCCTTGAGATTGGTCTTATCAGCGCAGTCCTCTACCGTATCATGCAGAAGTGCAGCACAAATAGAGTCCGTATCAAGCTCAAGTCCCGCAACGATCTCCGCTACGGCAACAGGGTGCGAAATATACTTCTCACCGCTTGCACGGTACTGACCTTCATGCAGATTGTCCGCATACACAAATGCATGCTTGATCTTTTCAATGTCGTATTTTTTGCCCGTTGCCTTGAGTATGTCAAGCAAACGAGTAATGTCTGTGTGAACAGTGTTTTGCATAGTCGTTCCTCTAAATTTCCTTCTGAAAGGATCACTTACATTGTGCGCGTAATCTTTTCAAAATCTCCGAGTTTTCAATATTTGTCTTTGCAGCGTTACAGTATACGTCAAATATATAAAGATTGTCACTGGGTTCCTTGACGCCGCAAAGATCAAGCTCCTTGAGTATATTGATGATGTATTTCAGCTTGATATAATTGATCTGCAAGGCAGACGTCATATTCAAGGTTGAAAGCAACGTTTTATGTGAGAAGGTATTGTGGCCTATGCGGCATTCCCTGCGCAAAAGCTTGTATACCTCCGCAATATCTTCCCTGTTCGGGATAACGTTTTCGGCAGGAGAAACCGTGGCTCCGTCCAGGATCTGCTGATATCTTTCCTTTTCCCACTTGCATTTTACGGCATATTCATCCGAAATACGCATATCCTTTACGATCAGCTGCAGGCTCTTGACGTTCTGATATTCATTGATGCTCAGCTGGAACATTACGTCAACGCAATCCGAAACGCTGAACGGAAAGGTGGAAGCAGGCACACCAAACCACACGGCCTGCATCTGCAAGCCATCCTTGGCAAGAATGACCTTACAATGCTTTCCCGCACCTAACGGGATCACCTTATAGATCGTAAGATTTCTGGTCACCAACTCGGGAGTCGGGTTGGCAACACCAAACGGTTCGAGCCTTGAAAGCTCAGCAGCCAACGGCATAGTCAGACTGTTGACGTCCACCTCGCAATCGGCTTCATAGCAAATATCCAAAGCATCGCTGTCCAGATTCTCTCTAGCATATTGGTTGATCCTCTTTTTGAATTCGTCTATATTGCATCTCGCAATAGACAATCCGGCAGCCAATTCATGGCCTCCGTATCTGGCTAAAAGATCGCTGCAATAGGTCAGTGCGTCCACAAGATTCATCCCCTTGACGCTTCTGCCAGAGCCCTTACCCACGTCGTCCAGACTTGCATATCCGCGCGTTGCTCCGTCGAACGAGATAAGCACCGAGGGCAGACCGAATTTTTCCGTAATTCTGGAGGACACGATGCCGATGATACCCTGTTGCCAGGAGTCATCCTGCAGCACGATCACTCTGTCATTGATAAAGTCATGCTCCTGCTCAATGATCTTATAGGCCTGCTCGGCTATTCTGTTTTCTTCGATCTGTCGCTTTGTATTTATCGCGCAAAGCTCTTCTGCTCTTTGCCTTGCCATTTCGGGATCTTCTTCAAGCAAAAGCTCAACAGCCTTGATCGCGCTGCTGATTCGTCCTGCCGCATTGATACGCGGTGCTATTCCGTAGCCAATAAAGCCGGACGTAATTTTCTTTCTCTTCGGCGGCTGATCCTGTCTTGCGTTCGGGTTATACGACGATGCCTCGATCAGAGCGTTCAGTCCGCATCTTTCCGTATTTTCTACAGCGGATAAGCCGACGGCTACTATATATCTGTTCTCATCAATGATGGGCATAACGTCCGCAATCGTTCCGATCGCCGTCAGATCAACGTAATCTCTGCAAACGGCTTCAACTGCCTCCCTTGCGTCAATTCCGCGTTTTTTGCACTCGCTGATCTCATAAGCGCAGATCAGCTTGAACACCACGCCCACGCCGGCCAACTCTTTGAAAGGATATGGACAATCCGGTCTGTGCGGATTGACGACAGCACACGCATCCGGCAAAACGGATCGACATTCGTGGTGGTCGGTAATCACCATATCTACACCCAAAGATTCGGCATAAAGCACCTCTTGATCGGCTGTTATTCCTGTATCCACCGTAATGATCAGGCTTACGTCATGCTCTGCAAGCACGTCAATTGCCGCGTTACAAAGTCCGTATCCTTCCTTATCACGACTGGGAATGTAATAAACGACATCTGCCCCCTTGCTCTTGAGGTACAGATAAATAGATGTGACCGAGGTAACTCCATCAACGTCATAATCTCCGTAAATCGCGATGGTCTCACCGTCTTCCACAGCCTTAAAGATTCGAGCAACAGCTTTATCCATGTCCTTCATCAAATAAGGATCGTGTAATGCAGAGATATCGGTATTGATAAACGCGTATGCTTTTTCCGGTGTATCATATCCTCTGTTATACAGAAGACGTGCTGTGATAGGCGAAACACCGATCGCTTGTGAAATGTGTGCAATCTTTTTATCCTTTTCTCCACAGTCGGGCGAGTAGAGCAACGACCACACACGTTCTCGTCTCATTTCATTCATATTAAATTCCTTCATCCAATTCGTTTTATGATCCCCTTGGTCACATCGGCACCAAAGTACCACACTAAACGCATCTAATTCTTATATTTTTTGTTTTTAATCCTTATTTGGCGCATAGCGCTTCATAATTGCAAGCGCTGTGCGAACGCCGTCAACTGCGGCACTGGTAATCCCACCTGCATATCCCGCACCTTCTCCGCAAGGATATACGTATGAAAAACCGATAGCGGTTCCCTCTTGTGTTCTGGAAATGCGCACAGGGGCGCTGGTTCTTGTTTCTGCTCCCGTCAACACTGCATCGGAAGCCGCAAAACCATCTATTTTTTTGTCGAACACTTGCAATCCGTAACGCAACGTGGTATTTACTGCATCCGGAAACACAGTAGAAAGGTCTGAGACACGGCATCTGCCATTCATATAAGTAGGCTGAATTCTTGCAGGCTCATGCATCACCTTACCGCACAAATAGTCACCGACCGTCTGCACGGGCGCGCAATAATCCGAGCCTCCTGCGACGTAAGCCTGTTCTTCAATCTTTCTTTGCAGCGCGATAGCGCCTTCTACAAGACTACCGTTTATCGGCTCAAAGTCCTCACATCCGAGCGAAACGACTACTGCGGCATTGGAATTGCGACCGTCTCTTGCCCGATAGCTCATTCCGTTGACCACTAATCTGTTTTCTTCCGATGCGGCTGCCATGACCTCGCCGCCCGGACACATGCAAAACGTATATACACCTCTTTGCGTCCTTGTATCCGAAAGCGCATATTCGGCATGGCCAAGGGCAGGATGTCCTGCAAAATCCCCGTACAAAGCCTTGTCAATATCCGTTACCAGATGCTCAATTCTGACGCCTACGGAGATCGGCTTTGCCACAAGCTGCATCTGCTTTTGCAGCAGCATTTGATACGTATCTCTTGCGCTGTGTCCGATAGCAAGGATCACAGAGCTGCAAAAAATATCTCCGGAGGTCGTATGTGCCACCACGGTTCCGTCGGCACTCTGATCAAAGCTGTCCAATCTGCAACGGTATTGCACAGTACCGCCAAGGCGCTTGATCTCCTGCAGCATGCTGTCAACCACGCCTCGCAACAGATCTGTTCCGACGTGCGGCTTGGACACAAGTAATATATCCTTGGGAGCACCATGCTCTACAAAGGTATTCAAAACGAAGCTGCATTTGGGATCATGGATACGCGTCATCAGCTTTCCGTCCGAAAACGTGCCTGCACCGCCCGCACCGAATTGCACGTTGGAATCCGTATCCAAGCGTTGCGCTGTATAAAACTCGGATACAGTTCGCGCACGATCCGCGATCGAATCGCCTCGGTCAATGATAATGGGACGATAACCGTTTCGCGCCAGCATCAAGGCCGCAAATAGACCTGCAGGTCCCATACCTACGACCAACGGGGGTGCTTTCATGATCTCCGATCCGAATTCCGGCACGATGGTATCGTCATACAGAAGCTTGATTTTTTCTTTTTGCAAAAAAGCAGCATCGGACGGATATTCTCCGTTGACGTTTGTCGCCAGCACAGAATATACGAATCTGATATTCCCGCGATCTCTTGCATCGACGGATCTTTTGAACAAAGAGAGCTGAAACTGTGCAGTGGAAAGGCGAGATCTTTTCAATCGCTGGCGTGCTTTGGCAAAAATCTCTTGCTCTTGTGCGTCCAAAGGGACAGTGATCGATTCGATCACCATCCCTATGGTGCTTTTGAATATGTTATTTGTCAGCATCATTATCTGTGGGGAGATTGCTCTCCACGGTCAGTGAAACGACCAGACCGGAAATGTCATATTTGACGTTTTCATTCTTGTTTGCATCACCGAACAAAAGGTTGTTTTGCTCGTCATAGAATCTGACAGAAGTCACGGGAATCTTATGTACCGCCACAACGTCCTTGACGCTCTGATAATCCAGATCGCATATTGCGTAGCTGATCTTGGAAATCTCCTGTTCCGATCCAAACACGGTAAACGTACCCGCCGTGGTTGTGGGATCAAGCGTATAGCTGTACGTGACTTTATCAAGATCGACTGTGATATCTTTAACCGTAAACTGCACCTGCTTTGCAACGTAAACGGTAACAACAGCTGGTGTTATCTCAAAATTCTTGAGTTCGTTTCGGTTGCCGTCATCGTCAATCATATATGCCTTGATCGTGGCAACACCGTTATTGGTGGTGCTGACATCAGCGACCAGTCTGATGCTTTGCGGATCGAGCTTTGCAAGTTCACGATTTGTACCACTGATCGAAATATTTGCGCTGGGAACACTGAGGGAATGAACGTCATAACCCGTTGCTTCCTTGAATGCCTCCCCGCCAACAAATTCCACGGGCAGCTGATTGTAGGTCTTGACGTTGATATCATCATCGATCGCCTGCGCATACAGCCAGATACCGCATGCGATCAAAAAGCAAACGATCAAAGTACCGACACTCACAGACTTCTTTTCATTGATCTTTGGTGTTTTGGAAGTGTTCGTTTTCATCATCATTCCTCCTCACCATCGTTATTATCATCGTCATTGATGATGTAATCCGCTTTATTCTTAGGCCCTGTGTGGATGCCTCTCTTTTTTCTGTAATCCATGAATTTATAAAGTGCATCATGCAAATTCTTATTGTCGTAGTTTCTATACAAAGCGCCTCTGTACGCAACGGAGATAATACCGTTTTCTTCAGAAACGATGACAACCATCGCATCACTCACCTCGGTAATACCAACACCCGCACGGTGTCTTGTACCCAGATCCCTGACAGCATCTTCGTTATCCGAAAGCGGCAGCTTGCAAGCAGCAGCCCCGACACGGTCACCCTCAATGATAACGGCACCATCATGCAAAGGAGAGCGGTTGACGAAAATGTTGCGCAACAGCTTTGCGGATACCATGGCATCCAGTCGTTCACCCTTATCCATATAGTCCTGCAGCTTAGTCGTTCTTTGAATGACGATCAACGCACCGTAGCCCTCCGAGGAAAGCGAACATGCAGCAGACGCAATTTCAGAAGCAAGATGCTCTATTTCAGCCTCCGTTCCGACCTTTTCTCCGCCAAAGCGGCCAATTCTGAGTGACGTATTACCCACAGTTTCTAAAGCGTCACGCAATTCGGGCTGAAAGATGATCACAACAGCAATCAAGCCTACCGTCAAAAAGTTATCCATGATCAATCCCACAGCCTTCATTTCAAGAATGCTGCAGATCATGAAAACGCCAAACAAGGCCGCAATGCCCAGCAGCAATTTGCCGGCTCTGCGTCGTCTGACAAACTTATATAAGTAGTACAACAAACCCGTCAACAGTAATATGTCAAGCAGGTCAGTAATAATGTTCATGTTATTGATTGGGAAAAGAATGTAATCCTCCGTAAAAGTGCGGATCATATTCATAAGTTCCTGCCAATTAATCACTCACACCACCGCCTTTGCAATAAAATACCATTAAACATTATACCACAACATTTCAATAATTTCAACGGCTTTCTTTATATTTTATAAAAAGTTTATAATTATATAATATGAAAGCAGCCGCGCGCCAAAATAGCACGCGGCTGCAAGGGTTATTTCGTTGCCTGTTCAACCATACCCGCAAGCAACACACGTACTGCATGCAGATAATCGTCATCATTGGTATAGGTGATCACGTCTGTCGTGATCATTGCCACCATCTCGTCAACAGCCTGCTCTCCCGATCTCTGCTCCAGCATTTCAAGCATCTGATAATCCTGAATACCAATGCGGATATTCTCGAGTCTAAAGGAGGATACGGGTTCGTAAATGCCTACCTCTGCTCCGCTGTAAAGAAGCACACCGTCACCGTACACGGTGGAAATCACAGTCGAGGACAGATCGTTATAAGGATCTGCAGACCAATATGTCGAGCCCCAATACAGCACACCGGTC
>JAZQYT010000258.1:0-2200 GCA_045633665.1 Eubacteriales bacterium | reverse complement strand
GATCGCTATACCCTTCCCCCCATTTACAATGATCAGGGCTTTGGCGCAAAGGTTTATAAGATCGCACGCGTAGGAAATACGCGTCTGACGTATATCAAGCTGACGAGCGGCACGCTGAGCGCACGCGACGAGATCGTGTATCTTTCTGCCGACGGCAGGAGATATGCGGAAAAGGTCAGCCAGCTCCGACTGTATTCGGGTGATAAGTTCGAGCAGGTCGACAGCGTGAGCGCGGGCGAGATCTGCGCCGTATTGGGGCTTTCGGCCACCTATATCGGCCAAGGGCTTGGTCTGGAGGCGGATACCTGTAAGCCCGTGCTTGAGCCTGTGCTATGCTACCGCATCAATCTGCCGCCCGAGTGTGACGTGGCCGTATATTTTCCCAAGCTCAAGGAGCTTGAGGAGGAAGAGCCTTCATTGCATCTTTTCTGGAACGAGGAGCTGCGCCAGATCGAGGCGCGGCTGATGGGCCAGGTGCAGATCGAGCTGCTTGTGCGCTTGATCTCGGAGCGATTCGGTGTGGAATGCACGCTGGATACGGGTAGGATCCTTTATAAAGAAAAGATCGCAGCAAAGGCGATCGGTGTGGGACATTTCGAACCGTTGCGCCACTATGCCGAGGTGCAGCTGCTCATGGAACCGCAGCCCAAGGGTACGGGACTGATCTTTGATACCAAGCTGCCCGAAAACAGCCTGGATCTGAACTGGCAGAGGCTGATCCTATATAACCTTTACGAAAAAACACATCGCGGCACGTGCATCGGTGCTGCGCTGACGGATACCAAGATCACGCTGGTGGCAGGCAAGGCGCACCTCAAGCATACCGAGGGCGGTGACTTCCGTGAAGCAACGCTGCGCGCGGTGCGACACGGCCTGATGAAAGCAGGCTGTACCCTGCTTGAGCCCTTTTACAAATTCCGTTTGGAGATCCCGAACGGCATGACGGGCCGCGCCATGAACGATTTGCAGGCAAGATCGGCTACCTTTGAGGTGGAGGCCTCCGACGAGGAAATGACGACCATTGCAGGACGCGGACCTGTGGCAACGCTGCACGACTATACGCGCGAGGTCATAACATACACGCGCGGTGCGGGCAGACTGTTTTGTACCTCCGACGGATACGAGCCTTGTCATAACGCGGACGAAATCATCGCGACAGCCGGATATGATCCCGAGGCAGACCTATCCAACACACCGCACTCGGTCTTCTGCTCGCATGGCGTGGGCGTGGTCATTTCCTGGCAAGAGGTGGATGCGCACAAGCACCTGGACGCGGGCATCAGCCTGTCGCAAAATACGGTGGCGGTCATTCCCAAGGTCAAATCGCTTTCCAAAAAATATGAGCTGAGCGACGAGGACCTTGAGGCGATTATGCTGCGCGAATTCGGCCCCATCCGCAGAAAGAAATATACCGAACCAAAGATCACGATCGCAAACGGAAAAGCAACGAGAAAGCCAAAGACGGTCAAGATCCCCAAGAATCTCTTGATCGTGGACGGATATAACGTAATCTATTCGATGGAGTCGCTCAAAGAAGTGGCCGATTACAGCTTGGAAAAGGCACGCGAGGAGCTGATGGATATCATGAGCAACTATCACGCCTTTACCAAGACCGACGTGCTGCTGGTGTTTGACGCGTACTTAGTCAAGGACGGTGCGGGATCAGAGATTACGCACGACGGTTATCGCGTAGTGTATACAAGGCAGGATCAAACAGCGGACGCGTATATTGAGCAGATCATGCACGAACTGGGACCTGATTACAGCATCCGCGTGGTCACGGGTGACAGACTTTTGCAGTTCTCTGCAGTCAGCTACGGCATTTCGCGCATGACCGCCAAGGAATTCTGGGACGAGGTCACACAGGTGGGCAACGAGATCAATGATTTTGTGCGAAAATTGGCGGCGAAACAAATTTAGCAAACGTCTTACAGGATGAAAGTTTTCGCCCGCCTTTTTCAAAAGGCGGCGCAGGTCGAGGGCGCGAAGCCCTCGTCGCTCGTCGCAACGAGCGAAACCCTCTTTTCGGCGTTTTTTGGTTCTTTTTTGCGCCTACTTGCACAAAAAAGAACGGAAACGGTTTTCTCACATAACACCCAAACAAACCAAAAGTCAACGCCCCGGGGGGTTGGCTTTTCCTATTATCTCTCTTTTTTTTTTTTTTTTTTTTTTTTTTAGTGGTCCAACCATATAAGCAATT
>JAZQYT010000257.1:0-2310 GCA_045633665.1 Eubacteriales bacterium | reverse complement strand
AAAAACAATGTTTTTTGCAAAAGCCTTCGCCTTATCTCTTAAAATGCTGTTTGACATCGTATCACCTCTACCCATATTATACAATGAAACCGAAAATTTGTCAAGTTATATTCCGACTTCGTCGGAGTGATATTATTGCTGTCGCAATAGTGATATTGAAGCCTTGCGGCTTCAGTGATATTTTATTCGCCTCTAAACTCGCGAAGCGAATATCACTCGGTGTAAGCCGAATAACACTGCGAAGCAATAGAACTCGCCGCAGGCGAATAAAACTGGCGTGATACTCCGTTAAGAGTATCACGCCCAGGCCGCCTTTTTTGTTTTTTTCAATCTCTACAGAGAGTCCCATTCGCCCCTTTCGTTACCCCAAAAATAAGAGCAGCGCCAGAAGCGGCAATATCTCGGAGGTGCTGCCGCGCTCACCGTCGCTGCGTGACATGAGCAAAATGAGCGCAAGCAGCAAAAGATCATCCGAGCGCAGGCCGCCAAATCCCGAAAACAGGGAAGGAAGCAGGCCTTTTTCCTCGGTCTTGGCTGTGGGAATTGCGTCAGGGGTAGGCTCGGGCGCGGATATTGTCCGGTCGGTCAGCGCGTCCTCTTGCTCTTGCAGTGTGGGATCGGGCTCTGTAAACGCGGTGCCATTGTAGTTGTCAGGCACAAAGGAGCTGCCAAATTGCCTGCGCGGTGGTTTTACGTACATTATGCTACCTCCTTTAACGCAGCTGCCGCAAAATGTCGCTCAAGCGGTTGAACATGATCAGCTTGTCGATCGCGTCACACCGCTGCGGACTCATATAGGGCTTGAGCGCCAGCAAAAGAGCGGTCTTGCTGTCCTTGACCGCGCCCGCGCCCTTGCCGCCCATCATAGGCCCGATGGCGGACATGAGCATGGGCAGCTTTCCAATCAGCTCGGGCGGCAAGGCGAGCGGCAGTCCCTCTTTTGCCGTGGGAATAGTCGCGTCCTCTCCCTCGCTCCCGTCCTCTCCTGCGGCCACCACCTCGGGATCAGAGAGAAGGCGCAGCAGCATATCCTCGCTGCCGCTATGCTTTTCAGCCATGGTGCTGCCCACCCTTTTGCATGTTGGCCAGCTGCTCGGCCGCTCGCTTGAGGTCCTCGTCGGTTGCCATCGAAAGTGCCGCACGCACCGCGGCAATGTTGGAGGCGTTGATCTGCAGCGCCGCGGGATCGATCCCCGCCTCTGCCGTCAGCTTTTTGATCACAAGTGCCAGCTGCTTGTCGTTGAGCGCAAGCAGCCTGTTGACTGCGTCACGATCCAGTGTCATAATCGTTCTCCTTTCCGTATTCGTATTTACCAACAGGGTATGCTGCAAACAAAAAATCTGTGAAAAAACGGTAGACAAGACGGGGGAATGTATGGTATAATAAAACGATAAGGCATATCAAAATTTTCAAGAAGGAAACGTACGTATGAGTAAAAAAATCAAGCACGTTTTTATACTGAACCCTGCAGCGGGCAAAGGACATATGCAAGAGGAGCTGGAGAAGCAGATCCACGATGTCTGCACCGCACGCAGCGTGGAGTATGAGATCCATCATACAAGTGCATCGGGCGAAGCGACTGCCTTCATCCGCAGCACCTGCGAGCAAAATCCCGATCTACAGCTGCGCTTTTATGCCTGCGGCGGTGATGGAACGCTGGGCGAAACCGTCAATGGGGCGTACGGCTATGCCAATGCGTCGGTCGGTGTTGTGCCGGTGGGAACGGGTAATGATTTTGTGCGCAATTTTGATACAAGTCAAGCCTTTCTGGATATCGATGCCCAGCTGGACGGTGAGGAAACCATGCTTGATCTTTTGCAATATAACGATAAGCTTTGTGCGAATATGGTCAATATCGGCTTTGATTGCGAGGTGGTCAAGCAGACCGCCAAGCTCAAAAGAAGTAAGCTGATCCCAAAGGGCATGGCGTATATCGCAGGTCTTGTGATCACGCTGATCCGCAAGCCGGGCGTTCGCGCAACCGTGTCTGTGGATGACGGTGAGGCGCAGGAGAGGCACATGCTGCTGACAGCCGTGGCAAACGGTGCTTGGTGCGGCGGTGGTTTCCATTCCACGCCCTTGGCGCTGCTGCACGACGGTGTGCTGGATACGCTTCTGATCAAAAACGTGTCCAGGATCAAGTTTTTGTCGTTGGTCTCGCTGTACAAGAACGGTACGTTTATTGACAACGAAAAGGCGCGACGCGTGATCGATTACGTCAAGTGCCGCAACATACAGTATACCTTTGAAAAGCCGCAGAGCATTTGTGTGGACGGTGAGGTCTGTGAGGTATCCTCGCTCCGCGTCAG
>JAZQYT010000256.1:0-24432 GCA_045633665.1 Eubacteriales bacterium | reverse complement strand
ATAGTAAGTGACAGCAGGTCGGGACGTCGAGGGCGCCGTCCCCTGCAACAGGTGTCTTTATTATGCGAGAAAAGCGAATACCAAGACTGCTCTTGAAACAATCCCCGTGCAACATTTTCGCTAATTGTGCAGCCAGATCGGGCTGCGCTTTTTATATCAAAACAATACCTAAAACCACAAGCAGGATCCACAAAGGAAGCAAAAGCAGCGCCACGATCGGCTGCATGGGAAACGTAAGCTTTTTGATATATGCAAGCTTGGGATTTTTTTGCTGATAAACAATATCAACCGATGAAGGAAGGTTTTCTTTTGCACCGGGAACACCACCCGAAATGCGATATTCCTGTCCGTTCACGCGGTAAACGTATACATAATCCAAATAAGACTTATAGAATCTGCCGGCTTTTCCTCCGGCATAGTGATCTTTGTGCCGCATTACGTTGTCAAGATACCCTTTGCACGTCTTGCACATGCTTTTTCCAAAGCCTAAAGAAATATAAGCCAAATACACATCAATCAAAAAAAATACCATGCCAATCAGTATTACTATATATCCCCACATACTACTTACCTTTCTACAGTGATCATTTGAATCCGATTAACAAGTACGATCCTTCCACATTTATTATAGCATACATCAGCCAAAAAAGCAATACTCCTTTTATGCGCCTGCAACTTGACAAACACGCCAAATTGCTGTATAATCAATGTATATCATTCCAATTCGGAGGTTCTCTATGAAAACTGCTTTTCAGCCCCTGTCCATCACCAAGAAATCCGTGATTCTTGACACCGATATGGGTCCCGATTGCGACGACGTTGGCGCGCTTGTCACGCTGATCGATTACGCAAAGCAATATAACTTTGACATTCTGGGCGTTTGCAACTGCACGTCCAACCGCCCCGGCATGGGTGCGATCGATGCGATCGCACGTCATTGCGGCTACCCGATCGAAAACCTCGGTCAATGGGATCAGCCCGGTTTTATGGATGACGAGAGCTGCCACAAATACACCGACGAGATCGCGCAGCATTTCTCCGAAAAGTACGCTTCCGGTACGCTTGCCGTTGCTCCCACGGTAGAATTCTACCGCAGAACGCTGGCTGCCGCCCCCGATGACGGCGTGGTCGTCATTACCATCGGTATGCTCAACAACCTTGCAGCCCTGCTTGCCTCCGAGCCGGATGAATACTCTCCCCTGTCCGGCATGGAGCTTGTCAAGAGTAAGGTCAGCGCGCTGGTTTCTATGGCTGCGATCCTGCCCCAGGGCAGAGAGTGCAACGTCATCTGCGACTACAAGGCTGCAGAAAAGGTGTTTGCAGAGTGGCCGACCGCTATGTACCTCTCCGACTTCCACATCGGCTGGCAGATCATTACAGGCTTTGACGCAGACAAGCCGCAGCCCGAAAACCCGATTTATGAGTCCTACAGACTGTGGACTGACGGCAGATGCTGGAACAGCAGCTACGACCTGACCGCTGTGCAGTTTGCCGTGCTGGGCGAGTGCGAATTCTACTCCCTGCTTGAGCCCTGCCGTTTGGAATTCTACGACGAGGGTACAGGCACGCCCGATGCAACGCGCACCGTAGCCGATCCCGAAGGCAGAATTTACTTCATGAAGAAGCTGGTGGACGACGCCACCATCGCCGCAAACCTGAACGAACATATGTACAAGTATCTGTAAAAACAGTAAAAACCGAATAAAGCAACAGGGGCTGCGCAAAAGCAGCCCCTGTATTCATTTTATATTAATTGATTTCCGAATTTCAACTCAACCCGATCAGCGCGTCATTGACCGCCTGCTTGATCCCATATGCAAAGGCAGGATCACCGATGCACAACACTGTGGTATCAGAATCCGTATAGGAAAGCAGCTGTCTTGCCGCCTTTTTGACTGTTGTGTAATTCCTGACGGTCAGAGTGGCATACTGCATAGGCAACTTTCCCATCTCCCCAACCCACAACACCTCCTGCACGGCAAAGCCGCTCTCTGCGCCAAACTCCTTATCAAACGCTGCAAACAGCTTTTCATGCGCCTCCTGCACGCAAAGCACCACGCGGCCGCCAAAACTATGGCTGCGCTGACGCACCGCACTAAACAGCGCACGCAGATCCTCCGCGCTGCCCGCCACGCTGACCACGATTCCGGGACGGACGGTCAACACGTCAAAGCACAGCGGCACTTGGGCATTTTTGATCCCCGCCATAATGGCAGCACCGGGCAGGCGGACACCGTCACGGCGCAGCGCATAACAGGCCTCAATGGCCGCCAGCGCAGCCTCAAACTGCACTTCATACGAGGAATGCAGCAGATAAGGCCCTTTGTCTCGATAGGTAAACGCGGTACGCGCCAGCGAGCTTTCACTCACCACAGCCTCACTCTTGGCAGGCACAGTCAAGCGGCTGCCTGCCGCAGCGCACGCTTGCGAAAGCAGATTATATACCTCGCCACCCACAAAGCCCGTGATCACCTCGCGCGTTCCGCGATGAATGGTCTGACAGGCCTGCGCTGCCTGCTTTTTGGCCTGCGCGGTATCCCGCGTGCCAAGACCGCAGGGCATGACCAGCGTATAGGGGGCGGCCACTTGCATGGGATCGCTTGCGTGATCCCATGATGCTTCAAAAATGATTACGTCACAGCCGTGGCAGCAAAACGCCATCAGCGCAAGGGCGCACAGCTTCTGCTCGCCATCAAAGGTGGGGGCGTCATTCTCTCCCCTCTCCTTGCCAAGCCCCTCGATGCCCTGCATGACCTGCTCGGTCAGCTCACACACCAGCTTGTGCGAGATCATCTCACCGTCAAGACGGATGCGGCTGCGCAAGCCGTCTGTCGCCTCTTTTGTCATTCTACCCACGCGGTAGCCGGCCGCAAGCAAAATGCTCTCTATATATGCCGCACGGCATGAGCCGCTGACGTTATCACACACGCAGATCTTGCGAATGCCCGTGTGAATGCGTCCCAGGCGCATGCAGAGCGAAAAAAACTGCTCTTGCGTTGCGGCCTTTTCGGCTGCCTGCAAATATCGTTGCGCTCGCACAAAGGTCATATGCTCTGCCCTCCGATCCGCTCCAAGATCAGCACACTATCCGGCTCTATGCAGATATTGCCGCTGCCCTGCGTGCCGCAAAGCAGATCCACAAACCTGCCGCTGATAGGCAGCTTGACGGCCTGCCCGTGTCGGCTGGCCACCACCACGATCTCCCTGCCCTCGGCACGTCTTGCAAACGCAATACAGGACTCGTCATGATACAAGGTTTCAAATGCGCCGCCATCCAGCGCGGGATGCTGCGCACGCAGCTGCCCCAGCTTTTGATAAAAGGCCAACAGCTCTGCGCGGACGGGATCGTCCATCTCATGCCACGGCATGGGCATACGGCAGAAGGGATCTCGCGCGCCCTCCAGCCCCAGCTCGTCACCGTAATACAGCGATGGGATGCCAAACACAGTATATTGCAACGCGGCTGCGATCTTGACAAGCCCCACCGCCTCCGCTCTCTTTTCGGGGTTCAGGCGATACGCGGCAAGCTGCTCGTTGGTCTTATCCAAATCCTCCTCGGTGCTGCCCGCCATGGTCAGAATACGCTCAGTATCGTGCGTACCCACCAGATTCATCAGCGAATGGCACACCTCTTCGGGATAGGAGGAATACAGCTCGGTGAGCACGTGGTAAAGCCCCTCGGCATCACGGTAGCGGATGAAATCCAGAATGCCGTTACGCACGGGGTAGTTCATAACACTGTCTAACTGCTTGCCGGACAAATATCTCCTGCGCTTGGAATATGCGATCTTATCAGCAGCGTTTTCCCACACTTCACCGATGACCACGCATTCACCGTTGCTCTCTTCCTTGACAGCCGCGCGGAATTCGTCCAAAAACTCGTCCGAAAGCTCGTCCGCCACGTCCAAGCGCCAGCCGCCAATGCCCATTTTCACGTATTTGCGTGCAATTCCCTGCTCGCCCGTGAAATATTTGCGGCAATTTTCATTGGTGTGATTAAGTCTTGGCAGAATGGGAATGCCCCACCAGCACTCATACTGATCGGGATAGGATTTGAAATCATACCACCCTGCATACTGCGAGTCGGGCGATTGATATGCCCCCTTTTCCTCATATTTGCCGTAGCGGTTGAAATAGCGGCTGTCGTCCCCCGTGTGATTGAACACGCCGTCAAGGATGACGCGCATGCCCTTTTCCCTTGCTTTTTCAAGCAGGTGCGCAAAGGCAGCCTCACCGCCAAATGCCGGATCGATCTGCTCATAATCCCCCGTATCGTACTTATGATTGGAATACGCCTTGAAAACCGGGCTCAGATAGATCACGCTGACACCCAGGGACGCAAGATAATCCAGCTTTTCGGCCACGCCCCAAAGGTTGCCGCCGAAAAAGACGTTATTGGACACGGGTGCGCCGGGATAGGGCGCGAATTGCGGAATGCCGTTTTCCCAATCGGGATCGATCACGGCATCCTCGCGCACGCCAACCGACCCTTGACCGCAACAAAAGCGATCCACGAATATATGGTACATCACACCCTTGCCAAACCAAGACGGGGTGTGATAGATATTTTCAAAAATCAAAAGGCGAAATCTTGCCCCCGAGCATCGTGACAGGAAAAAATCCACGTTGTTGATGCTCTCGGTAAACATGGTGTCAAAGCCCTTCAGGAACAAAAACTCGTAATAATAAAGGCCGCTCTGGCCTTGGCAGCACAGCTTTTTGGTATCTAACTCGCAGCTGTATACGGTGTCGGTATCGGTTTTGGTGTACACGGACATGGGAAGGTCAGCGTCCCCGCAGCCATCGCGGTTTCCTCTGAGCACAACGCCCTGCGCTCCCAGCGTGTGCGGTACGTGCAAAAACACCTCAAGGACGTCCCCATACGCAAAAGCACTTTTGCGCGTAACGTCCTCGCCATTGCAATATTTATGTATTCTGACACCGTTTGATTGCATAATTGCCTCCAAAAACTCTATCGGGGCTGTCGTGTTTGGGCGACAGCCCCGCGTTTGACAAAACAGGATTACTTCAAGGGCTCGATATGCCAGATCTTCTCGGCATATTCACGGATCGAGCGGTCTGCTGCGAAATAGCCGCAGGCTGCGGTATTGAGCAAGGAACGACGGGACCACTCGGCGCGGTTTGCATAATCGCGCACTGCCTGCTGATGCGTCAGGCGGTAGGACTCAAAGTCTGCCAGACACATGAAGGGATCGGCAATGCCCTGACCCGAGAGCAGATAGGTTGCGATATCCGCAAAGGATTCACCCGCAAAGCCGACGGACAGGAAGTTGACGATGCGCTCCAGGCGCTTATTATTTGCATAGAACTCTGCAGAGCGGTAGCCGCGCAGCCACAGCTGCTCGACCTCTGCTGCGGTCAGGCCGAAGATATACATATTCTCCTCGCCCACAGCGTCCAGCATCTCGATATTTGCACCGTCCAGCGTACCGATGGTCAAAGCACCGTTGATCATCAGCTTCATGCAGCCCGTGCCGCTGGCTTCCTTACCTGCCAGCGAGATCTGCTCACTGATATCTGCCGAGGGGATCAGGATCTCGGCCGTGCTGACGTCATAGTTCTCAAGGAACACCAGATTGAGCTTCTGCTTGATCTTGGGATTCTTTTCAATATCCTTGCTGATCATACAAAGCAGCTGAATGATGCGCTTTGCCATCTGATATCCCGGAGCAGCCTTTGCGCCAAAGATATAGGTCTGAGGCGTCATTTCCAGATCGGGATTTTCACGCAGATCCAGATAAAGGCCTATGATATTGAGTGCGTTGAGCAGCTGACGCTTATACTCGTGCAATCTCTTGATCTGTACGTCATAGATGCTGTGCGTATCCAGCTTCTGACCGGTCTTGCGATACAGGTGCTGCGCAAATGCAACCTTGTTGGCATGCTTGATGTCACGCACGCGCTGTACGACAGCCGCATCATCCGCAAACTTGGCAAATTCCGCCAGCTCCTCGGGATTGTGGCGATAGCCCGTGCCGATGCACTCATCCAACAGCCCTGCAAGCTGCGGGTTGGAGTAGCACAGCCAGCGACGGTGTGCAATACCGTTGGTCACGTTGAGGAACTTTTCGGGATACATCTTGTAGAAATCCTTGAACACGGTTTCTGTCAGAATATTCGAGTGCAGCTTGGAAACACCGTTGATGCTATGGCTGCCGATGACGCAAAGATTTGCCATTCTGACCTGTCCGTAGCCCACGATGCTCATCTTGGAGATGCGCTGCCAGTTGCCCGGGAATACGTCCCATGCCTCGCGGCAGAAGCGCTCGCTGATCTCCTTAATGATCGCGTAAATTCTGGGCAGCTTGAGGCGGAACAGATCCTCGTTCCAGGTTTCCAGCGCCTCGGGCATAACCGTATGGTTGGTATAAGAGCAGATCTTCTTGACCATATCCCACGCCATATCCCAAGGATAGAAGTATTCGTCTATCAGAATACGCATCAGCTCGGGAATGCAGAGCGCGGGGTGGGTATCGTTGATATGAATGGCAACCTTATCGGGCAGGTTGGCAAGCGTGCCGTATACTGCCATATGGTCGCGGATAATGCTCTGGCAGGATGCGGACACAAGGAAATACTGCTGCGTCAGGCGGAGCAGCTTACCCTCGGTGTGGTTATCCGAAGGATACAGTACCTTGGAAATGGTTTCTGCCTGCGTGTTTTCCTGCATGGCTCTTGCGTACTGGCCCTGGGTGAACAATCCCATATTGAAGTTCTTGACGTCACGTGCGCGCCAGAGTCTGAGCTGGCTGACAGCGGAGCTGTCCGCGCCCGACATCATCATATCGTAGGGTACAGCCTCAACCTCCTCGGCATTTTCGTAAACGACCTCCATGCGGCCTTCCTTCCAAAGCTCTCTGACGTGACCGCCAAAGCGCACGTGGAAGGTTCTGTCGGTTCTGGGTACAAGCCATACCTCACCGCCGGGCAGCCAAATGTCGGGCAATTCCACCTGAATGCCGTCCACGATCATCTGCTTGAATAAGCCGTACTCATAGCAGATCGAAAAGCCGGTTGCGGGATAATCCAGCGAGGAAAGAGAGTCCATAAAGCACGCAGCAAGTCTGCCAAGACCGCCGTTGCCAAGTCCTGCATCGGGCTCACAGGTATACAGGTCGTCCAGGGCAAAGCCCAGCTCGCCCAGCGCCTTGCCGTATTCCTTGTCAAGTCCCAGGTTGCACAGGTTGGTCTTGAGCGATCTGCCAAGCAGAAATTCCATGCACATATAGTACACGCGCTTAGCGCCCTGTCTGTTTACCTGCTTTTTGAATTCGCCTCTCTTCTCTGTCAGAATATCTCTGACTGTCATGGCGGTTGCCTTATACATTTGTTCGGTGGTTGCTTCAGCGGGAGTGCAACCGAAATAGCGGGAAAGCTTGATCGTCAGATCATCTCTGATCTTAGCCGCTGTAGGTCTGTAGTCTATCATTGGTTGAAGAATCCTTTCTTAGGGTATAAATCGTAAGGTGTTTTGCAAAGGCTTAAAGCTCTGCGTACATTTCCAGATATTTGCCGGCAGATGCGCCCCAGGAGAAATCTGTGCGCATGACCTTAGCCACCAGCTTTTTCCACTTTGCGCTGTCGCGATACAGAGCAATAGCCGCGCAGGTGCGCTCGTGCAACTCAGCACCGCTGTAACCGGCAAAGGTAAAACCGTTGCCCAGCATCTCGCCGTCCTTTTCCCAATAGGGCTTGATCGAGTCGTAAAGACCACCGGTCTCACGCACCACGGGAACAGCACCGTAACGGGAAGCAATCATCTGCGAAAGTCCGCAGGGCTCGCTCTTGGAGGGCATCAGGAAAATATCGGTTGCCGCGTAAATACGCTTGGCAAGATCTCTGTCATAGGTCAGAAGTGCCGCGACCTTATCGGGATAACGGGCAGCAAGATCGGCAAAGAAGCGCTCAAATCTTTCCTCGCCCTTACCAAGCACGATCAGCTGGATGTCGTTTTCGGCAACCAGTCTGTCAGCGATCTCGCTGATCAGGTCAAGTCCCTTGTGAGCTGCCAGACGGGAGATCACGGCAAGCACGGGAACGTCGGCACGCAGCGGCAAGCCTGCCTCTGCCTGCATAGCCTCCTTGTCCTTTGCCTTGCCCGACAGGCGGCGCGCATCAAAGGTGGAAACAAGGCCTGTATCCTTGGCGGGGTTATAGTAATCGTAATCGATGCCGTTGAGAATGCCCATCAGCTTGTGGCTGTTCTGCTCCAGCACAAAGTTGAGTCTGTGCGCATATTCCGCAGTCTTGATCTCCTCGGCATATCTGGGGCTGACAGTGGTGACCGTATCGGCACATACAATGGCCGCCTTCATCAGATTGATGCAGTCGTCATAACGCATCAGCGAGCCATGCTCCACGCCGAGCTCAAACACGTCGCCAAGGATCGAGAAGTCGTACTGTCCCTGGTACTCAATGTTGTGAATGGTGAACACGCTCTTCATATGCTCATACGCGGGCTGATTGCGGTATCTTGTATTCAGATACACCACCGAGAGCGCTGCCTGCCAGTCGTGTGCGTGCAGCACGTCGGGATACCAATCGATCAGCGGCATCATTTCCAGCACAGCCTTGCAGAAATAGGCATATCTCTCACCGTCGTCAAAGTTGCCGTACAGCGAGGGGCGGTTGAAATAATACTCGTTGTCGATAAAGTAGAAGGTCACACCGTCCTTGATCAGCGACTTGACACCGCAATACTGGTTACGCCAAGCAAGGTTGACACGGAAGTCCGCCTCATGCTTGAGCTGGTCGCGCCAGGTCTTTCCCATTGCACCGTACAAAGGAAGCACCACGCGCACGTCCACGTTTTTGCCGCCCTTTTTGCGGATGGCTGCGGGCAGCGAGCCCAGCACGTCACCAAGGCCGCCCGTTGCGGCAAAGGGCATGGCCTCCGCTCCGACAAATAAAATCTTTTTCATCACGCAACCTCCACAGGATCAGATCGCGCCGTTCTTACCGATGTAGAAGGGCATGGTCTCACAGCCGGAAAGCGTTCTGCCGTCCTTGATCATGACGTTCTTGTCGGTAATGACGCAGTTGAGCAATACGTTCTCGCCCGTGTAGGTATCCTGCATGAGAATAGAGTTCTTGACCACGGTTCCCTTGCCTACCTTGACGCCACGGAACAGAATGGAATTTTCCACCGTACCCTCGATCACGCAGCCGTCTGCCACGACAGAGTTTGTGATCTTGGCATCTCCGCAATACTTGGTGGGCGCGGAGTTACGAACCTTGGTCAGGATCGGTCTGCCGGAAACACCCCAGATACCGCGTCTGGTATTTTCGTCCAGCAGCGCCATGGAGCATGCAAAGTAGCCCTCCATAGAGCCGATCTTGCAGAATACGCCGTCATACGCGTATGCGCGGTAATTTGCGCTTTCCAGGGATTTGGCAATAATATCCTTGAAGAAGCTGGTATAGCCGTGAGAGGCAGCCTCCTGTACCACGCCCTGCAGATAGGTGCGCGTTGCCACCATGATGTTGGTGCTGATGGTGACCTGTCCCTCGGTGGGATGCATTTCGGCAAAATCGGTCACGCGGCCGCTTTCGTCCACCTGTACGACCGGAACGGTTCCCTGCACGTACAAGGATCCCGCATCCATCACGGTGGTCACGAAGGTCAGATCCGCACCGCTTGCCTCGTGCGCTGCCACAACGGCCTTGAGGTCGATGTTGCAGATCACGTCACAGTCGGACATGACGATATAGTCCTCGGAGCAACGGTTGATAAAGTTGATCGCTCCTTTGAGCGCGTCCATTCTGGAACGGTTGACGCCGGGGGTGGTAGTATCGAACATGGTAATGTACGGGGGCAGGATCTTGATACCGCCCGAACGGCGCGCAAGATCCCAGTCCTTGCCGTTGCCGATGTGGTCAAGCAGCGACTGGTAGTTATAGTGGGTGATCACGCCCACCTTGGTAATATCCGAATTGACCATATTGGAGAGTGCGAAATCGATCAGGCGGTATCTGCCGCCGAAGGGTACCGAAGCCATGGTACGCAATCTTGTCATTTCGGCAATATTCTTATCGTGTGTATTTGCAAAAATCAATCCTGCTGCAGTCATTTTTCAGTTCCCCCTTTTCTTAAACTTCGGGAATCATGGCGCCGGCCTCTACGCAAGCACCATCTTCGATGGTAACGTCCTCACCGATCACGGCAATTCCCTTGGCCGTTGCCTTATCCTCGCCGATCACAGCGCCCTTACCAACACTCACGCCCGTATCCACGATGGCATAGGTCACAACAGCGCCCTCGCCGATCACGCAGTCGCCCATCAGCACGCTATCGGTTACCACAGCGCCCTTTTCTACCTTGACGCCCGTACCGACCACGCAGTTACGTACCGTACCGTAGATCTCACAGCCCTCGGTAATGTTGCTGTTTTCGATCACGGCATCCTCGCCCACGAACTGGGGTGCGAGTGCATGGTGACGCGCGTAGATGCGCCAGGATTCATCGCCCAGATTGAGCTCGGGATTTTCGCCCAGCAGATCCATATTGGCCTCCCACAAGGAGGAGATGGTTCCAACGTCCTTCCAGTAGCCCTCAAAGGGATATGCAAACATCTTTTCCCCTGCTGCCAGCATATTGGGGATGATGTTCTTACCGAAGTCGTTGGACGAGCCGGGGGTGTTTTCATCGGCTGTCAAATAATCATTGAGCTTTTTACGGTTGAAAATGTAAATGCCCATGCTTGCCAGATTGGAATCGGGATTCTTGGGCTTTTCCGAGAACTTGTAGATCGAGCCGTCCTCGTTTGTGCTCATAATGCCAAAGCGGCTGGCCTCCTCCATGGGGACTGCCAGAACGGCAATGGTGCAATCCGCGCCCTTTTGCTTGTGGTATGCAAGCATCTTGGCGTAATCCATCTTGTAGATGTGGTCACCCGAGAGGATAAGCACGTACTCCGCGTCGTAGCGGTTGACGAACTCCATATTCTGATAGATCGCGTTTGCCGTACCCTTATACCAGTCGGCACGCTTTTGTCCCTGATAGGGAGGCAGGATCTTTACACCGCCCCATGCGCGGTCAAGATCCCAGGGCAGACCGTTGCCGATGTACTCGTTGAGTACCAGCGGCTGGTACTGAGTCAGAACGCCAACCGTATCGATACCGGAGTTGACGCAGTTGGAAAGGGGAAAATCGATGATGCGGTACTTACCGCCGAAGGGGACTGCGGGTTTGGCTGTTTTTGTGGTCAGCGCGTAAAGGCGAGAGCCCTGGCCGCCGGCCAACAGCATTGCGACACATTCTTTTTTCTTGAACATAAAAACCACTCCTTCGTATTATGATTGTTCTCGGTCTTCCGAGTTAATATAGATAATTTTCACGGCAAAGCCGAAAAAAACAGGATCATGCGCGGCTCGGCTTGCGAGTCGGCTTTTTGCGCACGCAGCGCAGCACGCAAACGCCAAGCGGCGGAATGCGCAGGCGAACGGCATGCTTGCCGCCCATGCTTTCGGAGCGGAACTGCACGCCCGTATTGGTCACACCGCTGCCGCCAAAGGCGGTTTCATCGGTGTTAAAGACCTCGCAATAGGTGCCGTCTGCGGGAACCTCAAGCAAAAAATCCTCGTAGGCAACGGGGGTATAGTTAAGCACCGCAATTAACTCCCTGCCGTTCTTATCGATGCGGCGGAAGCTGGTGACGCTGCGCGATTTATCATCGGCATCGATCCACTTGAATCCGTCAAACGAATCGTCCACCTGCCAAAGAGCCGGCTCGGCAAGGTAAAAGGCATTGAGCGCCTTGATAAAGTCCTTATGCTTGCGGTGGGTGGCGTATTCGTCAAGGAGGAACCATTCGATCTCCCCGTCGTAATCCCACTCGCGGAACTGTCCGATCTCGTTGCCCATAAAGCTGAGCTTTTTGCCGGGATGCAGCACCTGATACGCCGCAAACAATCTTGCTCCCGCAAACTTTTTCCAATAATCGCCCGGCATTTTGTCAATAAACGACTTTTTGCCGTGTACCACCTCGTCGTGCGAGATGGGCAGCACGAAATGCTCGTTGAAGGCAAACATCAGGGAAAACGTCAACTTATCGTGGTGATAGCTGCGGTACAGGGGATCCTTCTCGGCATAGAACAGCGTATCGTTCATCCAGCCCATATTCCATTTGAGGTGGAATCCAAGCCCCTCGCGGCCTTCACCCGTGACGTGCGGAAACGCGGTAGATTCCTCGGCGATCATCATAACACCGGGACACTCGCGTCGCATGTGCGCGTTGAGCTTTTTGAAAAACGCGATGGCCTCCAGATTGCGGTTATCTCCGTACACGTTGGGCAGCCACTGTCCCGGCTCGCGGTCGTAATCCAGAAACAGCATGCTGGTCACAGCGTCCACGCGAAGGCCGTCCGCGTGAAATTCCTTTGCCCAATAGGTGGCGTTGGAGATCAGGAAGGACTGTACCTCTTCCCTGCCCACGTCAAAACAGCGCGTACCCCAGCCGCGGTTCTCCATGCGATCCTTGCCCTGATATTCGTAAAGCGGCTTGCCGTCAAATTCATAAAGTCCGTACGCATCCTTGGGGAAATGTGCAGGCACCCAGTCCAGAAATACGCCGATGCCGCTTGCATGCATGGTATCCACAAAGTAGCGAAAATCGTCGGGCGTGCCGTAGCGCGGTGTCGGGCAATAGTAGCCGCAGACCTGATAGCCCCACGAGCCGTCAAACGGATGCTCCATGACGGGCATCAGCTCCACGTGCGTGTATCCCATATCCGTAAGATAGGGCGCGAGCTTATCGGCAATTTCCCGATAGGTCAGATATTTTCCGTCCTCGGTCCTGTGCCAGGAGCCAAGGTGCATTTCATAAATATTCATGGGGGACTGGTAGTACCGCTCGGCAGTTTGTCTGCGGCGGCGCAACCATGCGGCATCCTGCCAAGGATATGGCTGCGATTCCCAGATCAAGGAATTGGTGCCGGGCGCGGCCTCGGCATACCTTGCATAAGGATCCGCCTTCCAGATGCGTCTTTTGCCGGACGCAATGCTGAATTTATACGCATCACCCACGCCAATGCGATCTGCAGGCAAATGCGCTTCCCATATGCCTCCTTGTGTGATCCGCTCCATCGGGCAGTTATCCGTCCAGCCGTTGAAATCGCCGTATACCCACACCATGTCTGCATTGGGAGCCCAAACGCGGAAGTAATATTGGTCACCCAAACGGTGCGCACCGAGATAGTTATGTGCCTGTCCCGACGTACCTTGGTGGAACAGATACTGCTCCAGCTCACCGTATTTCGCACTCATCGGCAATTCCCTCCCCAATTTTTCAACACTTGTGTGAATTTTCTTTTAATCCACCCTAAATTATATCACAATCTCCTCGATATGTCAATGTGCGAAATGTCGATTTTTCCTCAATTTCACACGAAATTCACAGGGATTTGTGGCAAATTTGTCTATATTTTTCCTGTTTGTGAACAAGTATTCAACAATTATTCAAATTCGCATCATTTTCTTGACACACGCTGAATTTATGATATAATATTACTATGTATGAAATTCCAGATACGGGAGGATCAGATTTTGATCGAGGTAAAAAATCTTACCAAAAAATACGGAGCCAATACGGCAGTTGACGACGTCAGCTTCAAGATCCGTAACGGCCGCATCTACGGTTTTTTAGGGCCAAACGGTGCGGGCAAATCCACAACCATGAATATCATAGCCGGCTGTCTTGCCGCCACCTCGGGTACGGTGCTGATCAACGGCTACGACGTTTGCAACGATCCGATCGAGGCCAAAAAGCAGATCGGATATCTGCCCGAGATCCCGCCGCTCTATGCGGACATGACCGCGTTTGAATACCTGCACTTTGTGGCAGAGGCCAAGGGCGTCAAGGCCGCACGTGCCGAAAAGCAGGTCAATGAGGTCATGGAGCAAACAGGCATTACGCACATGAAAAACAGACTGATCTCGGGGCTTTCCAAGGGATATAAGCAGCGCGTGGGCATTGCGCAGGCAATGCTTGGCAACCCGGACGTGATCATCCTGGACGAGCCCACGGTCGGTCTTGATCCGCAGCAGATCATTGAGATCCGCGAGTTGATCCGCAAGCTGGGGCAGAGCAAGACGGTCATTCTCTCCAGCCATATCTTGGCTGAGATCAGCGAGGTCTGCGACCACATTATCATCATCTCGCGCGGCAAGATCGTGGCAGACAGCACGCTGGAGGAGTTGGAAAGCCGCGTGGGCGATCGATCCACGCTGCGCATGAGCATCAAGGGCGAGAGAGGCGGCATTCTGGACGTCATTTCGCACTATCCGAGCGTGCGCGAATGCACGGTGCTGTCGGACAAGGGCGGCATTGTGGAGCTGGAGCTGGAGCTCCCCCGCGGACTGGACATTCGTGACGAGCTGTTCTTTGCCATGGCTGAAAGAAGATATGCCGTGATCAACATCGAGCAGAAATCCGCAAGCCTTGAGGAGGTATTCCTCTCGCTGACAGACAGGACGCAAGGGACACCGGACAAGCGTGCCTTGCGCGAGAAAAAGCGCCGTGACAAAATGCTTGGCAACGTCAAGGACGAAGGACGCGCACAGAATACACAGCAAGAAGAGGAGGGAGAGGACGCATGAAAGCCATTTACAAGCGTGAGCTTCGCTCTTATTTTGGCAGCATGTATGGGTACATATACCTCGCGTTTACGCTTTGCGTGATCGGCGTGTATCTGACCATGAACAATCTTTTGGGCATGACTGCGGAAATGTCCTATACCTTTTCGGATATGGCCTTTATATCCATTTTCCTGATCCCCGTGCTGACCATGCGCTCCTTTGCAGAGGAACGCCGCAATAAAACCGATATGTTCTTACTTTCCCTGCCCGTCAAGTCGACCGAGGTCGTGCTTGGCAAATATTTCGCCATGCTGACTGTGTTTGCCATCCCGGTTGCCGTGCTGAGCATTTACAGCCTGATCCTGCGCTGCTTCTCGGACGGTGCTGTGCTGCTGGGTTCTCTTGGCACCTCGCTGATCGCGGGCATCTCTTACCTTTTGCTGGGCGCTCTGCTGATCGCCATTTGCATGTTCATCTCCTCGCTGACAGATAGCGTAGTGCTTGCAGCGGTTGGCGGCTTTGCTGCTATACTTGTGCTGTTTGGCATGGATTACGTGGTGATCCTTGCCGAATACCTGGACGCCCTGTTTCCCGAGCAGGCAGCGCTGTTCTCCTTTATCGGCCTGATCGTGCTGTGCGCCTTGTTCGCGCTTGCCGCAGGCCTGCTTTCCAAGAGCCTGACCGTGGGCATGATCTTTGCGGCAGCCACCGTCATTCCCCTTTCCCTTGTGTTCGTGCTGTGCAACAGCAAATTCCCCGAGGCCTTCCCCGGCCTGCTTGCCAAGGTGCTTGTTCACATTTCCGCCTTTGCAACCTTTTCGTCCATGACGCTTGGCGCGTTCAGCCTCAGCGGTCTGATTTTCTTTGCATCCGCCATCTTCTTCTGCGTGTACATGACTGTACAGTCGCTGGAAAGAAGACGCTGGAATTCTTGAATGGAGGTGACTTGACATGGATCAATCCAATAACGTAAAGGTCAAGCGTTCGGCCAAGGGTACGCGCCTTGTGGTCGTGACCGCCATCATTCTTGCAGTTCTGATCTTACTGAACGTGAGCGTCAGCCTGCTGCCCCGCGCGTGGAGCAATTTCGTTGCCGATTCCAGCGACGCATTCTCGATCAGCGCAACATCCAAGAGCTTTTTCAAGAATTTAGACAGCGACGTCACCGTTTACTACGTCTACGATCCCGATATGACCTACGATTACCAGTGCGCAGCCAAGTTCCGCGTCATGCTGGACAGATACGCGCGACTGAACGATCACATTGAAGTCGTGTACGTGAACGTAGACGACACCGAGTTTCTCTCCAAGTACACCTCGGTTATGCTGGTCGGCTCCAGCGTGATCGTTGAAGGTCCCGAGAGATATGACGTGATCTCTTACGACGAGCTGTTCAAATACGCATTCCCCGAGGATGATGTCATCCTCTCCTACAACGACCTGTACACCGTGTACAACGGCTGGGTAAGCGTTGCGGAAAACTACAGCCAGACCTACGGCCAGGAGGCCGCCATTGCCTATGCCGATCAGGCGGTTGCGCAATATTACAAGATCAACAACTTCTACAGCGTATATACAGAGATCTTAGAAGGCAATCACCGTCATTGGTATGCCGATGCCATGCTGACCGCCTCGGTCGATTACGTGACCACCGAGGATATCCCCACCACCTACATTCTGTCCGGACACGGTGAAGCCGAGCTTTCCGAAAACTTCACCAAAATGTACTTGGACGATCTGAGCATCCGCTATTTCCTTTGGGATCTGGATGCCAAGGGCAGTATTCCCGAAAATGCCGTGACCTTGGTGCTTAACGATCCCAAGACCGACATCACCGCTGCAGAAAAGACGCTGCTTGCCGATTTTCTTGCTGACGGCGGCTCGCTGATCCTCAACACCACACCGGACGCTGCCGACCTGCCCAATCTGATGTCGCTGCTTGGCACGTACGGTCTTGGCGCGACCAACGCCATCGTGCTGGACGATTCGTTGCATTACGATCCCAATGCGGGCAGCAACGAAAGCACGACCGAAAAGGAAACCGAAGCCGAAACCAAGGCGGATGCACAAGCGCAAGCAGAGGAATCCACCGAGGCCGAGAGCGAAAAGGAAAGCTCCACCGAAGAGGAAACCTATCCCGACGATTACCTGTACCTGCTGCCCGACAGCAAGCATGAGCTGGTTGCCACGGCAGATGAGATCATCCACATGGCCATGCTGAGCGAGATCTACTCGATGTATATGGCCGCACAGCAGCAGTATGAGCAGACGGGCAACTCCATGTACCAGGCATACGCGCAGTATTATCAGCAAATGTACGAATCCTACAGCCAGAATGCAAGAAATTACCAAATGCTGATCATCGGCGCGCATCCCATCACAGTAACCGAAACCGCAGGCGTGACGGTCAAGCCCATCGCCACCACCTCCAAGGATGGCTATCTTTCCACCGATCCCACCGCGGCTGTCTACAACATGGCAGTCAGCGCAACGGTCACCACGGGGGACAAGACGGGCAGCATCGTCTGGTTCGGTTTTGCCGACAGCTATAACGAAAAGATCGCGGAAGAGCTTTACCCCTACAACTACGGCTTCCTTTACGCTGCCGTTGACTTCGCAGGCGGCACGCAAGCCTTCAAGTCCGATTACACCGACATCCCCGCCATTGACCTTGGCGGCACGCTGGACATGCATTGGAGCATTTTGATCGGCATCGCAACCTTTTCCATTATTCTTTTGCCTCTTGCCACCGTCATCACGGGCATCGTGATCTGCGTCAAGAGAAAGAGAAAATGACCGAAAAAATCTCATACACCTCGACCGCCACCGATTGCTCGGTGGCGGTTTTGTCGAATAAGTCAACGCAGTATCTTTTTTCTTCTTGACAAATCCACAGATATCTGTTATACTGTAAGGTGGATTTTTATATGCGGAGGTTTGCGATGAAACAGATGTTACCGCGCCTGTGGGGCAACGATGCCCTGCGTGCGCGAATTGGAAACGATATCATGACGCACAGGCTTTCGCACGCATATATCCTGGAAGGCCGCTACGGTATGGGCAAGCACACGCTGGCGCTGCAGATCGCAGCCGCGCAGAGCTGCCTTTGCAAGGATGACGCATCCGTCCCGCTTCCCTGCGGAAATTGCAAAAACTGCAAAAAGATCTTAGAGGGCAAATCGCCCGACGTGATCACGCTGGGACGCGAAAAGGGCAAGGCGCAGATCACGGTGGATGCCGTGCGCCATTTGCGCTCGGACGTGCTGACTCCCCCCAACGACCTTGACACCAAGGTTTATATCATCGAGGACGCGCACACCATGAATCCGCAGGCGCAGAACGCGCTTTTGCTGACCTTGGAGGAGCCGCCCGCATACGTGCTGTTCCTGCTGCTTTGCGAGGATGCAGGCAATATGCTGGAAACCATCCGCTCCCGTGCGCCAAGCTACAGGCTGCAGCCTTTACCGATCGACACCATTGCCGCGTATATCGAGCAATACGCACAAAAGAGCAAGGGCAACGCTACGAAACAAGCCTTGGAGCAGGTCATGATGGCGGCGGACGGCAGCATCGGTAAGGCACTGGATCTGCTTTCCCCCAAGGAAAGCGCCCCTATTCTGGCAGCAAGACAGGCCGCGATGGACTTTTTGGACGCAGTTCCTGCCAAGGGTGAGCATACCTTGCGCGCGCTCGTTCCCTTCGGGATTCGTCGCGAGGACGGCAAGGGAGATCTGAAGCGTGACGAGGTGGCCTACAAGCTGCAAACGCTCATGCGCGCTTTGCGCGATCTGATCGCGGTGCGCAAATGCGATCCCCAAACGGTTTCCCTATGCTTTTTTACAGACCGCGAGGCAGCAGTTGCATATTCCCTGCGCTATACCATGCAGGATCTGCTGCGCCTTTTGGAGGCAGTGGACGCTGCATACAACAGCATTGCCATTCGCAACGCCAACGTAAAGATCGCTCTTTGCGATATGGCGATCCGCGCAGGCATACTTTGATCAACACATGAGGTAATATATATGGAAAACAATCAGCAAAACAATAAAGCGCCCGAGGCAGGCGCGGGCAAGGGCGGCGCAAAGCACCGTCCGCATCACCATCACCGTCCGCACAAAAAGCCCGAGCAAAAGGAACAGGTTGCGCAAGCGCAGTCGCAAGCGCAGGCGCAAGCGCAGTCGCAAGCGCAGGCACAAGTGCAAGCGCAGACACAAGCCAAAGCATCGGCACAGACACAAAGCCAGCCCAAGCAGCAAGAGAAGCAGCAAAATCAGCAAGGCCAATCCAAGCAACAAAAGCCTAAGCAGCAGCAAAATCAGCGCACTCAGCAGCCGGCACAAGCACAACCCGTGCAACATCCCGCAGCACAGGGCAAGGCCGAGGAAGGCAAGAAGAGAAGCCGCAACAGAAACCGCGGCCGCGAGAAGGAAAAGCAGGCACAGGAAGCCCCCGAGCAGGAGGCTGCGTTCAAAATGCCTGCGGATATTTCGATTTCGGAAATCAAGCAGATCGTGCAGAATTCCAAGCGCGCACAGCAAGCCCCCGTTAAGGAAGAGGTTCTTCCCTTGGCTGACGCGTCTATCTTGGAAAACGTTCCCACACACTCCGCTCCCGTTTACGCGCCCGATGAGGAGCTGACCGAGGTGGTTGGCGTACGCTTCAAGGACGAGGGCAAGGTCTATTACTTTGCACCCGGTACGGTGTTGTTTGCCAAGGGTGACGCGGTCATCGTCGAAACCGCGCGCGGCCCGGAGTACGGCATCATTTGGGTAGCAAACCGCCAGGTTCGCGACAGTGAGATCATCAAGCCGCTCAAGGAGGTTGTGCGTCGCGCCACACCCGAGGATAAAAAGCACAATGCGGAAAACAAGGCCAAGGAGACCGAGGCCTTCCGCATCTGCAACGAAAAGATCGCACAGCACGGACTGGACATGAAGCTGGTTGAGGCGCAGTACACCTTTGATAACTCCAAGCTGCTCTTCTACTTCACAAGTGCGGGCAGAGTGGACTTCCGCGAGCTGGTCAAGGATCTGGCAAGTGTGTTCCGCACTCGTATCGAGCTGCGACAGATCGGTATTCGTGACGAGGCTAAGCTCATGGGCGGCCTTGGCGCTTGCGGCAGACCGCTTTGCTGCGCTACCTTCCTTTCGGATTTCGGCCAGGTTTCGATCAAGATGGCCAAGGAGCAAAGCCTCTCGCTTAACTCCAGCAAGATCTCGGGCGTTTGCGGCAGACTGATGTGCTGCCTGCGCTACGAGCATGAGGCTTACGTGGAGGAGATCAAGCTTACGCCCCCCGTGGACAGCGTGGTCAAAACACCTGACGGTGTCGGCACAGTCGTGGAAACGTCCCCTTTGCGCGGACTGCTCAAGGTCAAGCTCAAAGACACCGACGGCGCACCCATTTCCATCCACCGCGACCAGGTCAAGGTTCTCTCCCGCCCCAATCGCCGCACGGATGAAGGTGACGAGGAATAAATTTCTGCAAATTATTTTTGATTTTTTTGCAAAAACCTATTGCATTTCCGTACATTTGTGATAAAATGTATGTGTACAACCAAAAAAACTCAAACGGAGGAATTTATCATGGCTTACAAGATTAATGACGATTGCATCTCCTGCGGCGCATGTGCTGAGGAATGCCCCACCAGCGCTATTAAGGAAGGCGACGGCAAGTACGAGATCGACGCTGACGCTTGCATCGGTTGCGGCAGCTGCGCTGACGTATGCCCTGTTGGTGCTCCCGAGGCTGAATAATTCGCCTGAGAACACGCATACATAGCAAATGGGAAAAGGGGTTCGCCATGGCGAGCCCCTATTACCGTTATAAGGAGTTTTTATGTTACGTACGAACGAAACGCTGGACACCGTCAACGAGCAGATCAGACTGATCCAGCGAGAGGACGGCTTACGCTACGGCACGGACGCTTATCTGCTTGCAGCCTACGTGCGCCCTGCGGCCTCGGCACGCGCGGTCGATCTGGGCAGCGGCACGGGCATCATTCCCCTGCTCTGCTTGGCTAAGGGAAAGATCGCAAGCGCGCACGCAGTCGAGGTGCAGGCCGATTTTGCTGATATCATTGGCAGAAATGCCGCGCTCAACGGCTACGAAGATCGCTTGATGCCCATTTGCGCAGATCTGCGCGACCTGACCGCTGCAGACGTGGGCGGTGAGGTCAGCATTGTGACCGCCAATCCGCCTTACATGAAGACGGGCGCGGGCAAAAGAAACGAATCCGAAGCCAAGTTCATAGCACGCCACGAGGTCATGGGCGACGTGGACGACTTTTGCGCAGCGGCTGCGCGACTGCTCAAGCATGGCGGCAGCTTTTACGTGGTGTGGCGCCCCGACAGGCTCTCGGAGCTGATGGGATCGCTTGCGCGGCACAAGCTGGAGCCCAAGCGCATGAGCTTTGTGCAAAGCAATGCAAGCACCGAGCCCTCCATGGTGCTGATCGAGGCAAAAAAAGGAGCTGCGCACGGACTGCGCCTCTCCCCCGCTCTGATTTTGAGCGAAAACGGCACGCAAAGTGCGCGTGCCGATCAAATTTACCAAACCTGTAGTTGGAGTGAATCAGATATATGGAGCATATAAAACGTTTACTGAGCTATACGCGCCGTGCGCTTGCGGATTACGATATGATCCGTCCCGGGGACAAGATCGCCGTGGGCGTATCCGCAGGCAAGGACTCGCTGACCTTGCTTTGTGCGCTGGCGCATCTGCGCCGCTTTTATCCCGTCCCCTTTGAGGTGGTGGCCGTGACCGTGGACATGGGCTTTGCGGGCGGCATGGATTTTTCGGGCATTCAAAAGCTTTGTGATGAGCTGAACGTGGAATACCACATCGTACCCACCGATATTTATAAGGTCATTTTCGAGATCCGCAAGGAATCCAACCCTTGTGCGCTTTGCGCCAAGATGCGCCGCGGTGCGCTCAATAATTACGCAAAGTCGATCGGATGCACGACGGTTGCGCTCGGGCATCATTTTGACGACGTGGTGGACACCTTTATGCTGAATTTGTTCTTTGAAGGACGCATCGGGTGCTTCCAGCCCGTGACCGACCTTTCGCGCGTAGGGATCCGCGTCATTCGCCCCTTGATCTACATGCCCGAGCGACACGTCAAGGACTTTGCACGCAAGGTCGAGCTGCCGGTCATCGCGTCACCCTGCCCTGCCGATAAGAACACGCAGCGCGAGGAGATGCATAATCTGATCAACGAGCTGGACAGAAAGAACAAAGGACTGCGCTACCGCATTTACGGTGCGATCCAGCGCGGGGAGGTGGACGGATTCAAGCCGGTTGGCGGCATGACCGGCATCAAGGATTGCGCCCCCGACGAGGACGAGTAAACAGCTCGGACGCCCCAAACTCTTGAAAGTTTTCGCCCGCCTTTTCCAACACGCTGCCGAGGTCGAGGGCGCGATGCCCTCGTCGCCTCCGAAGAGGCGAGACTTTCTCGGCGTTTCTTTTGGTACTTTTCTTTGCGCCCGCGGTGTCAAAGAAAAGTACGGAAGGAATTATATCAATGCATCAAATAAGGGAGTTACTTTGCACAAGTAGCTCCCTTTATTCGTAGGGGAGGATAT
This sequence comes from Eubacteriales bacterium, assembly GCA_045633665.1. Lineage (GTDB taxonomy): Bacteria > Bacillota > Clostridia > Oscillospirales > CAG-272 > SVQP01. The sequence goes on along the minus strand of JAZQYT010000256.1, from coordinate 2,247 downwards.
CATCCTCCCGCACGCATTGGATTTTGATTTCTGTTGAGATATTGCAATCACAAACCGCTTTCGTGCGGGAGGATAATATCCTCCCCTACAGTTTTGATTGTTTGTGTGAGAAAACCGTTTCCGTTCTTTTTTTGAGCAAGTAGCCGCAAAAAAATGAACCAGTAATTCGCTGCGCGAATTGAAACGGCGTATAAGGAGTTTCGCGCCTGCGGGCACGACTTGGGACTCTGCCCCAAGTCCCCGCAAACTTTTGAAAAAGTTTGATCAAAACTTTTCATCCCAGCATCGCGTATCAAAACCGATCACTTTTTCTCAAACCCCTGCACAAAGCCATCTGTGATCTCGGCCGAGCAGATATCTCCGCCAATCACCTTCTTGCGCCACACAAGCACATTGGCATACACCGTTCCCTCGTGTCCCTCGTAATTGCTCACCTTGAACGTATACCTAGTGACCTCCTTGCCCTTATATCTGGCCAGATCCAGCCCCTGCGCCAGCTGGATCTGATTGTAGCCTGCGTATATCTTATCAAACTCCATAGGCACAGTCACCGTCTTGACCTCGACTGCCTTGCCATCCACCTGCCAGCCAAACTGCGCCAAGAAGTTGGCTACGTCCTGCTCGGTCTTGATCTTGTCATACTTAATGCTGACCGTCTGGCTGCTGACCTGCCCGACCGAGGTATCCGCCTGACCTGCCGTTACGTAAGTCGGCACGAATGCCACCAGCGCGATCAAGCCCACCAGCGCCACGCACACCACGCCAAGGATGCGCACCGTACTCGCTTTGAACGAATATACAAACATAAAAATTCCCCTCCGACAAAAGATTTTCAATCAATCTTATGCAAAAGGGGAATTTTTTATGTCATATCCTATGGATCATTCTTTGATTTTTGGGCGCATGGCTTGAAACCGAGTGCGCCATGCCCATCATGATGTAGGTTGCCAGCATAGACGAGCCTCCGCAGGACAAAAACGGCAAGGTAATACCGATGACCGGCAAGACCGCCAGGCACATGCCGATATTGAGCAGCGTTTGGAAAAACAGGCAGCCGAAAATGCCCGCGCAAAGCAGCATACCGTAGTCACCCTTTGCGCCAAAGCCGATCATGGCCACGCGCACCACCATGCAAGCCAGCAGCACAATGACCAAAGCACCGCCCACAAGGCCGTATTTTTCACAAAGTGTGGCAAAAATGAAGTCGGTATGCGATGCCGTCAGAATTTCATAAAAGCCGCCCTCGCGCAAGCCGATACCGAACAAGCCGCCATTGACGATGCAATCCTTGCTCAGCAGCGGTTGCCAGCCCTTTCCCTCCGGATCAAGCTCGGGATTAAAGCCCACGATGATACGCTTGCGGTGATACTCCTTGAGCACGTATTTCCATGCCAGAGGAAAGCCCAGCACGGCCGCGCCGCCCGCGCCTGCGAAATACCAGAGCGAAAGCCCCGCACACAGCATCATGATCGCCAAAAAGCCCACGTAGATCAAGGCAACACCGTAGTCGCCCGACAAAAAGATCAAACCGACCACAGCGCCTGCATGCACGGCAAGTCCTGCCAGCGTCAGCGGATGATTCACGCGATCCTTGACCGTTTCCAAGTGCTTTGCAAACGTGCAGATCAGCGTCAGCTTGACGAACTCGGAGGGCTGGATCATGATCTTGCGTTCTCCCATTTTGAACACGACCAGCCAGCTCGTGTTCTCGGTCACCATATTCTCACCCGATGAGCCGAACAGCAGCGTGATCACCAGAATCAGCACCGAAAACACGATCATAGGTAGCCACATTTTGTCAAGCACCCAATGGTAATCGAGATTTGCCACGATCAGCATGATGACGTTACCCACTACGAACATAGCCACCTGCATGACCAGCTTGGTTTTACCGAAGTTCTCCACGGCCGAGAAGACCGTGACGATACTGATCAAGGAAAGCAGCGTGGTGCATGCGAACAAGATCGGATCAATGTGTCCGATTGCCTTGCGTGCATATTTGATCATATCACGGAACATGCCGCTCTCCCCTTTCGTTAGTAAATCAGGGAATCTGATAAAAACAGATTCCCTGTTGAGTGTCATAATAATTTCGCGTTCCTCTTCTCATCAGCCGCTTTCTTCTTTGACACCGCGGGCGCAAAGCAGAAAGCTTGGCAAAGAAGAAACGCCGAGAAAGTTTCGCCTCTGCGGAGGCGACCAAAGGCGCTGCCCTTGGAACCTGCGATCTTTTTAAAAAAAGATCGA
>JAZQYT010000255.1:0-5898 GCA_045633665.1 Eubacteriales bacterium | reverse complement strand
AAGACTCTCCAGCAGGATACACATGCCCGTGACGCCTGTGCCGATGCTGACGACACTATCCGGAATATGCAGCTTTTCCAGCTTCCAGCAGTTTTTGAAAACCTCGCTGCCGATCACGCTGACGCTCTTGGGAATATTGATCTCGGTCAGCTTTGAGCAGCCGCGGAACGCGCCCTCATGGATCACGGTCACCGTGTCCGGGATAGTCACACGCGTAATACTGACGCAATTCTCAAACGCCCCCATCGCAATGCCCGTGACCGTATCACCGTCGGGTGATTTTTTGGGAATGATCACGTGCAGATCCTTGCAATCCCCCATGCCCGTGACAGAGCAGGTGCCGTTGCTGAAGCGCTCATAAAGCAAGCCCTCGGAGCCTGTCGTTTGCTCGGGATCGGGTTCGGGTTCGGGCTCCGGCTCGGACTCAATGCCGCGCAGCGCGTTGAACAGCGTGTGCAAAGAGGCTCTGTTTTGCTCGCCAAGTGCTTCTGCTACGGGGTTTTGGTCCTGTGTCAGCACAAAATCAAGCGCGTGCAGCACGGTGCCGTCGTATTCGGGATAATTCTGTTCGGCATAAGAATCCAGCATCATCAAGGAAACTGCGCTCAGCATTGCAACAATCAGCAAAGCAGCTGCGGCTGCGATCAGAACCGTGCGCAGCGTGCGGCTGCGGTGCTTGGAAACGTAACGGTCTGCGCGCTCGATCAGGATGGGATCAATGTCCTCTATCCAACGTAAAAGGATCATATTTTTCATACCGTGTAGCCCTCCTGTTCCAAGGCTGTGCGCAGCTTGATGCGAGCACGCGACAGGATCTTGAACACGGCCGCCTTGCTCAGCGCAAAGCGCTCTGCAATTTCATCCACGCTCTCCACGTAATAGTAGCGGCGAATAAAAATGCTGCAATCGCGCTCGGGCAAGCTCCATAAAAAGGCATTGAGAATACGTGCAAACTCTTGCCTTTCTATATGTGCCGCCAGATCAGCCTCGGCAGACGCCACCTGACCGATCTCGTCCAGCGCAACAAGCACCTCTCCCCCGCCTCGCTTTTGGCGATTGCGCATTTCATAGCGGTTGAAGGAAAGATTGCGCGTGATCTTTCCAAGGTAGGTACGCAGATTATTGGGCTGCGCGGGCGGAATGGAATTCCAGGTATGCAGCCACGTGTCGTTGACACATTCCTCACTATCCTGCATATTCTGCAGGATGTTTTGCGCGATGCTCATGCAGTACGAACCGTACTTGCTTTCGGTCTGCACGATGGCCTGCTCGTCGCGCTTGTTGTACAAATCAATAATTTCTTGGTCTTGCATTGTCGACTCCTTTCGTCTTTTTACGTGCCGTATACACGTCATCTGTATACACAGCGTTTCGACGAATATTGGACAGAATTTTTGAAATTTTTCAATCCCGAACAGTTTTCTTCAGTATACCACAAAATCACCGCAAATGCAATTCCCAAAAGATAGCAATTCTCACGCACCAAAGCATCAAAAAAGGCTGAGCCGCGGCTCAGCCTTTGGTTGCTTTTAATAGAAGCATCTCCTAAAAAAGATGCTTCAGTAGACTTGGTTTTTGCCTGTGATCTCAATGACGGCAAAACACGTACTTATCCAAACGGTCAAAGGCTTCCTTGACGCGGGACAGGGGCAGCGCAAGGTTGAGGCGGATATGCGTGGTGCCGCCGTGGGTACGGCCATCCTGCCAGGTCACGCCCACCTCGCAGCCTGCGGCCACCAGCTCTTCCATGGTTTTTCCGTGCTTTTCCAGCCACTCTGCACAATCGATAAATAACATGTACGTACCCTGCGGATGAAACACTTTAACACCCTCGAAATGCTCCGCGATATAATTGCATGCAAAGTCCACGTTGCCCGAAAGCACCGTACAAAGCTCGTCCACCCACTCATATCCCTCATCCTTGTATGCACCGATCAGCGCGTACATGGACAGCACGTTCATAGAATTATAGTGAGAGAGAGAAGATTCTTTTTCCACGCGGTCACGGATGCGGTCGTTATAAATGATATGGTACGCACCGATCAAACCCGCTAAATTGAAGGTTTTGGAGGGGGCGTACAGCGCAACCGTTCTCTGCCTTGCGTCCTCGCTGACCGACTGCGTGGGAATATGCTTATGTCCGTCCAGCAGAATGTCCGACCAGATCTCGTCCGAAACCACATAGACGTCATACTTTTTGTAAAGTTCCATGATGCGCTCGATCTCCCAACGCTCCCAGACGCGTCCTGTGGGATTATGCGGTGAACAGAAAATAGCAGCATGGATATGATTTTGCACGATCTTTTGCTCCACGTCCTCAAAGTCGATGCGCCATGTACCCTGCTCATCCTGTACAAGGCGGCTTTCGACGATATTGTAGCCGTTATTTTGCAGCGAGCCGCGGAAGCCAACGTACAAGGGACTGAGTACCAGCACGTTATCACCGCGGGAGCAGTAAGTGTTCAGCGCAGACAGTACACCGCCCAGCACACCGTTTTCATATCCGATATGCTTGGGCTCCAATCCCTGCACGCCGTTACGCGTTTGTTGCCAACGAATGATCGAATCGAAGTATTCCGCGCGCGGCTCAAAATAACCGAATGCAGGATGCTGCACGCGCTCGGTCATAGCCTCAATAACGGTGGGAACTGTCGGGAAATTCATGTCCGCTACCCACATAGGGATCGCATCAAAGCCCTCCTTGGGCGCTGCGGGAGCCCAACCGTGGCCGAGTGCGTCAACTGCAAGTGCGTCCTTGCCGTGTCTGTCCATAATGGTTGTAAAATCGTATTTCATAGGTATCTCTCCCCTTTTTATTTCATTGCTTACATTGTATCACAGAACCGCGAAAATTGCAACACAAAAAGCAGGTGCGCCAAGGCGCACCTGCCGTATTTTTGACGGATTACTTCTCTTCCTTCTTGTCGAATTTGGAAAGAATGAAGTTGGTGATGATACCAAGAATGAGAGCGGTTGCGATAGAGGTTACCTGGATGGTCTTTGCAACTGCGCCGCCTTCGGTCAGTGCATAGGGGATCTGAATGCTCAGACCGCCGATACCTGCGATCAGGATAGAAGAAACAACGAACAGGTTCTTGTTATCGTTCAAATCCAGATTCTTGAACATCTTCAGACCGGATACTGCGATAAAACCGTACAGCGTCAGGCATACACCGCCCATAACGCAGGAAGGAATGGTCTGCAACAACGCCATCAGAGGGCTGATGAAGGACAGGATGATGCACATGAACGCGGTAGTGGTGATCGTGATCACAGATGCGTTACCGGTGATCGCCACACAGCCAACCGACTCACCATAGGTGGTGTTGGGGCAGATACCGAATGCAGTACCCATGATAGAGCCAACGCCGTCACCCAGCAGGGTGTTGGACAGGCCGGGATCCTTGATCAGGTCGCGGTCAATGATGGAGGAAAGGTTCTTGTGGTCTGCAATATGCTCAGCAAATACAACAAGTGCAACGGGCAGGAATGCAACAATAACTTCCACTGCACCGCCAAGGTCGATCAGCTTTGCACCGGGGTTAGCAGCCAGAATATCGGAAGAAATATTACCGCTTACCAATTCCTTGATAGCAGCAACCAAGGAGATATTGGGAATGCTGATGAATGCCTGGATGCCCTTGAATGCACCGTCAGCGTCAACAAAGTTATTTACAACAGGATCCCAGTTGATGATCTGGAGATACTCAATGTTTGCAATCAGACCAATTGCGGTGAATACGGAAGCAACCACGTAGCCTGCCGCGATACCCAGAATGAAGGGGATCAGCTTGGGCATGGTGTACTTCTTTTGCGTGGAGCAGATAACAACGGTCAGGAAGGTAACGATACCGCAGAACAGACCGACAAGGTTATAGCCGCCGTTGACAGCATCGGAGTTTGCCTTGACGATGTCACCCATAGCAGCGCCTGCCAGGGACAGACCGATGATGGTGACCGTAGGGCCAATGATAACGGGAGGCATGAGCTTATCAACCCAGCTTGTGCCAACCAGCTTGATGATCAGAGCGATCACGACGTATACAAGGCCTGCAACAACAGAGCCGAGCAGAATGCCGCAATAGCCATACGCAATAGCAACGAATAAGGAGCTCAGGAACGCAAACGAGCTGCCAAGAAATACGGGGCTTTTGAACTTGGTGAACAGCTGGTATACCAGCGTACCGATACCTGCGCCGAGAATGGCTGCGGGAATCTGTGTCGGAAGCCCGATGATGGTGGGAACTGCGATGGTTGCTGCCAGAATGGCCAGCACCTGCTGCAGGGCGAAAATGAGCAAGTTGCCGAATTTCGGCTTGTCATGGATGTCGTAAACTAAGTTTTTTGCCATGGTTACTCCCCTTTTATGAAATTTTTGGATTTCGGACAGCATATTGTGCCTGTCCGATCCACAACTAACATTTTATCACAATATGTAGGAAATGTCAACGAATTGCGACAAAAAAACAGCACAATTCAACGTGCTGTTTTTTGGTGAAAAAGGCGAAAAGCTTGCAAAGGGCTATCAGAGCTTCAGCTTTTCCACGCGTTTTCTGATCGCGCGAATGACAAGCACCGCGATCAGGACGAGATTGGGCAAAGCAAATGCAATCAGCGCAAGCGGAAGCGGCACGTCGATCCAATTCTCTTCAGGCATGGTCGGTGCTTCGGTTTCGGGTGCCGGTTCGGGCTCGGGCAGTGGCGCGATCACCTCGGTCTGCAGTAGCTCACCGCATACCGTGCAGGATCGGCTCATGCTTCCCGCAACACCGATCTGCGGAGCGGCATCCATGATAAAGTCCCCCGGCACATGTCCCGGATGCGTGACTACAATGCTCTCGACAAAGCCGCAGCCTGAGCAGGTGCGTTGTGCCTCGCCCTTTTGCGTGCAGTCAGGCACAACCGTCAGCTCCCACTCGCCAAACGTGTGCGCGCAGGTCTGTTCGCTCTCGGCAGCATATGCCCCCGCACAAAGCGTCAGCGCAAGCAAGGCAAGCGTGATCGCGGTAATATATATACGAATAACGGCTCTTTTCATATTGTTCTCCTTACGTATTCTCACCGTATTATAGCATATTTCGGGGATATGTGCAAGTCTTTTGCGACAGTTGGCGAAAAAAGGAGAATAATAACTTGAATTTTCGCGCGGAATATGATAAAATATTCAGAGTAAATTTTTGAAAGGAGAGCAGGCATGAAGAAAAAGCTGACCATAGGGATCCTTGCGCACGTGGATGCGGGCAAAACTACGCTTTCCGAAGCGCTGCTCTATCTTTCGGGCAGGATCCGTACCTTAGGCCGCGTGGATCACAAGAACACCTATCTCGATACGCATGCCATGGAGCGCGAGCGCGGCATTACCGTATTTTCCAAGCAGGCGCGGTTTTCTACCGAGCAATGCGACTTCATTTTACTGGATACCCCCGGTCACGTGGACTTTTCTGCCGAGGCGGAGCGCGTGCTCTCGCTTTTGGATTACGCGATCCTGGTCGTCAGCGGTACGGACGGCGTGCAGAATCACACGCGCACGCTCTGGCAGCTGCTTGCCTACTACGACGTGCCGACGTTGATCTTTGTCAACAAGACCGATGTTGCCATCAAGCTTAAACAGGAAATGGCAGACGAGCTTGCCCGCTCGCTGGACTCACGTATCTGCGCCTTTTACGAGGATGAGGACAAAAACGTGCTAGACGAGCGTCTGGCGCTATTGCACGAGGACTTTTTGGACAGCTTTCTTGTAGGTGAACCGATCGAGGACGCGGATATCGCGCAACTGATCGCCCAGCGCAGGCTGTTCCCTTGCCTGTTTGGCTCGGCGCTGCGCATGCAGGGCGTGGATTTTCTCTTGGAGGTGTTGGATCGCTATACAAGTCGGATCGTAGCCATGTCGTTCTGTGA
>JAZQYT010000254.1:0-8000 GCA_045633665.1 Eubacteriales bacterium | reverse complement strand
TGCAGGGGACGGCGCCCTCGACGTCCCGTAGGAGTAAAAATGAGGCTGAAAAACCGCTCAAAAGAGCGGTTTTTCTGTGTTCTGTGATTGATTTTTTATGTATCAGGTCGCTGCACGGCGTAGCCGCTGAAAATGTCATTGACGGCAAGTCTGTCAGCATTGGAAATATTCAGATAGTATTCGTTGTATACAAACAAACCCGTTTCGGAGTGGTACTCGATTCTATCCCGCTTGTCAAGAGGCGTATCCGCGTCCCAAAACGTGAGCGTGTGATCGCCTGCCTGTACGTTGGGGCCGCCCGGCAGCCATTCCCAATTTCCATCGTTGAGAATTGCTATGATCCGATCCCTGTGCGCCTCGGAAAGCGTGGCGTAGTGCGTAATATCGTCATAGGGAGAATCCACCTCGATCGTAGCGCTTGGATCAAAATTGAGATGGACCGTGCCGCTGACCATGACGTTCAGCTTCAGACGATCCTGCTCGGTCAGGGTATAGGTGCATCCGTCCAATAAAAGCACGCCTGTTTTTGAGTCGTATTTAAAAGAGCTGTTGCCCACGGTGCCGAAGCTGTCACATTCCAACTCTGCCGTATCCGCTATCTTTTCTGCACGTTCGAGCATGAAGACGAATTGCTCGTATTGCTGTGCGGAAAGCGTGTAAACAAACTCGTCATACATAAAGCCGGTAAAGACGACCTGCACGTCTTGGGGGGCGGGCGAAGCCTCGGTTTGGATGCGCAGCATTTGAAAATGCTCTCCGTTCTCATCGAAGCGTATGTCCACGCACGTTCTACCGTATGCGTAAGCGATTTCGATGTAGGTCGTATTGTAAGAGACGGTGATCACGGTTATGCTTGAATGCATACTGTCCGTAAAGAAATGGGTGATTTTCTTTTCAAGAGCGTTTCTTGCATCCTGCTCGGTCATGCCCAGCTTGCACAATGCCGCAATCAAGCCTTCCTCGGGGGAGATCCCATAGGGGAGAATCATGCCGTCGGGCAATACCGTTGCTGTGAAAGTGTTTACGTGGGATGTATTCGCACCGTCCTGCGAGGGCGCGGAATACACGTACGTGAATTGCTCGGAGTCGTAAATCTCACCGCTGTAGCCGGGCAACCAATCAACGTCCGCTTCATTCATGATCTCAAACAGCCCGACACCGCCATGGGTAAGCGCCTGCAGGGCAGCTTTGAAAGCGACGGGATCGGAGGTGTTCAGACCGTATTCTTTCAAAAAATTACTATAGACGTAAGAATGAGAATCGGGTGTGATGACGGGCGTGCTGAGTTCTGTAATGCTCACAAACCTTTCAAAGGTATGGGATTGCTCTCCAAAGCTGACCGTGAGGTCATACACACCCACAGGAGCCTGCTCGGGGATATGGAACACATAGGTCACCTCGCGGCTCTGGCCGGGGGCAAGGCGGTATTCGGCAATTTCCGTGGTACTGTCGTTTGGCTCAGGGTGAATTTCATGCGCTACGTAAATGATCGATTTTGCCAGTAGCTTTGCCCGGGGGACAAAGTCGCTCCACGCGCCTTCAAACGCAATATCCTGATCGGACACGTTGGTCATGCCTACCGTGACGACAATTCGGCCACCGGGGACGGCAGGCGAGGATGCGACCGACGGGAGGTAGTAAAAGTGCAGCCCCACGTCTTCGATTGTTTGATCTGCAAATTCAAAGGAGATGTTTTCCGCACGCATGACAAAATACTGTGCAAAGGTTTTTTGCAAAGAGTCAAGCAGTGTCTCGGATTCGGGATGATCCCGCAACTCTGTTGAGAGCGTCATGACCACTTGTCTGTCCGGATATGCCCCTTCGGTCGAAGCAATTTCTATCAGGGTGGCCTGGTCTTCAAGGCCGTTGAGGTGCTGCCAGGTCATAAAAATATTCTCGGCTGTAGGCGGCAGCAGCACGCTTTGCCGCTTGATTTTGCCGTCCTCGGTATAGTAGATCTGTGCCACCTTGCTTGCGTTTTCGTGCTTGGGGATCTCATAATCCAGGTCGTATGTTTTAGGGAAGTATGCGATGACCGCCACCGAAAGCAGTGAGATCAGCACCAGCAGGGCTGCAGCAAGCACGATCACGGTGCGTCGGAAGCTTTGCTTTTTGCGCACGGGTACGCGCGCCTCGGCACGGGCCACGAGCGCGGGATCAATACCGCCCAAAAGATCGGTAAATTCATGCTCTGTCATACAGTCCAGCCCTCCTGTTCCAAAAATGTGCGCAGCTTGGCGCGTGTGCGCGAAAGGATCTTTTTGGCGTTGGCCACACTCAGGCCGTAACGCTGGGCAATGTCCTTGATCGCGTCCATATGGTAGTAGCGGCGAATGAAAATATTACATTCGCGTTCGGGCAGCGCCCACAGAAAGCGGTCAATGGCCGCAATCAGCTCGCGCTCTTGCATCTGGTCTGCCACGGTGACGTCCGAGGCAACCACCTCTTGTATCTCGTCCAGCGCAACAGCTACCTGTCCGCCGCTTTTGGTGCGTGCGTTGTTTTGGCGGTAGCGGTCAAGTGAGAGGTGGCGCGTGATGCTGCCCAAGTATTGCTGCAGGTACGAGGGGCGTGCGGGCGGGATGGAATGCCATGCCTGCAGCCACGTATCATTGACGCATTCCTCTGCGTCCTGCAGGTTGTGCAGAATGCTTTGCGCAACGCTTTGGCAATAGCGGCCGTATTTGTCGGAGGTTTCCTTGATCGCACGCTCGTCGCGCGCAAAATACAGCTCAATAATCTCAAGATCCTGCATATAGGCGTCTCCTTTCAGAAAAATTTGTCCTCTACCATACATGTCGGAAATCAGGGGCTGTTGGTGACAGTATTTTAGCATATTTTTTAAAAATTTTCAATAGCCGATGAAATTGGCGACCGACGCGTCTTTATGCTTTGTACTTGCGCAAAAACAGCAGGAATCTGCTCGCTTGAAAGCAAATTCCTGCTGCGTTTTTACTTTTTGTGGTTCTTTTCCTTTTCCTTGGCACGCTTGTCGTTGATGATCTGCATATGCTCTGCGGTGATCAGCTCCACGCCGTTCTCACGCGCCCAATCCACGCAGCCCTTGAGTACCAGGGGCAAAAACACGCGGGGAACCGCCAGTACGGTTTCCAGTGCCTCGTCGGTAAACTTGATCTTATCGTCAGCGCGGTCGGCAGCATAACGAACCGAAGCCAGGGATGCCTTGCGCATCTGGAGCAGCTCGGCTCTCATGCGCGTCTTGCGATGGAACCAGAAATTCTTGGAATCACGGTAGCCGTAATCCACGGGCAGGGCGGGGAAGTCCTTGGCCTTGACACCGTTGATGATAGCGTCACGGTACTTTTTCTTCATCAAAATCTTGTCCACGCGCAAAATAAAGTGCGCACCGAACTTGGAGGTAATGCCGTTGAAATCGTGATAGGGACCCTCGTAACCGTTGAGTTCACCGGGTTGATCCCTGTCTGCACCGTCCAGCTCGCGCATCCATGTGCATTCGATGGCCTCGATCGCGTCGCTGAGCACCATTGGTCTTACCTCGCCGGTTTCTTCTTCCAGCAGAGATTTTTCAAGCTTGAAGTTGCATTTTGGCATTTTTTCCTCGGGCTTGTCACCCGGCCAGGAAAGCTTGACAGCCTCCTTGAAGGTGGAGGGCTTGTCGTCAATAAAATTCAAGGTACATTTTCCGTTGCGCAGAATGTTCTGTGCGGTATTGGAGGAATTACGGCAGCACAGCAGCATGGCATAATAGTCCTTGCCTGCCACGTAATAGGGCTGTACCAGCGAATAAGGGCCGAGGTTGGTCTTACCATCCTCGCAAAGGGTGGAGATAATCACGGTGGGCATTGGGAAAAACAGAGATGTCTGATAAAAATTATCCACAATGCGAAGGTTTTCAAAGCTGCTCATATCAAATGCTCCTTTACATTTTATCGGTTTCATTGTACACCCAAACGGGGCAAATGTCAAGCAAAGCGAATTGTTTTGTGCCAAATTCTTGACGAAAAGCTTTTGACATGGTATGATATAGGTGGAAATCTCCAAAGGAGGGTACCTATATGATCGAAAAGACCAAGCAGACTGCGGGCGCGGACGAAAAAACTCCCTCGCATGCGCAGTATTTTTCATGGATAAACAATACCAACGAGGGATCGACCGAGCAGCAAACGCTGATCAACCTGGAATATTTCCGCTGGATGCGCGATACCTACGGTATGCAGCTGGATATTTATGCCTGGGATGCGGGAAATCTGGACGGTGCGCAGGGGACTTATGAAACCTTGGAGGGCCCCAAGCTTTCGCGCCAGTATCCGAACGGGTATGCTCCCGTGGTCAAGGCGGCTGCGGATATCGGAGCGCGCATGGGCGTTTGGATGGGTCCTGACGGATACGGTGAGGATGAGGAAAGCGCCAAGGCAAGACACGAGCTGCTGGTCTCGCTTTGCCGTGACTATCATTTCGCGCTGTTCAAGATGGACGGCGTGTGCGGCACGCTGCGAGAGGATACGCGCAGACGCTTTTGCGAGGTACAGACCGAATGCCGCAAGTATTCGCCCGACCTGGTGCTGCTGAACCACAGACTTGAGCTTGGCGAGGGTGATAAGTACGCAACGACCTTCCTTTGGCAGGGAGCGGAAACCTATGTGGATATCTTTTCGTACAATCAATGCACAGCCCCCCACAACCGTGCCTTTATCTTTTCGCGCGGTGAAACGGACGGCCTGCGTCGTCTGACCGAGGACCACGGTGTTTGTCTTTCTTCTTGCATGGATCGTTTTGAGGACGATTTGGTCTACCAGGCCTTCAACCGCAATCTGATCTTAGCGCCTGAAATTTACGGCAACCCCTGGCTGCTTTGCGATAAGGAGCAGCCCAGACTTGCGCATATTTACAATCTGCATGCAAGACTTAACGATATTTTGGTGGACGGCATGCTGCTGCCCGAGGAAAAATACGGCAAGAATGCCGTAGCCCGCGGCAACGAAAAAACGCGCGTGCTCAGCTTTGGTAACCCTTCGTGGGAAACCAAGGAATTTGAGATCACGCTGGACGGTGAGATCGGTCTTGCCGAATGCGCGTCGGTCACGGTGGTGTCGCACCATCCCGCAACGTATAAGTTCGGCAGGTACAAGTACGGTGCGACTGTCAAGATCAAGGTTGAGCCCTTCCGTGCGGTGCTTTTGGAGATCTGCGACAGCTGCGTAGCCCCCAAGCTGCTCTCCGACCGTCCGCACCGTGTGATTGGCCGCAACCGCTATGAGCTTGTGCGCGAGCTGCCAAGCATCAAAAAGCTGGGAACGACCGTGCCCACGGCAATTCCGACCAATGCCGAAAAGCTGATCGAAGCCACGCTGTTTGCCATGGATAACGATTCCTTGGAAAGCCGCTGCGCCAAGCGTGCGGGAGAAACGCGCATCCCTGCAGTCAAGGCTGCGCGCGATGCGTTCTTTGCTCAGGATACCTATCGCCTGCGCGGCTGCAATAACGCATATGCCTTTGACGGCAATCCCGACACCTTCTTTGACGGCAACTCCCGCTTCCTGTGGGGAACGGGTACGAGAATTGACGGCGGTTGCCTGCGCGTGGATTTCGGTAGTGTGATGGATGCCGATCGCGTTGAGATCGAATTTTTCTGCCCCGACGTGCCTACCGAGGAAGCACCCGAGCAATGGATCCCCGAGCAGTTGGATTATTCTGTCGATCTGCACACTTGGAATGACGCAGGCATAGGCACTTTTGCCGAGATCGGTGAGCAGACTGTAGGCGTGGTACGCCATAACGTGCATAATATTTATGAATGTAAGGGCAAGAGATGCACACTGTCCTTTGCCGTGGGCGCGTTGCGCTACGTGCGTGTACCTAAGCCCATGGATCGCATCAGCCGTATCTCGCTTTACAAAAACGGCGTAGAGCTGACGCTGACCGAGCCGCGTGCCAATAACCTGATACCCTCCACGCAGCAAAGACCTGTGATCGGTGCGCAAAAGGCGACTGTTAAGGTTGACCGCCGCGATTGGGTGCCCGGCTCCTATCTGTCGGTCGCGCTTGAAGGCGAGCATGGCGTTGAGGGTGCGTATGCCGCTGTGGAGATGGGTGAGCGTGCATTCGGTGCGCCCGACCGTGCGCCCACGTACCTGGCCAACGCATGGGAATCGCGCGTCATTTTCATGGATCACCACTACACCTACTATATCCCCGTCACCGAGGAAATGCTGGATCGCGAGTTGACCGTTTGGGTAATGCTGCTGGATAAGGAGCACACCGATTTCGTATCCGATGTGTATCTGTGTCCGCCGCTGTTGGATTAAGATGTATTAATTTTTCATAGAATCTCTTGCATTTGCGCACAATATTTGGTAGAATACAGATAGCCGAACGGGAGTCAAAACCAACTTGGTTCGGCTAAGCAAGCCCATAAAACGACTTGAAAGGATTTTATTATGAAACTGAATTACAAACGCGTATTGCTGGTCGGTATGGCGTTCTTTCTCATCAGCGCCTTCTGGCAGGCGTATGATGCCATCGTTCCGCTGATTCTGACCAATCACTTCGGTTTGCCGCAATCCATTTCGGGCGCGGTCATGTCCATCGATAACGTTCTCGCTGTTTTTATGCTGCCCATCTTCGGTGCGCTGTCGGATAAGATTAACACCAAGCTTGGCAAGCGCACGCCCTTCATTCTGTGCGGCACCATCGTTGCCGTCGTTGCTTTCGTAGGACTTACGCTGATCGATAACTATCAGCTGGCCCAGGTCATCGCTGCAGGCGTTCCCGGCCTTGAGCAGGGAACTATGGCGGATGCCGAGTTTGCGGAGCTGGTCAGAAAAACCACGGTTGAGCTGACCGTGGCAAATCCCTTGCCCTTTGTCGGCTTTATTGCAACGTTGCTTGTCGTACTGGTCGCTATGGCAACCTTCCGCTCTCCCGCCGTGGCACTCATGCCCGACGTGACGATCAAGCCCTTGCGCTCCAAGGCAAATGCAATCATTAACTTGACGGGAACGGCCGGCGGTATTATCGTACTGGTGTTGGGTATGGTGTTCGCAACCTCCAAGAATCACTACATGCAATATACCGGCTACGTCGTAGCCGTCGTATCTGTCATGCTGGTCGGCCTGATTGTGTTCATGCTGACTGTCCGTGAGCCTAAGTGGGCTGCTGAAATGGAGGCAGAATCCATCCGTCTTGGCCTTGAAGAAGCTCCCGCGCAGGACGCAAGCGGAGAAAAGCGCAAGCTGTCCAAGCCTGAGCTGCTCTCGCTGATGCTGATCCTTGCCTCTGTTGCACTTTGGTTTATCGGTTATAACTCGATCACCAGTAAGTATTCGGTCTACGCGACCAATATTCTGGGCTTTGACTTCAACTTCACGCTGATCGTGGCGCAGGCTGCGGCCATCGTGTCTTATGTGCCTGTTGGCATCATTTCGTCCAAGGTCGGCAGAAAGAAGACCATTCTTGCAGGTATTATCATGCTGGCAACCGCGTTCCTTGTCGGTCACTTCATCCAGCCCACCACACCCGCGTGGATCATGTATCCCATTTTCAGCCTGGCAGGCATCGGCTGGGCATCCATCAATGTCAACTCGTTCCCCATGGTGGTCGAGCTGGCACGCGGCGGTGACGTGGGCAAATACACGGGGTATTATTACACCGCGTCCATGTCCGCGCAGATCGTTGCACCCATCGTGTCGGGCGTGTTGTACGACCTGATTGGCATGCGTCAGGTGTTCTTCCTGTTTGGTGCTATCTTCGTCGTATTCTCGTTTATCACCATGCTGTTTGTCAAGCACGGTGACGCAAGACCTGCACCCAAGAAGAGCGCGCTGGAGAATCTGGACGTAGACGATTGATGAATGATGAATAATGAATAATGAATAATTGAAAGTTGTACAATAAAAATGGACAAAACGAAGAGTTAATGATATAATTAACTTGAGAGAGGTGAGTCCATGAAAAGAACGTACAGCAAGGAATTCAAGATCAAGGCGTGTGAACTCGTAATCAAGGAGAATATCGCTGTA
>JAZQYT010000253.1:0-4670 GCA_045633665.1 Eubacteriales bacterium | reverse complement strand
TGCCTCTGTAGCTCAGTTGGTAGAGCATGTGACTGAAAATCACAGTGTCGTTGGTTCAATTCCGACCGGAGGCACCATTTTGAAGGGGTCGGGTAATCATTCGGCAACTTCTATGCGGATTTAGCTCATTTGGTAGAGCGTCGCCTTGCCAAGGCGAAGGTGGCGGGTTCGAGCCCCGTAATCCGCTCCAGAACAATGCGGGTGCGATTCATTCGCATCCGCATTTGTTAACTAAAGAGAATATGGCGCCATGGCCAAGCGGTAAGGCACGGGTCTGCAAAACCCTTATCCCCGGTCCGATTCCGGGTGGCGCCTCCAAAACAAAAAGAACTTCTTACGAAGTGCTTTTTGTTTTGGAAATGAAGCGCACCTGCGGTGCATGAAAAATGAAGCAGGGCTTCGCCCTATGAAGCGAGCCTTCGGCTCACGGAGAGGTTAGTGTGCGCTTCGCTTCATGGCAACGAAGTTGCCGCTTCACAGAAGCCGTAAGGCTTCTGCTTCATATTCGAGAAGCGAATGCATCATTGACAAAACTGAAAGATTATGATATACTTTACTCAAAGGACGGTGATATTATGGCAAACGATAAGCTTTCGGAGCAATCGATGGATTTTGCAGTTCAAATAATTAATCTTGTAAAGCAATTAAAGGAGCAACGCGAGAGTATTATTTCCAATCAGATCGGCAGATGCGGAACGTCGATTGGCGCAAATATTCGTGAAGCCAAATACGCACACGGTGCGGCGGATTTTATCTCAAAAATGCAGATTGCGCTCAAAGAAGCAAACGAAACGGGATATTGGTTGGAGTTGCTTTACAAAACCAATTATATTGGAGAGGAACAGTATAGCTTTCTTGAATCAAAATGCAAGTCGCTGCGAGCTATGCTCGTTTCGTCGATCAATACGGCAAAGAATAATAACAAATAAATTTAATTCGGCTTTTCGTGCAAATAAAAAGATGCCAATCGGCATTTTCAAGCAAGGGAGTAGAAGTGAACCTTTACCTTGCCCTTTTGTTTGCAGATATTGACTAATATTAGAAAATGTGCTATAATAAAACCAGAAAGGCGGTGGAGATATGTTTAAGAGAATTTTTGCACTATTCATTTCGCTATTCACATTGGTAACATTTACAGGTTGTAATGATACAAACGTTGAGCCTATGAGTGATGAAGAAAAAGCCGCGCTTGTAAGCAACAGCTTCTCTCCGGATACGTTTTTTAACGTCAAAGAGGGCGAAGACCTGACCAACGAAGAGATAAGAGATGTTGTTTCAAACATCCCATCAGAAAAATATGAGTCTTATCCCGACATACACAACATTCCCCTTACTGCAACACTCTACAAGGACGGGGAATCTATATTATTGGAGAGAAACGATCCCAGACTTATCGGGATCATCAATTTCTTTAACAACTGTGTTTATCATTCTCAATGCGCTTACACGCAAGGACTGCTGCCCTTGGATTATCTTGAGAAAAACGTTACTGGTTCTGACTTCAGACTTGAACTGAAATACACACCGTGTAGCAATACAGGCCCCATGGCGTACGGCAAATCTACTACAGGGTGTGACACGATTATTATAACAAATTCTTCCTCGGGCTTTACATTGATAGCTCACGAGATTCCCGGATATGATGGCCGGGAGGAGGCGTATCCTTACCGTGCTGTAGGATTCGCTCCGTTGTATAATAGTTACCCGTGGCTTGAGTTGTTTGGCTTTTGATATTGCGAATGGCATCTTTTTTGTCAAGACGAGCCAAAACGAAAAAGGTACGCATCGGGTACCGTTTTCGTTTTGGACACATCGTGCGGAATCGGACGTGCCGATAGGCGGCGAAGCCGCCGTCCGGGTGGCGCCTCCAGAAAAAAGCACATCTGCTCTGCAGATGTGTTTTTTTAACGAAATTCGCCTGCGGCGAGTGAAATTTGGCTCTGCCAAGTGAAATAGCTTCGCTGTGAAATAGTTGCTTCGCAAATGTGAAGGGCGAATTTCATTTCACATCTCACGAAGTGAGATATTTCACAATTCTCGCAGTGAATTATTTCACATTCGGCGTAGCCGAATATTTCACTTTACAAATGCCCCCAATTATGATGTAATAAACTCAGAAAGGCGGTGAAATGTATGATTGTAACAACTGTGAATCGGATTGCGTTCCGTAGGCGCATATAGTCTTTTCGTCCGCCGATGGAATAAAAGGGAAGGCTGCTTGCTTCTTGCGTCGGCGGCCTCACCATCAATCTCGCACCAAGCAAAAAACCACTGCTTACGCAGTGGTTTTTTGCTTGGTGGGGGATGGTGGATTCGGACCACCGAAGTCAGTGACAACAGATTTACAGTCTGCCCCCTTTGGCCGCTCGGGAAATCCCCCAAATATGGAGCTGGTGAACGGAGTCGAACCATCAACCGCCTGATTACAAATCAGGTGCTCTGCCATTGAGCCACACCAGCAGTTGTTTGTTACGTCCATCAGCGGAACGACGATATTATAGCACAACGGGATGGATTTGTCAAGGGTTTTTTGAAAAAAAGTTGAAATATTTTTCAATATGGCAAAAGAATGTAAAAAAAGCATTGACAATGCTGGAAAATTGTGCTATAATGACATCAATGTTTGCTTTTGGAGGGCAATATATATGTTGAAGATCATTCTCATTGCTTTGTCCGTGCTGGCGCTCCTGTACATCAACGTGTGGGGTGTCATTTATATGCTGGGCGCGCGCAAGCGCAGCTGGATCATGGCGACGGTACGCATCGGTATCACCATTGTGTCGACGGTCGTTTCCATCCCCCTCGCTAAGCTGCTCGCGTCTCCGCTGTCCAAACTCGTCTATTCCTTGCTGCTCGAGAAGACGGAAGGCGAGCTGGACACCTTCATGGCACGCGTTCCCGCCATGGGCGAGGGTCTGCGCGTGATCGTTGCCCTTGTTCTGGCACCCATTCTGTTCGTGATCGTGTTCCTGGTGATCCGCTTCGTGATTGCTATGGTCATGTGGATCGTAGAGAAGAAGGTTCCCGTTCTCAAGGAGCGCTCCAAGCTGGGTCTGACCATGCCTTTGGGTGCGCTGAACGGCTTCCTGATCGGTGCTGTCACCCTGATCCCCCTGTGCGGATTCATGGCCTTCGGTGCCAAGCTGCTGTATACCGTTGAGGATACCGGCATGATGGAATCCGCCATGATGGAAGAGATGGTGGAGGATACCGGCTGGGACGAGGACGCCTTGGTAGAGGTCGCTGACACGCTGGACGGTCAGATCCTTATGAAGTCCATCCACGTAACCATCGGTAAGCCCGTATTCAAGGGCTTGACCACCGCGAAGCTGGACAAGGACGTGACCCACGGTGAGAAGGTCAAGATCAATCTGGAAAAAGAATTCTGCGGTTTCGTGACGACGGCAGGCTGCTTCTCCGAGGCAGTGGACACCTTCTCGAAGGAGGATTTCGTCGAGGAAGACAAGGAGATTCTGTTCGATGCCGCCAACAGCATGTTCGAGTCGGACTGGGTCGCACTGATGATGACCGACACGCTGGTGGCAATGTCTGAAACTTGGTTGGAAAACGAGTCCTTTATCGGCATGGAGCGCCCCTCTCTGGACGCTACCATGAATCCCACCGTGAACTGCGTGCTGGAGATCATGTCCGAGCAGGAGCCTGAGACTCTGCGCGAGGATATGCTGATCATTCTGGACGTCATTGGAGACCTGATGGTCTACGATATTTTGACGGACGAGATGGGGTACGAGACGCTGGTACAGCGTTTGGGTCAGGACAGCTTGCTGAGCAGCCTGCTGAGCAAGCTGGAGGAAAGCCCCCGTCTGGAGGCTCTGTCCGTAGAGCTGAAGAACCTCAGCATTCGTCTGGTGACCAACATGCTGGGCAAGGAGCTTCTGGAGAGCGGCGAGTACGATGAAATGATCGGAAGCGTGGCTACCTCTCTGACGAACGTTCTGGAGCTTCCCAAGAAGGAGCGCGACGCCGTAATCATTGAGAGCGTCCGCGAGAACTTCAGCGCGGAAGGCTACGACGTTCCTGACGACGTTGTTCTGGAAATGTCCAACAAGATGATCGACGAGCTGGGTAAGGACGGCGTGATCACCGCCGATGAGCTGAAGACTTACATGGTGGAGCACGCAGAGGAAGGCTTTGAAATCACCGACGATATGATCCCCGACGAGGGCTTCGATATCGGCGAGATGCAGTGATCCCGACCCATATCTATCTGCCTGCGGGGGATCTCGCAGGCAGAAAATATTCGCATATATTCTGCATATATGCAAAACGTATGCCCAAAATCGTATGCGCGCCGTTTCCACTCCGAAGTTCAAGGGTTGCCCCTTCGTCATTGTGCAGGATGCCTGAAAACACAACGGCATTTTGTTTCAAATTGCGAAGAATTCCCTATTGACAAACGAGCGACAAACTGGTATAATATTCGCATAAAAATCACGAAACCGCATAAATATTCAAGCGGAACCAAACGGAGGCACATCATGATCAACAAGGAAAACATCAAAAAAGTCGTACTCGCCTATTCCGGCGGTTTGGATACGTCCATCATCATTCCGTGGCTGAAGGAAAACTACAACAACTGCGAGGTCATCGCCGTTTCCGGTAACGTCGGTCAGGCCGACGAGCTGGAGGGCCTGGAGGAAAAGGCCCTC
>JAZQYT010000252.1:0-3140 GCA_045633665.1 Eubacteriales bacterium | reverse complement strand
TTGCCGCCTACGATTGCAAGAGTCTTTACCGTGCCTTGTCTGCACAGAGCTGCGACTATAAGGGCTGTGCCTTTGACGTCATGCTTGCCGCATGGGTGGACGATCCCGGGCAGGGGAGCTACGCGCTTGATCGCTTGACCGTGTCGTATCTTGGCGAGATCGGCAACCCCGAAATCCCTGCTGCCGTGTACGCATGGCGCATGGTCGAGCCCTTGACGCAAAAGCTGAAGCAGAGCGGTCAATATGATCTGCTTATGAATATCGAAATGCCGCTGGCAGCGGTGCTTGCGGATATGGAGGATTACGGCTGTCTTGTGGATTGCGAGGGTATCGCACGCTACGGCATGCTGCTGGACGCGCATACCGAGCAGTTGGAACAGCGCATCCATTTTGCGGCAGGCGGGCCATTCAATATCAACTCTCCCAAGCAGCTTGGAGAGGTGCTGTTTGAACGACTCGGACTCCCCGCAGGCAAGAAAACCAAAACAGGCTATTCAACCAACGCAGAGGTGCTGGAAAAACTCAAAAAATACCATCCCATCATCGAGGATATTTTGGAATACCGCCAGATGACCAAGCTCAAATCCACCTACGTGGACGGCCTGCTTTCAGTCGTGGACGAGGGCGGACGCGTGCATACCACCTTCAAGCAAACGGGAACTGCCACGGGCAGACTTTCCTCGGCAGAGCCCAATCTGCAGAATATTCCCATCCGCACCGAGCTTGGCAGGGAGCTGCGCAGATATTTTATCCCCAAAAACGAGGATTACGTGCTGCTGGATGCCGACTACTCGCAGATCGAGCTGCGTCTTCTGGCTGTCGTTTCGGATGACGAGGCCATGAAGCAGGCATTTATCGAAGGTGCGGACATTCATACCTCCACCGCCTGTCGCGTGTTCGGTGTAGATCCCGATGGGGTGAGCGTGGAGTTGCGTAAGCGTGCCAAGGCCATCAACTTCGGGATTGTGTACGGTATGGGTGAATTCTCGCTTGCCGAGGATCTGCACATCTCGCGCGTAGCCGCCAAGGAATATATCGAGAGCTATATGGCAAGCTATCCGGGTGTAGCGCACTATCTCTCTGACGTGGTCAAAAAGGCCTATGAGGACGGCTACGTGACCACCATGTTCGGCAGACGCAGAAGTATTCCCGAGCTTTCGGCACAAAACAAGAATCTCAAGCATTTCGGTGAGCGCGTGGCTATGAACAGCCCCATTCAGGGAACTGCTGCCGATATCATCAAGATCGCCATGATTCGCGTGGACAAGGCGCTGCGCGAGAGCGGGTACGACGCAAAGCTGATTTTGCAGGTACACGACGAGCTGATCGTGGAGTGCCGTAAGGATTGCTGCGATGCCGTGCTTGCAATTTTGAAATCCGAGATGGAAAACGCTGTTTCGCTCTCCGTCCCCATGTCGGCAGATGCCAAGTGGGGAAAAGACTGGTACGACGCACATTAAATCAAAATAAATCACAAAAAAACAAAGACGAAAGGAAGACACAATGATACCACAGGCATTTCTTGACCAATATGGCATGATCATTGCCATCGTTCTCTTCGCCCTGACCTACGTTTTGATGCTGACCTTCAGCAAGATCCGTCCCTACATCGCACTCGGCTCGGCCGTGCTGTTTATCGCAACAGGCATGCTGCCGCTTGGCGAGATCTGGGGAACCGGCCTTGATATGAGCAGCCTGAACGTTCTGCTCATGATCGCAGGCACCATGGGACTCGTTGCACTCTTTATTGAGAGCAAAATGCCCGAGCTGCTGGCCGATCTGGTCATGTCCTGCTGTCCTAACATCATGGTAGCCGCTGTTGCGCTCTCGCTGTTTGCTGGCATTATCTCGGCATTCGTGGACAACGTGGCCACCGTGCTTATGATCGCTCCCGTCGCACTTGAGATTTGCAAAAAGCTCAAGACCAACCCCGTACCCTTTATTATCGCGATTGCCGTTTCTTCCAACCTGCAGGGCGCTGCAACACTTGTCGGTGACACCACTGCCATCATGCTCGGCTCGGCTTTGGAAATGAACTTTATGGACTTCTTCTGGTACAACGGCCGTCCCGGTATGTTCTTTGTGGTAGAGCTCGGTGCAGTTATTTCCGCGCTGATCCTTGCATTCCTGTTCCGCAAGGAGAGAAAAAAGAAGGTGGACAAGATCACCCAGTATACAAAGGTCACCGATTACGTACCCAGCATTCTGCTGGTGGCTATGCTGCTTTTGCTGATCACCGCATCCTTTATTCCCAATATGCCCGACATCACCAACGGTGCCATTTGCTGCGTGCTGCTTGTGATCGGCCTTGTTTACACCGTGATCCGCAAAAAGAGCTTCAAGGCAGCCCTTGAGCCTATTAAGGCGATCGACTATGAAACCATTCTGCTTCTGCTTGGCCTGTTCCTTGTCATCGGCGGTATCTCCGCGCAGGGCGTGATCGATTGGCTGGCGGGACTGTTGGTCAAGGCAGGCGGCGGAAACCTCTTCTTGATGTACACGGTGATCGTCTGGGCATCCGTCCTGATCTCCGCCTTCATCGACAATATCCCGTATGTTGCCACCATGATCCCGGTCATCGGCTCTATCTCGGTAGCCCTTTCCGCAACCATGGGTGTGGATGCCGGGCTGATCGCCATCCCGCTTTACTTTGGGCTTTTGTCCGGTGCAACGCTGGGCGGCAACTGCACTCCCATTGGTGCCTCCGCCAATATTACGGGTATCGGTATTCTGCGTAAGGAAGGCAACACGGTCAAGAACGGCGACTTCTTCAAGATCGGTATTCCGTTCACCCTGGCTGCGATCATTCCCGCATATATCATCATCTGGCTGTTCTTTGGGGTGTAAATTCATAAAAACAAAAGCCCTTGTATCTGCAAGGGCTTTTTCTTTGTAAGACGAAAACCCCGCCATAGTGGCGGGGTTCAAAAGAGGTTAACCGATGAGAAGAAAAAGAATAAAGAATTAAGAAGAAAATAAAAAAAGAGAGTTTGTAGGGATGCACAAGTCCGTTAAAAACGGACAATTGAAAAAAAGAGCCTCCTATGGTAGAATTAAAGTACTACCATAGGAGGTTTTGTTATGCCAAGAGGATATCGACACATACAAGAATACGAAAAAGAAATTCTTGAGTTAAGAGC